>JBLNGH010000233.1:0-17669 GCA_050264575.1 Acidobacteriota bacterium | reverse complement strand
AGAACCTCGGAACTCCGGAACCCCGGAACCTCGGAACCGACTGCGACAGTTACCAGTGCTTTTCACGCAGACAGCGATCTCCCCTGCAACCTCAACGCATTCGCGATCACCGACACCGAGCTGAAACTCATCGCCGCGGCGGCGATCATCGGGCTCAGCAGGATCCCGAACGACGGATACAGCACGCCCGCCGCCAGCGGCACACCCAGGGCGTTGTAGATGAAGGCGAAAAACAGATTCTGACGGATGTTCGTCAGCGTCTGCCGCGACAATCGCCGCGCGCGCAGGATGCCGCGGAGGTCGCCCTTGACGAGCGTCACGCTCGCGCTTTCCATCGCGACGTCCGTGCCGGTACCCATCGCGATCCCGACGTTCGCCGCGGCGAGCGCGGGCGCGTCGTTGATGCCGTCACCGGCCATCGCGACCGTCCGGCCGGCAGTCTGCAGCTCCTTCACGACTGCGAGCTTGTCGGCCGGCAACACTTCCGCGCGAACGTCGTCGATGCCCAGCCGCCGCGCGACCGCCTTCGCCGTCGTCTTGCTGTCACCGGTGACCATCACGATTCGGACGCGATCGGCGCGCAGCGCCCGGATCGTGTCGGCCGCGCTGACGCGGATGGGATCGCCGATTGCCAGCAGGCCGGCTGGCTGTCCGTCGACAGCAACAAAAACGACCGTCCGTCCTTCGGCACGCTGCGACTCGGCGCGCCGCGCGAGCTCGGAATCGTCGACGCCGAGATCGCGCATCAACGCGAGGTTGCCGACGGCGACAGAACGGCGTCCGACACGCCCCACGACCCCTTTCCCCGTCCGCGACTCGAAGCCGTTCACGAGATCGAGCGCGACACCGCGGGCTTCCGCAGCCTCGACGATCGCGCCGGCCAACGGATGCTCGCTCGCCCGCTCGAGACTCGCCGCCGCGGCAAGCACCTCCTGCTCGTCGAAGCCGGAGATCCACGTGACCGTTTCGAGTTGGGGCTTTCCCTGCGTCAGCGTCCCGGTCTTGTCGACGATCAGCGTGTCCACGCGCTCGAACGTTTCGATCGCCTCGGCGTTCCTGAACAGCACGCCCATCGTCGCGCCCTTGCCGCTGGCGACCATGATCGACATCGGCGTCGCGAGGCCGAGCGCGCACGGACAGGCGATGATCAGCACCGCGATCGCGTTGACCACGCCGTACGCCAGGCGCGGCTCGGGACCGATGCGGCTCCAGACGACGAACGTCACGATCGCGGCCAGAATCACCGCGGGAACGAAATAGCCGGACACGCGGTCGGCCAGCCGCTGGATCGGCGCCCGGCTCCGCTGCGCCTCGGCCACCATGGCGACGATGCGCGCAAGCAACGTCTCGCGGCCGACGCGATCGGCGCGCATGATGAACGTGCCGGTCCCGTTGACGGTGCCCGCCACGACGGCGTCGCCGGGCTGCTTGTGCACGGGTACGGGCTCGCCCGAAACCATCGATTCATCGACCGAACTGCCGCCCTCGATCACGGTCCCATCAACCGCAATGCGCTCGCCCGGTCGCACGCGGACCCTGTCGCCCGGCACGAGGTCCGCCACCGGCACATCCTGTTCGGCGCCATTGCTTCGCACCTGGCGGGCCGTCGCCGGCGCGAGCTTCAGCAGCTTTCGAATAGCGGTGCCGGTCCGGCCCCGCGCGCGAAGCTCGAGCACCTGGCCGAGCAGGACGAGCGTGACGATGACGGTGGCTGCTTCGAAGTACACCGCCACCTCGCCGCTGTGATCGCGGAAGGACGGTGGAAACCATCCGGGGACGAGCACCGCGGCCACGCTTTGCACGTACGCGACGATGACGCCGAGCGCGATCAGCGTGAACATGTTGAGGTTGCGGGTGACGACGGATCGCACCCCGCGCTCGTGAAACGGCCACGCGGCCCAGAGACACACGGGGGTTGCGAGGGCGAGTTGGAGAAAGCGCGCGGCGCGCGGCGACATCACGCGATGCATCCAGCCGGCGCCCGCCATGTCGGCCATCGCCACGAACAGGATCGGAATCGTCAGCGCCGCCGAGATCCAGAAGCGGCGCGTCATGTCCGTGAGCTCCGGATTCACGTGCTCGTCGGCCGTGATCGTTCGCGGCTCCAGCGCCATCCCGCAGATGGGACAGCTTCCGGGCACGTTGCTGACGATTTCCGGATGCATCGGACACGTCCACTGCATGGAGGGCGTGTCGGGCTGGCGGACTTGGGAATCAGTCCGCCCTACGTGGTGATGCGGGTGATGTTTGACGTGGGGCTGGCGGATTTCGGGATGGCGGACTTGGGAATCAGTCCGCCCTACGTGCCGCCCTACGTACTGCTCGGGATCTGCGGCGAACTTCTGCCGGCAGCCGGGTGAACAGAAATAATAGGTCGTGCCGTTGTAGACGTGCGAGCCGCCGCGCGCGGTCGCGGGATCTACCGTCATCCCGCAGACGGGATCGATCATCCCGCCTATTGTGTTCGATCTCTACTTCGACGCCAGTTTTTCGAGCGGCGTGTCGCTCTTGCCGCCGGGCAGCGGTGCGGGCCGCCGGTCGCGATCGACACGCTGCGAGGCGCGCGGCGTGAACTTCTCGATCATTCTCAGGTCCGCAGGCGTGAACTTGGGAATGCTGCGGATGAAGCGTACGAGCGTCCACGAATCTTTTTCGCTGTCGGGCGTCCCGTCGCCCCAGGCAGGCATGCCGGTCCAGGGAATGCCCTGCTCGATCACGTAAAACAGCTCGCCGTCGGTCAGCGACTGCGTCTTGACCTTTCTGAGGTCGGGGACCGGCGGATGCATGGTCCGGCCCATCGACGTGCCGCCGCCGTCATTACCGTGGCAGACGACGCAGCGATCGACCCAGGTCTGCGTTGCGTCGCGCAGCGTCTCGGCCGAATCGGGAATGGGGTTCTCTTTGATCTTGATCTTGCCGGGAACGAGGAACCGCCACGTGGCACGCGTCACCTGCTGTTCAGTCGGGCTGGCGACGCGGCGGGCGGAGATCCCGGCGCCGAACGCGAACAGCACCACGATCACGATGCAGCCAAGAAAGAACGCGACCAGCAGAAAAAACGCCTTCATCCGCTCTCAACTCCTCACCGTACTCCGCGTGCCGGCATGCGGGAACCGCAAACCCTGTACCCCCGTCTTATACGAACACATTCGTAGGAGGACCGCGATGGAGCGCTTCGTGCGACCTGTCCGCTACGCTTGCCGCCTGCTGGCGCGGTCGCCGCTGTTCACGACGATCGCCATCCTCTCCCTATCCATCGGTATCGGCGCAAACACCGCGATCTTCACCGCCGCAAACGCCCTCCTGCTTGCTCCTGCGCAAGGAATGCGGGACCCGGACCGGCTCGTCCAGCTCGGACGCACGGTCAACGGCTCCGGATTCGACACTGTGTCCTACGCACTCTACGCCGACTTACAAGCTCGTGTACGAATTTTCGAAAACGTCTACGCCGATCGCTTCGAACCGCTGCCCATGAGCCTTGGCGCCGATCAAGGCGCTGAGCGGATTTACGGCGAGCAGGTGTCGGCGACGTACTTCGACACGCTCGGGGTGGCCCCCTCGCCGGCGACGTGTTCCACGGATCCGAAGAACAGCTCGGCACGCCGCTTCGAAAGGTGGTGTTGACGCACGCCCTCTGGACGCGGCGTTTCAACCGCGACGCATCGATCGTCGGGAGTCAGATCGTGTTGAACGGCGATCCGTTCACGGTCGTCGGCGTCGCCCCGGAAGGATTTCAAGGCACGAGCATTCTCAAGCCGGATGCCTGGGTCCCGATTACGGCGTACGCGCACGGCATGGTGACCGAGCGGATAGTGCGCGGACGCGAAAACGCCATGGTTGTGCTCGGGGCGCGGCTCGCACCAGGCGCCACGATCGATCAGGCGCAGCAGGCGGTGAATCTGTTCATGCGGCAACTGGCGTCCGAGTATCCCGGCATGTACGAGCGCCGTGGGTTGGCAGTCGCCGCGGCCTCGCGCCTGCCGGGCGACGCCGGCAATTTCGCGCAGCCCTTCCTCGCGATCCTGATGGGCCTCGTCGGGCTGGTGCTGCTCGTCGCCTGCGCCAACATCGGCGGCCTGGTGCTCGCGCGCGGCGCGGCCCGTTCGCGCGAAGTCGCGGTACGCCTCGCGCTCGGCGCCTCGCGGTCGTCGGTCATCGTGCTGCTCGCGACCGAGACGCTGGTGTTGTTTGGTCTCGGCGCCGTGGCCGCGCTTGCCGTGGCGCGCGTCATGACCCGAATGCTCGCATCATCGCTCGGCGCAGTTCCTGCGCCCGTGGCGATCGATTTCACGTTCGACTGGCGCGTGCTGACGTTCACCTCCGCCGTGGCCCTTCTCGCCGGCCTCGCGACCGCCCTGATTCCGGCGATCCAGAGCGCGCGCGCCGATCTCGTCGTCGATCTGAAGCGAGACAGCGGCGCGAAGCGGCGCCAGCGTCTGCGCGCCGTCTTCGTCGCGGCGCAGATGGCCTTCTGCGTCGTCCTGATCGTGACGGCCGGTCTCCTGCTGCGCGCGCTCGACGCGGCCATGAAAATCGATCCCGGCTCCAATGTGGATGGAATCGACGTCACCAGCATCGACTTCACGCTGGGGGGCTACGACGACACGAAGGCGGGGGTCGCCGCGCGCGACGTTCGCACGCGCCTTGCCGCCCTGCCGGGCGTCGACGCCGTCGGATTGGCGGCCATGGTCCCACTCAACGGCGGCGGCCTCGGACTCGATGACCTTCGGACGCCGGGCGCCGCGCGCGGCATCGAGGTCGACGTCGACTGGAACGTCGTCTCGCCGGAATTCGCGCCGACGATCAGGCTGCCGATTGTGCGAGGACGGAATTTCACCGAAGACGATCGCCAAGGCATGCCGCTCGTCGCGATCGTGAACGAGCGGCTTGCCTCAATCGTGTGGCCGGGGGTGGATCCGATCGGACGCGTGCTCGAGAACGGCGACTTCAGGCCGGGCCGCGGCGGCGACATCCGCAGGTTCACGATCGTCGGCGTTGCGAAAGACGCCAGGTACCGCTGGATCGGCGAGCAGCAGCGCGCCTTCATTTACGTGCCGCTGGCGCAGACTCCCTGGCACAATCTGCATTACTTCATCCGCCGGAGCGATCGGCTCGCGCCGGCGTCGAGCCTTCAGCCTCTCGTGCGCCAGGCGTTGCGCGACTTCGATCGCAACCTCCCGCTCGTACAGATGGTGCCGTTTCGGCAGTATGCGGACTCAGGATTGCTGCCGCAGCGCGTGGCGGCGTCGGTCGCGGGATCGCTCGGGACCGTGGCGCTGCTCCTCGGCGCGATCGGCATCTACGGCATCTGCGCGTTCGCCGTCGTCAGCCGCACCAAGGAGATTGGCATCCGAGTAGCGCTCGGCGCCGATGCGAAGCGCGTCGAGCGCCTGGTGCTGTGGCACGGACTGAAACTCACGGTGATCGGCGGTGCTATCGGCCTCGTCACTGCGGTCGGCCTGACGCGGCTCCTGTCCGATCTGCTGTTCGGCATCTCGCCCATGGATCCCATCGCGTTTGGCGCCACGCTCGTAACGCTCGTTACTGTTGCGCTCGCCGTGAGCTACGTGCCGGCGCGGCGGGCCGCGCGGGTCAATCCGGTGACTGCGCTACGGGCGGAGTGAGTAGAACTCTGTCAGCGCTCCCCAGCTGACGGCAACGTCAACGCGACCAGCGCAGTGTTCTCCCCCGAGCCGATCGCAAAGACGATGTACTGCTTGCCCTGGTGCAGGAAGGTCATCGGCACCGCGCTCGTGCGCGCCGGAATCGTGACCGCGCCGACCTGCTTGCCGGTGGCCTTGTCAGCGGCGAACAGCTTCGGATCGTTCGCCGCGCCGCCGCTGCGTCCCGTGCCGAAGATCACCAGCGTCTTCGTCGTGATCACTTGCGGCTGTCCGCGGCCCGAGCCTTGCGGCGGCAGTTTCACACCGTCGAAGATCGGATCGGTCGAGGTCGGCGTCGTCCACAGGTACCCGTTCGGAATCCACCACGCCTTGTCGCCCGTGTTGAGGTTGTAGGCCGTGATGCCGCCGACTTCCTTCGGCTTCAGGATCGACACGCCGCCGCAGGCCGTGACAGGATTCGGGCTCTTGACGGCGTCGGCGCATGACATGCCTTGGCCGCCGCCGCGTCCGCCACCACCACCTCCGCCGCCGGCACCAGCGCCGCCCGCTCCGCCGCCAGCCGCGCGTGCAGCCGCACCGGCACCGCCGCCAGCAGCCGGAGGAGCCGCGCCGCCTTCACCGCCGCCACCACCGCGCCGCCCTCCGCCGCGAGGCACGTAGCCTTCAGGTGGAGGCAGCGCGCCGAGCAGACCGCAATTGTCGCGGGGCGAGCTGAAGCGGAACTCCGAACACGGATCTTTCTGAACCTCGATCGTGCCGAGACCGCTCTGCGACGCGACGTACATCAGACCGGTCTCCGGATCGACCGCGGAACCCCCGTCGATGTTGACGCCGCCGCTCGCCCCGGGCGCATACCACCCGCACGGCAAGCTTCCGGGCTTGGGATTCGGATCGTCGGCGCGACCTGCGGGAACAAAATACGGTCCCATCCGGCATTTCTTCGCGAGCGCGAGCGCCATCTCCTTGATGGCGGGGGTGTAATCGATCAGATCGGATTCGACCAGCCCCTGCTGCGAGTACGGAAGCGGCTTGCTCGGGATCGGCTGCGTCGGAGACGTCTGCTCGCCCGGCACGTCGCTCTGCAGCACCGGCTTCTCTTCGATCGGCCAGATGGGCTGACCCGTCGCGCGATCCAAGACGTACAGGAATCCCTGCTTTGTCGATTGCGCGATGATGCGACGGCGTTGACCATTGACGGTCACGTCGAGAAGGTTTGGCGCCATCGGCGTGTCGTAGTCCCAGATGTCGTGATGAACGAACTGGAAGTGCCACTTCCGCTGACCCGTTTTCACGTCGAGCGCGACCAGGCTCGTGCCGAACAGGTTGTCGCCGGGTCGATGACCGCCGTACTCGTCCATCAGCGGCATGCCGACCGGGATGTAGGCCAATCCCAGTTCGGGATCGGCTGAGTACGGCGCCCACGCATCGTTCTTGCCGACGCCTTCGGTCCCGATCTTCGAGCCGTTCTTCCACGTGTCCGCGCCGAACTCACCCGGCTGCGGAACGAGGTTGAACTTCCAGAGCTGCTTGCCCGTGCGGACGTCGAAGCCGCGGACGAATCCCGGGATGTTGCGCACACGAATCGGGTAGTACCCGTGAATCGACGAGTTGCCGACAACGATGACGTTGTTGACGACGATCGCGGGTGAGCTGGCAGCAATCTGCCCGTACTTCGGATCGATGCCGACCGTGCCGTCCGCGCCGATCTTCTTTTCCTTGTCCCAGGTCTCGCCGGGCTTCGCCTGCCGATACGGCGCCGCGTCGCTGATGATGAGTGAACCGGGATCATCAACGGCGAGCGGAACGAGCGGCAGTCCGAGGCCGTCCATCAGATCGACGACGCCGTCCTTGCCGAACTTGGGATCCGGTTTGCCGGTCTTCGCGTCGAGGAGCACCATGTGGTACCCGGGTGTGACGAGGATGATGCGCTCCTGGCCGCTGCCGTCCGTCCAGTACGCGATGCCTCGGCCCGCAAACTGCCGCGGCGCCTTCTGCCAGCGGATCCCCTCGTCCAGCTCGTATTTCCACAGCGTCTGGCCGCTGGTCGGATCGATCGCGAATGCCGCGCGGCGCGTGCTCGCCACCGTGAAGAGCTTGCCGTTCGCGAAGAGCGGTGTCGTGCGGTAGTACTCATCCGGACCCGCGCCCGCTGACTTCGCGTCCCACTGCCAGGCGACTTTCAGAGAGTTGAAGTTCGACGCGTTGATCTGGTCGAGCGACGAGTAGCGCGAGCTCCACGCGTCGCCGCCCCAGTAGCGCCACTCACCCGGCACGTTGCCCCGGACCGTCGCCGGCGCCTGAGGCTGCTGGGCGCCGACGAACAACACAGCCGAGAACACCGTGCCCAACACGAGCGTCAGGCTCAACGTTGCCCGGCGATTCAAACGTCGCGTCATCGTCCTGTCTCCTGCTGAGTCGTGTCGTTATTTGATCTCGATGAGAAGTTTCTTGAGTTCGGTCATGTCGCTCGAAAGCGGTTGCGTGCCAGGCGGATTCCCATTCGCCTTCAGGATGTACGCGACCAGCTGCGCACTCTCGGCCGGGCTGAGGCTGCCGGGATCGTCCTCGGGCATTTTGAAGTTGATCTGCTCATACAGATCGGAAACTGGCCGGCCCTTCCACTTCACCGAGAACGCCTGACCTGAATGCGAACCGAGATTATGGCAGCCCGTGCAGATGTTGCCGTAGATCTTTTCACCGGCGGTTGCCTGCTCGGCGGTGTACACGCCGGTCATCGTCGACTTCGTGGCGGCTGCGGGTTCTTGCGTGCCGGACGAACTGAAGCCCGCCCCCACGACTGCCGCACGGCCACACAGGGCCACGAGCCAGAGGGCGCACACGAACGCCCAGGTCGTCGGTCGATGTCGAAGGGACGACACGGACAGGATTGTAGCAAAGGGGCTTCGTTGCGGATCAGCCTCAGGCCGCCGGCAAGAAGTTGAGCCGGATGGTGGTGCCCCTTCGCTCACCCGCGAGAAAAACGGCGGACCCGCCCTGCTGCTGAGCGACGGCCCTGGCCGCTGAGGCGCCAAGGCCGGCCACCCACCCGCCCGGACGGTCAGGCCAGAGCGGATCGAAGAAGCGGCTCGCAATACTGGGCGGCACCATGACTTCGTCCTGCGTGACCTCGACGGCGCGCAGTTCGCCGGCCGACGCCGAGGCGCTCACGCGAATCGTGACGCCCTCGGTGCGGCCGATGAGTCCAAGCGTCCCGAAGACGGCGCCGGTGAGACCGGTCACAATCGCCGGCTCGTCAACCGATACCGCCGCATTCCAGTCGGACGCGTGGACCTGCACCGCGAAGCCGGTGAGGCGGCACTCCGCGGCCAGCCGATCGCACACTTCCCCGAGAATGAACCCCAACTGCCGTGTGCGCGTGTGCGAACGATGGGTGCTGTCGACGACGGCCATCGCGCGCAAGAGCCAGGCAGCACGCCACGCCTGGGCCACGATGACGTCCACGTTCGCGCGACGCGTGAGCGGCGAGACGTCCGCGGCGAGAACCGCCGCGGCCGATTCAATCGAGGTCAGGTCTTCGGTCAGCTGCACGAAGGCCCTGTCCGCGCGGCGCTCGCGCGGGTCACGCCTCTCTCTGAGATCGATTGCCGCGTCGACTGGCGGCACCTCCGCCGCTCTCGACGGTGATCGCGCCGCGTCTCCAAATCGTTCTGTTCGTCGCGACGACAGCTGATCGACGTAGTGCGAATCAGCGCGCATGCGATAGCTCGGCGGAAGTCCTTCGCGCACCGGCTTCTTGCCGCGCGCGCCTTCGGTGGTGCCCTCGAGGTCGTCGTGGAGTTCTTCGGGGATTTCGGTGTTCCCACCTGCCGCGATATCGGCAGGATCGATTTCAGACACGTGTCTTGCCTCCGAGCGAAATTGCTGAAACGACGATCGTACCAGAGAAAAGGTAATTGGTAATGGGTAATTGGTAATGGGCAATGGAGGTCCAAGGACCCGCGAGTTGTGTTTACCCCGATCTCCCATTACAAATTACCCATTACCAATTACCAATTCCTCGCGCCGGGAATCGCGCTGGTACTGCTTCAGACTCCGACTTTTTCGCAGCTGGCGCAGCAGCCGCCGGCGCCGCTGCGGTGGGCCGGCGATCCAGAAGGCGGCGCGCCGTTCGTCGAAGCCGATCCGCGCGATCCGTCGAAGCTGGTCGGGTTCGACGTCGAGATTGCCGGCCTCATCGCCCGCGGGCTCGACCGGACGCCGAGCTTCGTGTTCGTCACCTTCACGTCGATCGATCAATCCGTCGATCGCGGCGATGCGGACATCGGGCTCAGCGGGATCGAGGACACGCTGACGCGCCGCGCCGTGATGGCGCCGACGATTCCGTACTACCGCTTCCGGGAAGTGCTGAGCGTGCGCGACACCGACGCGCCGCGGCTGCGGTCGCTCGCCGATCTCGCGGGACGCAAGGTTGCGACTCTGGGCGGCACGATCGCCTACGAAATCCTTCTTCGCGGCGAGCGCGACTACGGGCTGGTCGCCGTGTCGTACGACGATGACGTGCATCCGTACACGGATCTCGTCCTGGGCCGCGTCGACGCCGTGCTGCTCGATCACGTCCTGGCGGAACGGCGCCAGCGGGCGATGCCCGGCTTCACGATCCAGCCTGATGCGGTCGCGATCGGGCACTACGTCGGCATTCTTGCGGCGGGACAGGCTCCGCTGCGCGGCCGCGTGAACGAGATCCTGAAAACGGCCATGCGCGACGGCAGCCTCGAGCGAATCTTCAAGAAGTGGAACGTGTGGAACGACGATCAGCGGCCGCTGTACGAGCAGGTGCTGGCGGGCGAGGTCGTCCCGCCGGTGACCGCGCTCCAGGGCGCAGCCGACCTCGAGCGGCTCGGAATCTGGGACACGACGACGCGGTATCTCCCGCTGCTGCTGCGCGCATCCGTCGTGACGCTGGTGCTGTCGTGCGCGGCGATGGCGCTGGCTGTCGCGCTCGGCGTCGTGATCGCCAGCGGGCGCGTCTACGGCGCACGCATCACGCGCGCCGTTCTCATCGGCTACGTCGAGCTCGTGCGCGGCACGCCGATCCTGCTGCAGTTGTTCGTGATCTACTACGGCCTGGCCGCGGCCGTCCGCCTGCCGGCGTTCCTCGCCGCGCTCCTGGGCCTCGCGCTCAACTACGCGGCGTACGAGAGCGAGATCTATCGCGGCGCGCTGGAGGCGATTCCCACCGGTCAGCTCGAAGCCGCGCGGACGCTCGGGTTCAGCGAGCGGCAGGTCCTCCGCCTGGTGCGCGGGCCGCAGGCGTTCCGGCTCGCGCTCGCGCCGATGACCAACGACTTCGTCGCGATGCTCAAGGACTCGTCGCTCGTGTCGGTGCTCACGGTGATGGAGCTCACAAAGCAGACGCAGGTCTTCGCCACCAACCTCGGCAGTTGGGTCATTCCCGGGTTGCTGTGCGCGGGGATCTATCTGGCGATGTCGCTCCCGCTCGCGGCGCTCGCCCGCCGGCTCGAAGCGAGATGGAAGGCGTCGACGCGATGACCGGCGCCGTTCTTCGCCTGCGCGACGTTCATCTGAGCCGCGGCACGCGGCAGGTGCTGACCGGCGTGAGCTTCGACATCCCGCGCGCCGGTCTCGTCGCGATCATGGGCGAGTCCGGATCGGGCAAGACGACCGTGCTCCGCGCGATCGCCGGTCTCGAGCCGTTTGACGCGGGCCGCATCGAGGTCGACGACGTCGCGCTCGAAGCCGGCGCGCCGCCGCCAGCGCAGCGATTGGTGCTCTTGCGCCGCAAAGTCGGGTTCGTGTTTCAGTTCCATCATCTCTTCGAGCACCTGACCGTGCTCGACAATGTCTGCCTGGCGCCGGTGCACGTGCGGCGGGAGCCCCTCGCCGACGCCCGGCGTCGCGCGCGCGAGCTGCTCGACGTGCTCGAAGTCGATCATCGGGCGAGTGCGCTGCCGCGCGAACTGTCCGGCGGCGAAGCGCAGCGCGTGGCGATCGCGCGGGCCCTGGCCGTCGATCCGCCGCTCCTGATGATGGACGAACCGACCGCGTCGCTCGACACCGCGCGCCGCGCGGGTCTCGGCGCGCTCCTTCAGCGGCTGTGCGGCGACAATCGGACGATCCTGCTCTCGACCCACGACGAGCCGTTCGCGAAGGAGTGGGCGACGCGCGTGCTGTACCTCCGCGAAGGACGGGTAACATGAAGGACGTGAAGGGCGGCACCGCGTTTTTCTTCATGACCTTCATGTCCTTCCTGACCCTCATGCCGGCGCCGAAGGCGCAGGACTGGCCGCAGTTCCGCGGTCCCTCCGGTCAGGGCCACTCCACGGAGCACGGCGTGCCCCTCGAGTGGAGCGAATCGCGAAACGTCGTCTGGAAAGTGCCCGTACCGGGTCTCGCGTGGTCGTCGCCCGTCGTGGCGGCAGGACGAGTGTGGCTGACGACGGCGGTCGAGAATCGCGGAAACATCTCGCTTCGACTTCTGGCTTTCGACACAGCGACAGGCACGCAGGCGATCGACGTCGAAGTCTTTCGCGTGGGTCGGGTCAACCCGATCAATCCAAAGAACAGTCACGCGTCACCGACGCCGGTCGTCGAAGACGATCGCGTCTACGTGCATTTCGGCGCCAGCGGCACGGCCGCGCTGACGACGGCCGGTCAGATCGTCTGGAAGCAGCGGTTCCCGTACGAATCCCAGCACGGGAACGGCGGATCGCCGATCGTCTACGGCGACCTGCTCATCCTGAGCTGCGACGGCGCAGACGACGCGTCCGTGATAGCGCTCGACAAGAAGACCGGCAAGACGCGTTGGCGAACGTGGCGGCGGCAGCCGTACGACCAGGCGTATTCGACGCCGCTCGTGATTCATGTGGGCGAGCGCGACGAGGTGGTGAGCGTCGGCGCGTATCGTGCGGCCGCGTACGAGCCCGCTTCCGGCAAGGAGATCTGGCGCGTCGGCTATCCCGAGGGCTTCTCGAATGTGCCGCGTCCGGTCTTCGCCCACGGGCTCGTCTACATCACGACGGGATTCCAGCAGCCGTCGCTCCTGGCCGTGCGAGTTGACGGAACCGGCGACGTCACCAGAACGCACGTGGCGTGGACGCTGACGCGCGGCGCGCCTCTCACGCCCTCACCCATCATCGTCGGCGACGAGCTGTACGTCGTGAGCGATGCCGGCATCCTGACATGCGTCGACGCAAAGTCCGGTACGGTCATCTGGCAGCAACGGCTTGGGGGCGACTACTCGGCGTCGCCGGTCGCGGTCGACGGCCGGATCTATTTTCAGGCCGAGCAGGGCGTGACGACGGTCATCGCGCCCGGAAAGGAATTCCGCCGGCTGGCGGTGAATCGACTCGACGGCTCGACCTTGGCCTCGATGGCCGTCGCCGCGGGATCGATCTTCATCCGGTCGGACAGTCATCTCTACCGCATCGCCGACGCGCGCGCGCCTCAGTGATAATCTCGGTCCATGCCGCAGGCGTCCTTTGACGTCACGTCGAACGTCGATCTGCAGGAAGTGGACAACGCCGTCAATCAGGCGAAGAAGGAGATCGCTCAACGCTACGACTTCAAGGGATCCAAATCGTCGATCGACTTCAAGCGGGCCGAGAACAGCATCGATCTGACCGCTGACGACAACTTCAAGATGGAAGCGGTCTGGGAAATTCTGCAGACCCGGATGGTCCGGCGTGGCGTCCCGGTGAAGAACCTCAAGACGTCGGAGAACGAGCCCGTCGCCGGCGGGCTGGTCAAGAAGACCATCACGCTACAGCAGGGGATCCCGACGGACGCCGCGCGGCTGATCGTGAAATATCTGAAAGATCAGAAGTTGAAAAAGGTTCAGGCCGCCATCCAGGGTGATCAGCTCCGCGTGTCGTCGCCGTCGAAAGACGAGCTCCAGAATGCGATCCGGATGCTGAAGACGCAGGATTTCGGGGTGGAGCTGCAGTTCGGCAACTACCGCGAGTGAGCGAGTGACGGATAGAAGAGCGGAGAAGTACGGCCGTCAGAAGCGGTGAAGTACGTGTGTCAAGAATCGTGAAGTACGCGTGTCATGAACCGTGAAGTACGGGCGTTAAGAAAGCGCGATATTTCAGCGGTAGGATCCGCTCCATACCTGGCCGCTAGCGACGGGAGTTCAGCATCCGAGTCAGTACTTCGGTGATCGCAGCAGTACTTCAGCGATAGCGCCAGTACTTTGGCGATAGTGCGTGTACTTCGGCGACAGCATCGTCGTTCAGATCTCGATGTCGACCTGTGGAGTGGCTTATGATTCCGAGGTCTAGTCCGAGCCTCCGGGGAGGGCTTATGTCTTTGCGCCTGTTCCTGTCAGCGACAGCATTGGTGACGCTCACCGGCAGCCTGGTGCCCGCGCAGACGCCGCGGCAGCGATTGAACCCGATGATTGAGCTGCTGGAACAGGGAAAGCCTGTTTTCGGGTTGTATGCGCCGCGCGCGGGCGGCGGGAACCGCGGCGCCGCTCCGGCAGACCCGGCGGCACCGCCGCCGGCCGTGCGCACGCCCGCGGATCTCGCCAAGGACGCGCTCGGCTACACGAAAAGCGATTTCGTGTTCGACGGCAGCATGGAAGGCGGGGTCGATCGCGGGTTCCCGGCGTTCAGCGCCCTCGTGTCGGCGATCAGCGACGCCGGCGCATTGGCGCGATCGCCGTTCCTGCGTCTCCATCATCCGCTCGTCGTGAAGACGCCGGCGATCGCGCCCGATCCCGCGAAGGCGATCGAGAACATCAGCCGTCAGCTCAATCTCGGTGTCAGCGGCATCATGTTCGTGAAAGTCGAGAGCGCCGAAGAAGCCCGTCAGGGTCTGGCGGCGATGCGATTCAAGTCCAAGGGCGGGACGCGGCCGGATGACGTCGGCAGCGCGCCGGCATTCTGGGGCATGACGGAGGCGCAGTACCGCGAGAAAGCCGACCTCTGGCCGCTCAACCCGAACGGCGAGCTTGTCAACTGGACGATCATCGAAAGCAAAGCCGGTCTCGCGAACGCGCGCGAGATTGCGGCGGTGAAAGGCATCGGCGTGCTCTGGCCCGGCGCCGGCACGTTGCGCGGCGTATTCCAGGGCGATCCCGACGGCCATGAAGCCGCCATCCAGCAGGTCCTTGCCGCGTGCAAGGAATTCAAGGTCCCGTGCGGCTATCCCGCCAACGCGAACGACATCGAGCTGCGCATGAAGCAGGGCTTCAGCGTCTTCGTCATGAATTGGGGTGACGCCGGATTCAAGGCCGTCGAGATCGGTCGAGCGGCGTCGGGACGCTAACGCGGCCTGCTATGGCCGTTCGCCGAACGCCGCGAGTGCGGTCAGCTCGCTCGCAATTCGTTTCTCCCAGTCGTTTTGTTTGGCCTCGAGCTGGCCGTTTTCGGTTTCAGTGTCGTACCGCCGCTGCGCCGTCCAGTGTTCCTGGATGACCTGCTCGACCATGCCGGCGAGCTCGGCATCCGATCGCGGACAGGGATCGCGCAACTCGCGAAGCGTTTTTCGGATCCGCCGCGCGTACACCTCGGCCAGATCGAAATGAATCTGCTCGTGCCGGATTCCGACGCGGCTCGCAAGACCGCTCGACACGATCCGGTAGGTCACCCAGGACTTCCCCGGCACGAAGATCGTCTGCACGCGCAACTGCAGCGCCTGGTCACGGCAGCCCACAGCGTAGTCGTGGCTGATCGCGCTCAAGGCGCCGGCGAGCGTGTTGGGGGGCGGCTTGCTCCGAAAGTCCCTCCAGTCGAGCTTGCGCGTCGCGCTCCAGATGATGATCTCTTCAGCGCTCTGCGGGTCTCGGGCCAGCGGGACGGCAGCCACCGCCAGCAGCACGGCGAGCGTGAAACCTGACACCAGAGGCATCGACTATCTGGCGGCCATTATGACGCCCGTTGCCGAGCCGTCCGCCTCAAGCCAAGCCTCAAAGCTGTAATTTGAACATGTTCAAAAATTAACTTGACAGGCCGTCGGACCGGGCCCAGACTCGACTGTGTTGAACGTGTTCAAATCCTGAGGCATTCGCGACTGGAGGCGCCGTCATGCTCGTGCTCTACATGTATCTGGCTTATCTCGTGCTCTCGATTGCCGTGACCGTCTGGGTCGCCCGCACGCTCCACCAGAACGGCCGCGCGTTCCTGGTCGATGCCTTCCACGGACAGGAGGCATTGGCCGATTCCGTCAACCACCTGCTGGTCGTCGGGTTCTACCTCATCAACCTCGGATGGATTGTCATGACGATGCAGACGTACCGGTATCTCGACACGGCTCGCGGAGCGATCGAACTCCTGAGTGACAAGGTCGGCAGAGTGCTCTTCGTCCTCGGCCTGATGCACTTCTTCAACCTCTACCTCTTCAGCCGGTTCCGTCGCCGCGCGCTCGACCGCCTGCCGACGGCCCCACCACCGATCGCGCCGAGCAGCCTCTTCCAGCCGCGGGGAGGATCGGTGTGACGGGCCTGACCGTTTATTACGATTCGCGCTGCGGATTCTGCTGTGCCGTCCGCGACTGGATCGCGCGGCAGCCGCAGATTGTTCCCGTCCTGTGCCGTCCGAAAACCGGCGGCACGGACGAGCTCGTCGTGGTTGCGGACACTGGTGAGGTGTGGGCGGGAGACGCCGCATGGCTGATGGTGCTGTGGGCGCTCGACGAGTACCGGGCCTGGGCTCTCCGGCTGGCCAGCCCGGCGCTCCTGCCGGTCGCGAAGCGGCTGTTCAAGACGCTATCGGGATATCGGGCCGAGCTGTCGTGCCGCCTGGGTCTGCCGCCCGAGCCGGGCGCACAGGACGAGCGCCGCCCGGGAGTTGCCGATGGCCGCCGGTAAAGACACGGAACAGAAGATCCTCGAGGCCGCGCTCTCGCTGTTCCGGGAGCGGGGATTCGCCGACGCCACGATGCGCGACATCGCCGCGCGCGCCGGCGTCGCGAGCGGCCTCGCGTATTACTACTTCGATTCCAAGGACGCGATCGTGCTGGCCTTCTATCAGCGCGCGAAAGACGATCTCGCGCCCGCGCTCGACGCCGCGCATGAATCGCCGAAGCTGGCCGATCGGCTCGACGCGCTGGTCGAGGCGAAATTCGCCTATTTCGGGCCCAACCGCCGGTTTCTCGGCGCGCTCATGGCCCACGCCGCGAATCCGGCCAGTCCGATGTCGCCGTTCAACGAATCGTCAGCCGAGTTACGGCAGTTCGACATCGCACACTTCGAGCGCGCGATCGAGGAGACGGGAACCGCCGTCCCGCGCGACCTCGCGCCGCACATGGCCAAGATCCTGTGGCTCTACCAGATGGGACTGCTGCTCTTCTGGATCTACGACCGCTCGCCGCATCAACGGCGATCGAGAGAACTGCGCGATGCCACGCTCGGCATCGTCGTTACTCTGATCAAGCTGTCGAATCTGCCGCTCCTGAAACCGGCTCGCCGGAGCGTGCTGCGGATCATCGACATCCTCGAAGGATGACGAAGGCCGGGTTCGAAGTTCGATGTTTGAAGTTCGAAGTTCGAAGTGCCTTACGGGACGTACGCGATGCAGTCGATCTCGACGCGCAATCCTTCACCCGGCAGCGCCGCCGCCTGAATCGTCGTCCGCGCCGGCCGATGCGCGCCGAACATGCGCTCGTAGACGGCGTTCATGCGCGGGAACTCGCGCATGTCGAGCAGGAAGACGCCGCAGCGCAACACGTGCTGGAGATCCGTGCCCGCCGCCTTCAGAATCGCCTCGACGTTCCTCAGGCACTGCTCCGTTTGAATATCGATGCCGGCTCCGGCGAGCTTGCCCGTTGCCGGATCTGTCGCACCCTGACCGGAGACGAAGATCAGCCGATCGAGCGCGACCGCCGGTGAGTACGGACCCACCGGCGCCGGCAGTCCTGACGCGTGCACGAGACGATGAGACATGGAAATTGGGTAATTGGGTAATGGGTAATGGGTAAATGGGTAATGGGAACCGGTAATCGGCGTCAATTAGAGCCGTTTCCGTTTCCATGTAGCCTGACGAAAACGGCCTAGCGGTTTCGCATCAGAGGAAGTCGTCGCGGTGGTGGGGTCAGACCGGGGTCAGACCCCGAACCCCAGGG
>JBLNGH010000232.1:0-4125 GCA_050264575.1 Acidobacteriota bacterium | reverse complement strand
CCATCCGCAGAATCCGTCGAGCGGCTGGCGAGATTCACGGCGCCCCAGCCGGCGCGAATCACCTGGGACGGATTCCTCAAATGCGAGGACACGCGCGAGTACGAGCTCGGCCTCTTCACGAACGGCCCGGCGCGCGTCGTCGTTGACGGCCGCATCGTGCTCGACAGTCCGGCGGGCACGGATCAGGTACCTGAAAAGATCCAGCTCGCACGGGGTCACCACTTGTTTTCACTCGAGTACGAACAGCGCCAGCCGCGGCCGGCGCTCGATGTGCGGTGGGACGTCGGGAATCCGTATCGGCTGGAGAACATTCCAGCCGCCGCGTTTTCGCCGAATGCGATGCCTGACTGGCGCTGGCGGCTGCGCCGGGTCGCGCCGATTCTGACCGGCGCCGTCGCGACGATCTGGAGCGGCGTTCTGGTCGGATTTGGATGGCGGACCTTGCGACGCCACTTGCCGGACGGCGGAGCGTTTCCGGTCTCCCCTGCGCTCACGACCGTATTCGCCGCGTTCGCGCTGCTGTTCGCGGTCGGCATCTGGTGGGGCTGGCCGGCGCTCTGGGCACCGGACGAGCTGGATCCGCCGGCGATCCTCAACGCCATCGGCGAGCGATTCGCCAACGGGTGGTTCGACAAGTACCCGCCACTCCACTACTACCTCGTCGCCGTGGTTTACGCGCCGGTGCTCGTCGCAGGCCGGCTCGGATGGCTGCACGTCGACTCCGAGCCCGTGCTGGCGCTGTTGTTCCTGCAGGCGCGTTTCCTGACACTGGCCATGGCGGTCGGAACGCTCGCGGGAATCGCGCTTCTCGCCGCGCGCACACTCGGCCGTGCGTACGCGTGGCCCGCAGCGCTCTGTGCCGGCGCCTTTCTGCCGTTCGTCTTCTACGCGAAGACCGTCAACGTCGACGCGCCCTACGTGTTCTGGTTCGTCATCTCCTGTCTGTTTCTCGTCGAGGCGCATCGCACCGCGCGCGTGCGCGACTGCGTCGGATTTGGTCTCACAGCGGCCGCCGCCATTACAACCAAAGATCAGGCGTACGCGCTGTACGTCCTGCCCGCATTGCATCTCGCGTGGAGGATCGGCCGATCGCGGCAGGGGATGGTCGCCCTTCTCGCGGGCACGATCGCGGGCCTGGTCGCGCTCGCCGCGATCTACAACGTCCTCTTCAACTACGTGGGTTTTCGCGACCACGTGGACCTCGTCGTCGGTCCTGCCAGCGCCGGGTATCGCATGTTCCCGATGACGGCGGCTGGCGAATGGGCGCTCGCGAAGGTCACCGCCGGGCAGTTCCTGTGGACGGTCGGATGGCCTGGCGCGCTGCTGCTCCTGATCGGTCTGGTGCCGAGGTCACGAACGCCGGCGGAGCCATCGGTGCCCGTTTGGATCTTTCTCAGCGCTTTGTCGTACTACCTCACGCTCATTGCGATCATCGGGTACGTCTACGATCGCTTCCTCATGCCGGTGACGACGCTGCTCGCGCTCGTGGCCGCGATCGGCATTCGGCGACTGATCGATCGGCCCCTGCAGCCCGTCGGCGCCGGCACGTGGGCGCCGCGGTTGCGACCTGCCGCCGCAGCCTTATTGATCGGGTGGCTGCTCTGGAGGACCGCCTCGGTCGACGCGCTGCTCGTCCGCGACAGCCGCTACGCGGCCGAGGCCTGGCTGCGCGCGAACCTCACGCCCGCCGTATGGGTCGCGACCGTCGAGGAGTTCGGGTACGTCCCGCGCGTCCAACGGTTCCGGCACCGCCAGATCGAGGCGACGATCGCGGAGACGCTCGCCACGCGGCCGGACTTCATCGTCGTGAACACCGAGTTCCTCGCGCGATCGCCCGCCGACTCTCCGACGCGGCTCTGGCTCGACTGGCTTCAGACAGACGGCGGACCGTACGAGGTGGCGTATCGCTACAAGGCGCCGCTCCGCTGGTCGGCTCTGCGCTGGCAGACGCGGTTCATCGACCGCCGCGAAGACGATTTCACGAACCTCGACAAAGCCAACCCCGAGATCGTGATCTTCCGCCGCCGGACGGATAAGGGCTGACAGGTCGGTTCAATGTGCCAGCCGGAACCCTGCCCACACGCCAAACAGACTCAAGCCAACTGGCCCGACGACGTTCCAGAAAGCTCGAGCCTGCCAGCGCGAGCGGCCCCGTTTCCGGCTCGGGGTAAACTGATAGGTCGGCCTGTTGAGGCCGGCCGGGACGCTCCCCGACCGATTGCCGTGATCACAGCGAAAACTCGTACGCGATCTCTCAATATTCTGGCGTGCCTTGGGCTCGCCGCCGGCTGGGCCTCCGGCTGCTCGAAGAACCCGGCGCAACCGACTCAACCACCTCCGGCCGCGTTTGGACCGCCGGAGCTGTCCTGTCCGTCGAATATCACCATGCCGGTGACGGGCAACGGCAAGACCGTGCCCTATCCCGCGCCCTCGCTCTCCGGCGGGATGCCACCGGTCGTCGTCGGCTGCTCGCCGCAGTCCGGCGCGTCGTTCGGGCTCGGCAACACGACCGTCAGCTGCACCGCGACCGATGGGGCGCGCCGGCAGGCCACCTGCTCGTTCCAGGTCACGCTGACGTCGATCACGTCGAAGGCATCCACGTTTCTCGCATTCGGCGACAGCGTGACGGAGGGCGAGAACGGCCTTCCCGGACCCAGCGCGGCGTTTCGCGTGCAGTGGCTGGATCTCGATCACGCGTACCCGACCGTTCTGCAGACGATGCTCAAGGGCGACTTTCCGACGCAGAACATCCGGGTCATCAACGAAGGACTTGGCGGCGAGCGCGCGGGCCAGGGAACGGCCCGGCTGCCATCGGCGTTGAGCAAGCATCATCCGGACTCGGTATTGCTGCTCGAGGGATACAACGACCTGATATTCGACGGCGCGGCGGCCGCCGGACCAATTTCCGAGGCGATCCGGCAGGACATCCGCATTGCGCGCAACAGCGGAGTTCAGTTCATCTTCGTGAGCACGTTGACGCCGCCGGGACCCGGCCGGCGCATGCTGTCACCGGCGGCGATCCAGCAGACCAACGCGATGATCAGCCAGGTCGCCGCGGCCGAACACGCGGTACTGGTCAATCCGTACGACGCGTTTCTGGGCCGTGAATCACAGTTGGTCGCCGACGGCCTGCACCTCACCCCGGACGGCTACCGCCTGCTGGCGGAAAAATTCTTCGACGCGATCCGGACGTCCGTCGCGAGTCAGCCGATCCCCTCGGCGATGATCCAGGCACCCTGGAGCGTTCAATCGCCTTCGCGCCGGTCGCGCTGAAACAGCATTCGAAGAGGCAGCCGCTGCCCGGTCGACGGCTGCAGGAAGCTGCTGCTGCAGAGCCACCAGCGATTCTTCTCGTAAATCGCCGTCAGGAAGCAGTCGCCTTTCGAGGTGCCTTGCTTTCCGGTGGCAATTTCCGTGTCATGAAAGACGCACGGCGCCGTGACCTCGGCTGACATCCAATCCGCGCTGATCCAGATGTTCGCCACCGTGGCTTCCGCCGACTGGATCACGAAGGTCGCCCGGTTGCGTTCGATGTCGTGGAGCTCGTCGACTTTGCCGCGGCAGGAATCTGAAAAATCGACGAGGCACGCGTCCGGGCTGATGCGCGAGTTCCCGAAATAGTCCAGGAGAAACGCCAGGGAGATCTTCGTCAGTTCCGCTTCCGAATCGTGCGCGCGGAACGGCGCCGCCGCCTGCGTGACGCGGTTCTCGCGCGTGACGACGATGGAGTTCTGGGTCTCGGTGTACTGTTCGACGACGACCAGCGTGATGGTGACGTCGGCGGGAGTTTGCGTGCTCCCTTTTTCGAGCTTCCAACGCACGGTTCGCCCCGAGCCGCTGAACGTGCCCGCGTTCGCGGACCACTCGTAGGTCAGTTGATCGACGGGCGTCTCGGCGTCAGTGACGTCGGCGGTGACCTCGACGTCCCGATCGACTTCGACGCGCGAGACCGGCACCCGGACCGCATTGATCACCGGCGGGTTGTTCACGACCGGCGGCGGCGGTGGGGGTGGAGGTGGACTGGGCGTATTCGGACCTCCACAGGCCGCTCCGCCAGCCGCCACAAGCGACATGACCGCGATCAACAGGCGTCGCACAGACGATCAATTTTTCCACATCCGGGCC
>JBLNGH010000231.1:0-2636 GCA_050264575.1 Acidobacteriota bacterium | reverse complement strand
CGATGATGCCGGGAAACAGCGGCCGTCCTGAGCCGAGCCGCGCGATGAGATTCTGACGCAGCTCATCCTTCACCGGTCGATGCGGCGTGCGGCCCGCGGCGATCGACCCGCGAAGGGCGCCGAGAGAAGTCGGAAGTGCCATAGAGGCCATAGTAATCTGCAATCTGGAATCTGCAATCCGGAATGACGACACTGGTGAGGCCGCCCCGTCGAGGCTGGAGTCG
Organism: Acidobacteriota bacterium; assembly: GCA_050264575.1. Classification (GTDB taxonomy): domain Bacteria; phylum Acidobacteriota; class Vicinamibacteria; order Vicinamibacterales; family SCN-69-37; genus DASQFI01. Next base: position 2,412 of record JBLNGH010000231.1, on the reverse strand, counting down.
TGCCTGAGGAGAGGTGACTCAGGATCAGCGGGCGGAGCCTGTCGTGCGCCCGGTCATGACGGCACCGGGGATTTCGTAAAGCCGTAACGCGCCTATCCGCTCGCGCGGCTGCTCGGCCGCGAAGTACTTTGTCGCGCCGCTGCTCTCAGGAACGAGCACGTAGCGCATGCCGTACTCGCGAATCAGGTGCCAGGCTTCCTGATGGGTCAGGCGCCCCGCAAAGAATTCCCGCGCGAGATCTCGCTGTTGCAGCCACGTGGCCGAGAAGAGGGAGTGACTCGCGAAGCTGTGCATTGGAACCGTCGCAAGCCACGGCGCCTGCGGCAGTGGCGCCAGAATCAACTGGTCAGGCTTCGCGTGCGACCGGAGCCAGCTGATCGTGGCCAGATCATCGGCGGCGATGATGGTGTTGGCGACATGGCGCGGCGCCGGTGCGTTGCCGTCGCGGAAGGTCAATACGCGGCCGACGACGTGCGGACTCAGACAAAGCGCACACCAGAGTGCCGCCGCCGGGATCAACAGAACGGGCTTCACGCGCTGGGCTGCCGCCAGCAGACCCAGTTGGGAGGCCTGCCGCGCCACGAGCAGGGCAGTCCCATAGTGGAATCCATCGAGAAAGTGTTGCGACCAGGGCATGTGCGGCAGGTAAAGTGCGACCAGCGTCCACACGAACCACACCTGAAGCAGGACATCAGTCGGCGAACGCATTCGCGGGCGGAGGACGAGCAGAAGCGCCGCCGCGGCGGTGGGGAAGCCGAGCGTGAAGAACAGCCTGGGCGGCCGCGGCGTCGGCCACACATTCTGCGCCGCGATTTCCCTGAGCCACGGATGACGCCAGGTCAGATAGAGGTGCGGCAGAAGGCCGATCACCGCAATCGAGATGAGTGCGACCTCCGGCAGCTTCTGCGTCCATCGATGACGGTAGACAACGACGAGGGTCATGACGCCGGCACCGACGATCACGACTGCTTCGAACGGGTGAGCGACTGTGCCGAACGTCAGAAGCGCCGCCAGCCAGTAGAGGTACTTTCGCTGTTCGGTCTGGAGATACCGCGCAAGCAACGCAAACGACAGGAGCGTGACGGCGGTACCGAAGGTCATGAGAATGTCGCCGGGAGTCGCGTGAAGGAACCCGTCCGACGTCGGCATCCCGACCGCCGCCAATGACCATTGAAAGACCTGGTCCCATCGGCCAAGCACCATCAGGCCGGGAAAAGCAAACGCGATCACCGGCACGGCCGATACGATGGCGACAATGGCGCAGATGACTTCCGCTCGGCATGCAGTGAACGTTCGAACGGCCCAGAACAATCCGTAGGCAGCCACGACGTAGAGACCGAAGTGCGCACATCGATACACGATGACGGCATCGATCGACAGGCCGTTGCTGACCTGGCCGATCAGCCACATGAACGGCGTCAGCAGGGCGGGTTCCGTCAGCCACGGCGCGTGGTAATTGGGCAGCAGCAAACCACCTAGCCGGGTCCCTTCAATCCACGTGAAGTACTGCGCAACGTCAGGCTGACGATTGATCCCGACAGCCACGTAGCCATCGGGAGGACGAAGCCAGCCATGGATCGCACCGAGGTTGTTCGCCAGAAACAGGAAGAATCCGAACAAAGCCGGCGCGAAGGTGTTGAGTAGCGAGGCAGCCGGTCGTCTCAAAAAAAACTCCAGGTTTCCTGTGCTGCTCTCCGGCAGCGGCTTGCGGCAATTGACACAGTATTGTGTTTCAACAGGGTGCCATGCTGAGTCGTCTTCTGTCACTGGACGAGGTCTCCGCAATCGCTCATCGAGGGGGATCGAAGATCCGTCCGGAAAATACGTTTGCGGCGTTCGATCACGCCGTCGCGCTCGGCGCCGATGCGATCGAGTGCGACGTCCACCTCTCGCGCGATGGCGAGGTGGTTGTCATCCACGATCCCACGCTCGACCGCACGACGGATGCGACTGGTCCCGTGTCCGCCATGTCGGCCGGCGAGCTGGCGCGCGTCGATGCGGCGTTCCAGTTCGGGACGACGGACGGATTTCCGTTCCGCGGCCGCGGGTTCGGCGTGCCTAGACTCGCCGAGCTGCTGGAACGCATTCGCACGATCCCCATCATCGTGGAGATCAAGGGGAATCAGCCCGAGGCCGCCGACGCGGTCCTCGGCGTCATCACCGATGCCGGCGCCATCGATCGCGTGATCATCGGCGGCTTCTCGCAGGCGGTGCTGGAGCGGGTCCGGCGCGTGAATCGCGACGCCGTCACGAGCGCGTCGAAGCAAGAGGCCCGATCCGCGCTGCATCGCTCGTACTTCAGGCTGGCGCCGAAAGACCCGGAGTACTGGCTCTTTCAAGTGCCGTTTCGCTTCCGCGGCCGGCGCCGCTTTAGACGAACGTTCATCGAGACCGTGGGCCGAATCAATCTGC
>JBLNGH010000230.1:0-3487 GCA_050264575.1 Acidobacteriota bacterium | reverse complement strand
TTACCCGAGGCAAAAAACATCTCGTTACCAGCAGGTCCCCACGCGGGCGCCCCGCCACCGTCCGATGAGATCTGCCACCGGCCGGGCCCATCCGGGAACGGGCGGACGTAGATCTCGACTCTCCCGCTGATATCGGAGGTGTACGCGAGATAGCGCTCGTTTGGCGACAGCACGCCGTACAACTCGGCCTGCGAATTCCGCGAGAAGTCGATCGCCTCACCTGGCGCGTCTGGCGTCATCGTTCGCCACAACCAGATTCCTGCCGGCTTCTTGGAATCGGCTATGTGGCTCACTACCCGGTACCGGCCATCCCGTGTCCCATCCGAGATCACCGAGAGCCCTTCGGGAAATGGCAATGCGCGCGCGGGGCCGAATCCGTCGACTGGCTTGGCCCACAACTGATAGGTCGATGGCGGCGTCAGGACCGTGTAGTAGACGTGGGCGTCCTCGAGCCAGAAGGCGCCGAGCACAGTCTTGCCCTCGGCCTCGCTTCCGAGGTCGAATCGCGTTTTCGTAAATCGCGCCACGTCATAGAGCCAGAATGACGGACGTCCGCCGTCAAGCACGCTCGCCACAGCACGAGTCCCGTCGGGTGAGAGTGAGAAGATATTGATCGTGTCATGACCTTCGCTGGCCTGCGAAAGAATGCTTCCGCTCCGATCGCGCCAGGCGAAGAACTGGCCCTGGCTCCGTCCGAAGTCGAGGTAGACGAGCGTTCCCTCCGGCGCGAGGCTCATTCCCTGGCCCGTTCGCTCCACGAGAAACGGCTTACCTTCCAGATCGAGCGTCGTTGGTGACACAGGTACGGCCCAGATCGACGGACTCTCCACCGGATCCTTTCGATAAAGAATGTGCCCGCTTGGTGAATAGACGAGCTCCGGCCAGCTCGAGTCCAGGCGCGCGATCTCCCGTCTCTGCCCGTCCGGCGTTCGCGCCATGAGCGCATGTCCGGTCGCGACAAGAGTCGCATACACCACCGCACGCCCCTGAGGCAGGTCGAACAGGATGAGATCGTCGGCGTGGTTCTCCTCCCACAGCTGCCTGGGAGATCCGCCGCCGGCCGGCACCTCGTACACGCCGGCGTCATATCTGCTGAACACGATCGTGCCGCCGTCGCTGCTCCACGCGATTCCGCCGACCTGGCGGCCCGTTGGGCGGCCAGGAGGCAACGCGCAGATCGTCTTTGCCGAGCCGCCTTGAACAATCGAGACTCGCCTCAATTCGTTCTCCGCCGGGAACACGAGATCCTGGCTGTCCGGCGACCATGTCAGGTAATACCCGGAGTCCGAGTAGTACTCGCCACCCGCATTCCCTCCGGGAATCTCCCTCGGCGTTTCACTCTCGAGATCCCGGATCCACAAGCTGCCATTCCGTCGAAACGCGACGTGGCGGCCGTTGGGCGAAATGACGGGCCGCACGTTGCCCAGCTGCATCGAAAACCGCCGGACAGGTCGCGGCTCGGCCGGCGCCTTGTTCCGCAGCCACACTGATGTCAGCGCTGCCACGAGGCCCAGGAACAGAAGGGCGAGAAGACCCGCCATCCACTTGCGCGGCCAGCGTCTTGACGTCGCGACTGACGCAGCCGCCATGCCCGTCGGTGTAGATGCCGGGGCCTTCGCGAGTCTGCGCAAATCGACGAGCAGCTCGTCGACGTGCTGATATCGCTCGTCCGGACTCTTGGAGAGCGCCTTGTCCACGATGCGATCCAGCTCGGTCGGCACACCCACACGCAGCGACGTCATCGGTTCGTGAGGGCTATGGATGATCGCGTAGAGCACCGCGTGCGCTTCCTCAGCGGCAAACGGCAATCGGCCGGTGACCATCTCGTACACGACGACTCCGAGCGACCAGATGTCGGTGCGTGCGTCGACCGCGAGGCCTCGTGCCTGCTCGGGGCTCATGTACGCGGTCGTTCCCATAATCACGCCCTGGCTCGTGTCAGCTGTCACCGCGGGTGGCGACTCGGACCGATCCCCGGTCGCCTTGGCCAACCCGAAGTCGAGCACCTTGACGCCGACGGCGTCAGGCGGCTGATGCGAACGCACCGTGTCGGTCGATGGCGAGAGATCGCCGCGCGTGATCGCCCGCGCGAGCATGACATTGGATGGCTTGAGATCGCGATGCAGGATGCCTTTGGCGTGTGCCGCGTCCAGGGCCTCGCCGATCTGGAGGGCGATCGCAACGGCTTCCGCGATTCTCAGCGGCCCACGCGCGATCCGGTGCGCCAGCGTCTCGCCTTCGACGAGCTCGAGGACGAGGAAACACGTGTCGTCAGCCTCCTCGAGGTCGTAGATCGCGCCGATGCGTGGATGGTTCAAGGCGGCGAGCAGACGCGCCTCGCGCTTGAAGCGGGCCAGGCGCCGCGGATCGGTCATCATGCGCGCAGGCAGCACCTTGATCGCGACGTCACGACCGAGCTTGAGATCTTTCGCGCGATAGACCTCGCCCATTCCGCCCGCGCCGAGCGGCGACAGAATCTGATACGTGCCGAGTCGCCGGCCCTGCGAGAGTTCGACCATAGGCTCGACCGGGGAGCGGACTCTTGAGGTCTTGCTGGGGTTGATCCAGACGATAGGCCGAACCGCTGTGTTCCAGCAAGTCGCGAGGGTTCACACCGCGACGCCGCGACGGCGATTTCGCGAAGCCCGCGCTTGGACCCTCCCGCGCGTCGGTCTGCGCCGACAGATCGGGCGATCGTCGAGGGTTGCCCGAACGTTCCCCGTTTCAAGCTAAGCTGCCTGCACGACGCGAGGCGGTCAGGCGACGTGGCGCCAGCGCCGTACCGGCACGGCGGGCGGCCCAGGCTGATCCGCTGGTCACGCTGCGTCCGGAATAATGCGCGCGCAACCGCACCCTATGCGTCGATCGACACCGACCGCGCCCGTCCTGCAAGCTCTTGCCGCCAGCCTGGTGTGCGCATTCTACGGAGGCGAGTGGCCGACGGCGACAGCGCGGGTTGAGGCCGGCCTCGCACCCGTGCTCACCCAGGCGGCGGCCAATGCCCAGACTGCCGACGTAGCGGCCACCGTCGATCGCGTTGTCTCGTCGGCGGAGCATCCAGGGCTCAAGTGGAGCGCAATCCCCGATGTTGCGGCGGATCTGAAGACGATCTACGACGCCGAACCCGATCGACTGCGCTGGTTTGCCGGCGCCACGCCAGTGCCGTCGTTGTCCGGCACCGTGACGACGATCGCCGCGGCCGGCGAGTACGGCCTCGATCCCGCCGACTATGACGCCGCGTCGCTGGCCAGCCAGTGGGAATCGGTCAAGGCAGGGAAGCTCTCGGCGCCCGAACGCGCACTGTTCGACCTCGGCGTCAGCGTCGCGGTCGCGCGCATGTTGAAGGCAGTCCATATCGGACGCGTCGATCCGGCGACGATGCAGTGGGGCTACCAGGTGGCCGCCAAGACGCTGGACGTGGGTGCCGCGCTGCGCGAGGTCGACGACTCCAGACCATTCGCTGCCATTCTCGACTCTCTCGAACCGC
>JBLNGH010000229.1:0-9651 GCA_050264575.1 Acidobacteriota bacterium | reverse complement strand
CGATCTCCAGGTCATCGCCACGTTGGATGACTCTCGTCCCATGGATCGTCGCGGCCGCAGCCGTCGTGGCGCTCCTCGTCTGGCGGCCCGCCGCTCGCGAGGCGCCCGCGGTGATGCGATTCAGTTCGGTCACGAACTTCGCCGGCGTCGAAGGGCAACCGTCGTTCTCGCCTGATGGCCGCTCAGTGGCCTTCGTGTCGAACCGCGATGGTCAGTGGGATCTCTACGTCGGCCTGGTGACGGGCGGTGGTCTGATCCGGCTCAGCAACGATCCGAATCTCGAGGCGCAGCCGCGATGGTCGCCCGACGGCACGAAGATCCTCTTTTCCCGTTTGAACGACACGGGTCTCCAGGACATCTGGGTCACTCCGGCGTTTCCCGGCGCGCCGCGGCGGCTCATCCAAGGCGCCTTGACGCCGTCATGGTCGGCCGACGGGCGCCGCATCGTGTACAGCGACGGCAAAGTGATCTGGGCCTGCGATGCCGACGGCGCGAATCCACGCACCGTGACGAAGCCGGATCCGACGCCGCTCTTCCATTACCAGCCGGCGCTCTCGCACAACGGAGATCGGATGGCGTTCATCCGCCGCCGGCTCGGGCCGCGCAGCGAGCTGGCGCTCGTCGACCTGAAAACCGGCAGCGTCCGGTCCTTGACGAGCGACGATGCGCTGGCGCTGTCACCGGTCTGGTCGCCTGACGATCGGTTCCTGTACTTCTCGTCGAGCCGCGGCGGGACCATGAACGTCTGGCGCATGGCCGTCACGACCGGCGAACTGTTGCACATCACCGCGGGTCAGGGGGATGACGTCGACCTGGATCTCTCAGCCGACGGCAAGCGGCTGATTTTCGCGACCTATCGCGCGAACACGAATCTGGTGGAGGTCACGTTCGACGGCTCCGCGACCGGACAGCGGAAGTGGCTGACGACGGATCTCGCACGCAGCGAAACTGCGCCGCGATATTCACCGGACGGGACGAAGATCACCTACTTCTCGAATCGCTCCGGCGCTGAGCGCGAAACCATCTGGGTGATGGACGCCGACGGCGCCAACGCTGCGGCGTTGATCGACGATGGCCGCACCAACATCTACCCGAGGTGGTCGTCAGACCAGCAAACCATCTATTTCTACACGCGAAGTCCCGGCGTCATCGTAGAAGTCGCACAGATTCGACGGGTGGCGCTTGCCGGCGGGGCGCCAGAAGCGCTCCCGATGAAGCCCTGGTTTCCCTTCTGGGGATGGGGAGACGTCGCGCCGGATGGCCGGTTTCTCCTGCGGACGTCGGAAACCGCCGGTGAGTGGTTCGATCCCCGGACGAATCGGCGTGAACCGGTGCCGGATCTCCCGGGCGATCCGTTCTTCTCGCGAGACGGACAGTCCTATGCCTTCGCGACCCGTCTGGATGGCGCGGGCGCCGTCAGCACCGATGCGACCGGCAGAGAGCTGAAGCCCGGTCTCAGGATCGACTCGCCGGGTCTCGGCAGGCGGCAGGTATTCGAGGGCTGGGTGGTCTGGTTTGCCTGGGCGCGCAACGGCGATCTGTTGTTCATCGAAGGCCGCCCCGATTTGAAGGGCACCCTCTGGCGCGTCACACCCGCCGGCGGACGGACGCTCGTGCTGAAAGAAGTGCCCTTCTTCCGGCGGCCGTTCGACGGCAACTGGATTGCGCGCTTCGACGTACATCCCGACGGCCGGCGCATCGTCGTCGAGGGTCTGGAATCGTACGAAGCCGACATCGGGATGATTGAGATTGCGAAATGAGGAGCTCGGGTCTCGTTTTTTCGCGTATCTTGTAAAACGAAACCCGAGGTCTTTCCCATGAAACGCTGGCTCACCGGCGGTGTGGCGATCGCGCTGCTCGCAGCGATCCCCTTGTTCGCCCAATCCAAGGCCAAAGCCGAGAACGTACCCGAGATCCCGTACGATTCGGTGCCGAACTTTCTGAAGCTGCCCCCGAATCTCTATCTCGGCGAAGGAATCGGCGTGGCGACGAATTCCAAGGGCCACGTCTTCGTCTACACGCGCAGCGGCGACACGCGTCTGTTCGAGTTCGACGCGCAGGGCACGTTCGTCCGTGAGATCGGCCAGGGGCTGTACGGATTCGAGTTCGCGCACGCGGTGCGCGTCGATCGCGACGACAACATCTGGGCGGTGGACGAGGGGACGAACATGGTCATCAAGTTCACCCCTGATGGCCGCGTTGCCATGGTGATTGGCCGGCGTCCGGAGGCCGTCGAAGGGATTGCGGCGGCCGCGCCCGGGACACCGGCGCCGGCGCCCGAGCCGTACGTGTTCAGCCGGCCGACCGACGTCGGGTGGGACGCTGCCGGCAACATCTTCGTCACCGACGGGTACGGCAATTCGCGCGTCGTGAAGTTCGACAAGAACGGCCGGTTCATCAAGCAGGCCGGCACGCGCGGCAGTCAACCGGGTCAGCTGAACCTGCCGCATACGATGGCGATGGACGCGCAGGGCAACGTCTACGTCGGCGATCGGAGCAACGCGCGCGTGCAGGTCTTCGACAACGATCTCAATTTCAAGGCGATCTACGACAACGTCGGGAATCCGTGGGCCGTCTGCATTTCGCCGGGGCCGCATCAGTATCTCTTCGTGTCGAACTCCATTCCCGACAACGGGCTCGCGCAGTACCGCGACATCACCGGCGAGATCTACAAGATGGAGCTGGACGGCACGATCATCGGGAAGTTCGGGAAGGCCGGCAAGCAGCTGAAGGAGTTCAGCACCGTGCACGAAATCGACTGCCGGAATCCAAACGAGCTGTTCGTCGCGGAGATTACGGCGTGGCGGATTCAGAAGATCATCCTGAAGCCTTCGACGCCGTCGGCGAAAACGGCCGAGGTGGGCCGGTGAGGCGCTTCACGCGGCTGGTTCCCATCGTCGCTGCGGCGCTCATCGTCGTCCCCACATCGGCGCAGGCGCCGATCCCGGAGATCGCATTCGAGTCCCCGCCGAATCTCCTCAAGATGCCGGCCGACATCCATCTGGGTGAAGCCGCGGGCGTCGCGACCAACTCGAAGGGGCATCTGTTCGTGTATACCCGGACCGGCAACCCGACGGCCGGGCTCGGCAACTCGCGGTTCTTCACGCACGGCGGCTCGCGGCTGTTCGAGCTCGACGCGCAGGGGACCTTTGTCCGGGAGATCGGCCAGGGCGTCTACGCGTTTCTCGTTGCGCACGCGGTCAAGGTCGACGCGCAGGACAACATCTGGATCGTGGACGAAGCGGCCAATCAGGTCGTGAAGTTCGGTCCCGACGGCCGCGTGCTCATGGTCATGGGCCGCAAGCCGGAGGCGATCAACGTTCGCCTGCCGCCGAGTCCGCCGCCGGCTCCCGCCGCCGGCGCTCCCACTCAACCCGGGCGTGGCGCGGGCGGAGGTGGCGGTGGTGGTGGCCGCGGCGCACCTGGCGCGGGCGGCGCGGGTGATCAATTCGTTCGCCCGAGCGATGTCGCCTTCGACGCGGCCGGCAACATCTTCGTGGCCGACGGTCACGGCACCAACGCGCGCATCGCGAAGTTCGACAAGAACGGGCGATTCCTGTGGTCGAAAGGATCCCGGGGCTCCGGTCCCGGCGAGTTCAACACGCCGCACTCGATCGCCGTCGACGCGCAGGGCAACATTTATGTCGCCGATCAGGGCAACAAGCGCATCCAGGTGTTCGACAACGAGGGCACGCTCAAATCGGAAATCACCGGCATCGGCGTGCCCACCGCGCTCTGCATCTCACGCGGCGCACATCCGTACCTTTACAGCTCGCACACGGGCGATCCGTACGGGATGGACGATGCGGCGATCTACAAGCTCGAGCTCGACGGCCGCATCGTCGGCAAATTCGGCAAGGCCGGGAAGTTGATCAAGGAATTCGGGCTCGTCAACGCGATCGATTGCCGCGTCGAGAATGAGCTCTATGTCGGCGAATTGTCGAACTGGCGGGTGCAGAAGCTGACGCTGAAAAAATGACGACCTCGGGTTCCGTTTTACGGTTTTTGTAAAACGGAACCCGAGGTCTTTACACGTACCTAAACATCCGCGTTCCCACCCAGCCGATCACGAGCGCCCCAATCAGCATGGCGGCGAGATGCGGCACGGCGCTCACGGCCGGATCGCCGAAGTTGATCAACTTGTGCATGGCATCCATCGCCCATCCGGTCGGCAGCAACTTCGACAATGATTGCATCCAGTCCGGCGTGATTTCGATCGGCCACCAGCAGCCGCCGAGCGCGGCGAGCAACATTGTCGTCAGTACCCCGACGCCGGAGGTCTGCGCTGCGGTACGCGTGAGATTGCTGAGGAGCACCGCAAGCGACGCCGTAAACGCGGCCCAGCCAAACAGCACGAGCAGGACCATCGGGAGAGATCGTCCCCAATCCATGCTGAACAGCACGCGGCCTGCGAGCATCGCAAACGCGATCTGGACGAGGGCGAGCGCCATCCGGCCCAGCCATTTCCCCAGCACGAGCGATCCTGCGGAAATCGGCGCCGACGCGAGCCGGCGCAGCAACCCCTGCTCGCGTTCGATGACGAGGTTGATCGCGCCGCTCGTCAGCAGGATCAGCATCGTGAACATCACCATCGTGCCCGGGATGGCCTGCGAAAACCCGGTTGGCGGTTCGATGCGCCGGCCGGCTGGTTTGACGGTGAGCGTGAGGGCGCGCGGCATCGCCTGGAGATCGGCGAACGTCTGCGGCGCCGGCGTGTTGCCCGCGATCTTCACGGCTGCCAGATCCCCCAACACCTCGTAGGCCGCGCGGGCGATCCGCAGCTGATCGTAGTTGCCGGTCATCGACTCGCCGCGACGCTCGAACGTCAACGCCTGCGGCTTGCCCGCGAGTACGGCGTCCGTGAAGCTGGCGTACCCGTCGGATGGCGGCGGAATAATCAGCCGTCTCGTCTGCGCGCGAAATGCGTCGTCTGACGGAGGGCGAACGATCTCGAAGTTCTGCGCCTGAAGCCGGCGAATCAGCTCGTCCACGAGAAACCCGCCGCCCTCGCCGCCGCGAACGGCGAGCGGGTCCTTCTGCGTCCCGCCGGGGCCGGCGAACCCTCCCGTGACCGTGCCGATGAAATAGAAAAACAGAATCGGCATGACGAAGACCCAGAGGAACGTCTCCCGCTGCTGCAGCATGTGCGCGATGTCTTTCCGCGCGATGAACAACGCCGCCTCACCGGGTCGAAGCTGGGCCATCTCAGGACGTGAGGAACCGTCCGCGCAGCCGGCGGAGGCACCCGAAGAATGCCGCGAGTGCGGTCAGACCGATGATCAACGTGGCGGTGAGAAGAGGGCGCGCCTCGGGCTGTCCGAACATCAGCGCTTTGACCTGCGTGACGGCCAGACCGTTCGGCGTCCAGCGGCCGATGGTCGCCATCCACGGCGGCATGATCTCGAACGGGAAGAACGATCCGCCGATCATCATCAGCGGGAACACGACCATCGTCGTCAGCATGTTCGCGCCGCGCTGGCTGGCGCCGAGAACCTGCAGGAACAGGAAGTAGCAGAGCAGGGCGGTGCCGCCGAAGCCGGCCCACGCGACCGTCAACGGTACCCGTCGCGGCGCGACCTTGAACGCCAGGACGCCGATGACGAGTGCCACGAGCGCGACAATTACCATCAGCACGGCTGCGGCCGCAATCTTGGCTCCGAGCAAAACGTGCAGATGCTGCGGCGTGCTGACGGCGCGCCGCAGCGTGCCCTTCTCTTTCTCGATCCAGATGTCCGAGCTGAGCGACTGGGACACCATGAGGAGCGACATGAAGATGAGGCCGGGCATGAAGAGCGGCCCGAACTGGAAATTCGCCGTCTGTTCCGCCTCGGTCTTCGTTTCGACGGTGATGACCGGCGGGACCAGCGTGCCTTCGAGCTGCTGGATGCTGCGATTGACGCGGCGGCTGATGTCGGCGACGCGTTCGTCGGTCGGGAACCCGCTTGTCGACGACGCGTTGTCGACGATGTCGCGCAGCTGAGCGCCGAAAAGGCGCTGCAGGTAGAACGCCGCCTCGATCGTGATGCGCAGACCCTGCTCGATGATGCCCGGCAGAATCCGCTGCGCCGGATTGGTGACGAGCGTGAGCGCCGTCGGCTGCTCGCGCAGCACGGCGTCCTGAAACCCTTTCGGGATGACGAGCAGCGCGCTCGCCTTGCCAGCCTGGATTTGCTCGTTGCCCTCGACGGCGTTCACTTCCTCGATTTGCAGGAACTGCGCCGTCTGCCCCTGCCGTCCCGCCATCCCCACGAGGCCGCTGACGAAGGATCGATCCTCATCGACGACGAGCAGGTGCGCCTTGGGCGCGGGTCCGTTGTCGCCGGCGACCAGGCTCATCAGGCCGCCGAAGATGACCGGCAAGCCGATCCAGGTGAGCTGGGCGGCGGGATCCGCCAGCCGGCGCCGCAGATCCTTCACGATGGCCGCTCGCAGGAATCGCACGCCGCTACTCCCGAAGCTCCCGCCCGGTGAGCTTGATGAACAGGCTTTCGAGGCTCGGCTGCGTCAGCGAGGTCTCCTGCACTTCGCCGCCTGACGCCGCAATGGCGTTGAAGATCGCGGGCAGCTTCTTCGACGCGCCTTCGACTGTCAGCCGCAGCGACTGTTCGTCGGCCGAGGCCACGTCTGCGCCAAGCGCCTCGAGCCCTCGCCGCGCCGCCGTCGGGTCGAAACGGCCCGAAAGACGGACGAGGTCGTGCTCGCCCATGAGCCGGCGCAGCTCGTCGAGCGTGCCCATGACCAGGACTTTGCCGTGGTCGATGATCGCCAGCCGATCGCACAGCTCCTGTGCTTCTTCCATATAGTGCGTCGTGTAGAGCACGCAGGTACCATCTGCCACCTGCTGCCGGACGAGGTCGAGCAGACGCACGCGGCTCTGCGGATCGACGCCCACCGTGGGCTCGTCGAGGAGCAGGACCTTCGGCCGGTGCACGATGCCGCAGCCGAAGTTCAGACGGCGCTTCATGCCGCCGCTGAAACGCTTGACGTGCTCTTTCGCCCGATCGCCCAGGCCCACGATCTCGAGCACTTCCAGCACGCGCCGCTTGAGCGCGTCGCCGCCCATGCCGTACGCCGCGCCCCAATACGCCAGGTTGTCGCGCGCGCTCATGTCTTCGTAGAGCGCCAGCTCCTGCGGCACGATGCCCAGCTCGCGCCGCGCCTCGATGCTGTCAGTGACCACATCGTGACCAAGCACGGCTATCCGTCCTGACGTGGGTTTGAGCAATCCCGAGATGCAGCCGATCGTGGTGGACTTGCCGGCGCCGTTCGGGCCGAGCAACCCGAAGATCCGTCCAGCCTCGGCGGTGAACGTCACCTCGTCGACGGCGACGAGGTCGCCATACTGCTTGCGCAGATTCTGGACCGTAATCATTTACTGGCCAGGGGACTTCGTCCCCCCGCGGACCGCGCGCTCAATACTACTCACGATCATCCCGACGACCACCACCGCGACGGCGCCGACGACGTTCTGCCACAGAAACGCGACGTTGGTGAACGTGGCGACCCAGGCGACCGAGCCCATGCCGGCGAACAGGCCGAGAAACGCGCCGTTGCCGGTCGCGCGCCGGAACGCCACGGCCAGGATGAAGACGCCGAGAATCGAGCCGTAAAAGAAGGACCCGAACCTGTTCACGACCTCGATGAGCGAGCCGAGCTGTGCGGCCCACACGGCGACGGCGCAGGCAAACAGGCCCCACAACCCCGTCGCGATTTTCGAAACCAGCAGGTAGTGCGCGTCGCTCCCGGTCGCCCGGACCCATCGCCGGTAGAAGTCGATGACGGTCGCCGTCGACAGCGAGTTCAGCTCCCCGGCGATCGTGTCCGTCGCGGCCATGATGATCGCGACGATGAGCAGGCCGATCAGCCCGATGGGGAGCTGGGTGAGGATGAAGGTCGGGATGATGTAGTTGGTATCGGAAAAACGGCGGTCGCCGCTGGTCTCGCGGACGAGGTCGGCGGCCTTCGTGCGCACCGATTCCAGCGCCGCGTCGCTCTGCTTCATCCTGGTTTTCGCGGCCTCGAGGACGGCCGGATCGGACGCGTCGCCGACGGCGGCCAGGTTCGCCGCCGCGCCGCGCCGCGTTTCGAACGCGGCATCGAACTCCTTCTGCAGCGCCGCATAAGCCGGGGCCGCCGGACCCGTCCGCATGCGCTCGGTCTCGACCGAGCTGAACAGCATCGGCGGCGGGTGGAAGATGTAGAAGACAAAGACCAGCACGCCGAGGATCAGCACGAGGACCTGGAGCGGGATCTTCCAGTACGCGCTCATCAGCAGCGAGTGGCGCGCCTCGTCCACCGACCGCGCGGTGAGGTACCGCTGCACCTGGCTCTGATCGGTGCCGAAGTACGAGCAGAAGAGAAACAGCGCGGCGATCGTGCCCGACCAGAACGTGTACTGGTTGGTCAGATCCCAGGAGAAGTCGAAGGTTCGCAGCCGGCCGGTCGCCGCGGCGATGCCGAAGCCGTCCACGACGCCGACACCTGACGGGAATCCCAGAATCGCGGCGATGACGACCGCGAAGAGCCCGCCGATGATCAGCGTCATGATCTTCACGTCGGTCCACGTGACCGCCTGCACCCCGCCGAACATCGTGTAGACGACAGCCGGCAGCGTGATGAGGAGCGACGTCGCGGTGAGGTCGAGACCCATCACGAGCGACAGCACCACCGCGGGCGCCGAGACGACCGCGCCGCACGACATGCCGCGCGAAATCAGGAAGAGCAGGCTCGTGAAGGTGCGCGTCTTCGCGTCGAACCGGCGCTCGAGGTACTCGTACGCGGTGTACACACCCGAGCGGTAGAAGAACGGCACGAGCGTGAGCGACAGGATGATCATCGCGATCGGCAGCGCGAAGTAGAACTGGATGAAGCGCAGTCCGTCCGTGTAGCCCTGGCCCGTCGTGCCGATCATCGTGATGGCGCTCAACTGGGTGGCCATCACGGAAATGCCCGCCGCCCACCACGGAATCGATCGCTTGGCGAGGAAGTACCCCTCGATTTCGTGGCTGTCTTTCGTCCGTTTCAGGCCGTCGTAGACGATCCAGGCGGTGAAGCCCACGAGGATCATCCAGTCGAGTGGATGCATTGAGGGTTCAGGAGAAGTACTGCTGGAAGGCGTAGAGCGCGGCGAGCGTCAGCGCCCAGACGGCGAGGACTTTGATGTAGCTGTTGCGCATCTCGCCGCGATTCTATGCCGAGAGCGCCCTTGGCTGGAGCGTTCGATTGCGGCCTCCGCGGACGTGACGCTCGAACCCGCTGCCTCCGTCCGCGCAGGATTGCGCACTATCGCTGGCCGCGCCACTTCGCAAGGTGCGAAGGTGGCACGGCAATCCTTGCGCTCCCTCCGGCGCGGGTTCGACCTGTCGCGTATCGCGTCAGTCCGAAGTCGGCCGCAACCGAACACTCCAGCCAAGGGCAGAACGTGTCACAGTTCACAGGCGCGTGCATGACAGTGACACGCCGAAAGGGACGGCGTTGATGTCGTGGTGGCCGACGTTGGAGTGGCCCGATGCGCGATAGCTTGAAATCGCGCTGGAGGGAGCGAGTCGTTTCGAGCGCGACGCCCGTAGGCATGTTTGGTTTCCCAGCCGGGTAGGGCTCGCGCGATTCGCGTCAGTTCGAAACGCGAGCGGACGGAAGCGCGATTTCGAG
>JBLNGH010000228.1:0-3702 GCA_050264575.1 Acidobacteriota bacterium | reverse complement strand
TCACCACCATGCCGTCCGTCACCTTCGTGGCGCACGCGGGGATCAGCTTGGGCTGTCCTTCGACGGAGACGAGGCAGATGCGGCAATTGCCCACGATGGACAGCTTGGGGTACCAGCACAGTGTGGGAATCTCAATCGTCGAAGCGCGCGCCGCGTCCAGGATGGTTTGGCCGTCCTGGGCGGCTACGGTGCGGCCATCGATGGTGAGCGTCGGCATGCTTGATAGATAGGCCTGTCCGTCCGAGTCGCAAGGTTCAAGACTCTAGAAAGACGCCAAGACGCCAAGTTGCGAAGTAGCTGCAAGCTTACAGCTTTCAGCTTGGAGCCACTTGAAGCTTGGCGTCTTGGCGTCTTTCTCTTGAAGCTCATCTAGGAGCCGGAAGAATGGACCGTAGGGAATTTCTGCAGACGACAGCCGGCGCGGCCGCGATTTCATCCTTGCCACTGAAGTTGCCGCAAGCCGATGCACCAGTGAAAGACCTCTGCATGCGCGCTCTCTCCACCGCCAAGGCTGCGGGCGCCTCGTATGCCGACATCCGCGTCGCCCGAACTCGCAGCCAGTCACTCAATACTCGCGAGCAGCAGATCACCAATCTGTCGGACGGCGAAACCTACGGCTTCGGGATCCGCGTCCTCGCACAGGGCGCCTGGGGTTTCGCGGCCAGCCGCGATCTCACGCCTGGCGAAATCGACCGCGTCGCCAAGCTCGCGGTGGTGCAGGCCAAGGCCAACCGCCGCGCGATGAGCCGTCCCGTACAGCTGGCGCCGACGCCGGCCGTGAAAGACGGCCGCTGGCGCAGTCCCATCGAGATCGACCCGTTCGAGGTGTCGATCGAAGACAAGGTCGGCCTGCTGCTGCGCGCCAATGCGGAGGCGCTCAAGGTCCCGGGGGCGCGATTCGTGACCTCGTCGCTCGCCTTCGTGCGCGATCAAAAAACCTACGCTTCAACGAACGACGTGTTCACGGTGCAGGACGTCTACCGCTGCTTCCCGCAGATGAACATCACCGCGGTCGACACCGCGCGCGGCCTGTTCGAGACGCGCAACTCGGCGGAGGTCGCGCCGATGGCTTTGGGGTGGGAGTGGGTGCTGAAATCAGACCTCCCGGGCAACGCGCCCCGCTGGGCCGAGCAGGCGGTGCAGAAGCTCACGGCGAAGTCCGTGGAGCCGGGACGCTACGACCTGATTCTCGAGCCGCACCATCTGTTCCTCACGATTCACGAATCGATCGCGCATCCCACCGAGCTGGATCGCGCGCTCGGCTTCGAGGCGAATTACGCCGGCACCAGCTTCCTCGCGCCGCCCGAGCAGATCCTCAAGAAATTCAAGTACGGTCCCGAATTCATGAACATCCAGGGCGATCGCTCGCAGCCAGGTTCGCTCTCGGCCTGCGGTTGGGATGACGACGGGGTCGCGCCGGAGACCTACCTGATCATCAAGAACGGGATCGTGGTGGATTATCAAACGACGCGCGACCAGGTCGCCTGGCTCACGCCGCTCACCGGCCGGACGCGCTCGCACGGCACGTCGTATGCAGAGTCGTGGGCCGACGTGCAGTTCCAGCGGATGCCGAATGTCTCGCTCCTGCCGGGTGAGCGCGATCTCAAAGTCGACGATCTCATCGCCGCGACGGACAACGGCATCTACATCGTGGGCCGCGGCTCGTATTCGATCGATCAGCAGCGCTACAACTTCCAATTCGGCGGCCAGGTGTTCTACGAAGTGAAAGGCGGGAAGATCGCTGGCATGCTGAAAGACGTCGCGTACCAGTCGCGCACGCCCGACTTCTGGAACGCGATGGACATGATCGGCGGCAAGGGGTCGTACGAGATGAACGGCACGTTCACCGACGGCAAAGGGCAACCAGGACAGTCGAACGCGGTCAGTCATGGGACGCCGCCCGCGCGCTTCAAGGGCATCAACGTCATCAACACCGGGAGGGATCGTGGCTGAGTTCAGCGGTCTATCCCGCGCCGCGGCGCGGCAGCTTGCCGAGCGAGCCCTGGCGCTGTCCAAGGCTGAGGTATGCCAGGTGAACATCAACGCGAGCGCCAATGGCAACACCCGCTACGCCCGCAACGAAGTCACGACAGCCGGCGACACGGACAATGCGACCGTGACGGTCACCTCGAGGTTCGGGAAGCGAGCCGCGAGCGTGGGCACGAATGTGCTCGACGAAGCGGGGCTGGTTCGCGCGGTCGAGACCAGCGAGCGCCTGGCGAAGCTTGCGCCGGAGAACCCGGAGCTCATGGCGCCGCTGCCCGCGCAGGCTTACACGGACGTCCCGGCCTTCGCCGAGGCGACGGCGGGGCTCGACGCCGTGCGGCGCGCGGACGCGGTGCGTACTGCGGCCGCCGAGTCGAATCGCGCGGGACTCCTGGCTACCGGGATCGTGCATCGGGTGGCCGGCGCTTCGGCGGTGGCGAATTCGGCGGGCCTGTTCGGCTATCACGCGTCCACGACGACCGTGCACACACTCACGGTGCGCAGCCCCGATGGCAAAGGCTCCGGCTGGGGTGGAACGGCGCACAACGACTGGGCCCGCGCGACGCCCGCGGCGCAGCTCGCCACGCGCGCGGTTCGCAAAGCGCAGGGCACGCGTGCATCGGCGGCGCTCGAGCCCGGCAAGTACACCGTCGTGCTGGAGCCGACCGCCGCTGGCAACCTCGTCAGCTTGCTCGCGTTCGCGATGAACGCGCGGCCGGCCGATGAAGGGCGAAGCTTCTTCTCCAAGCGGGGAGGCGGAAACCGCATCGGCGAGAAGGTGGTGGACGAACGCATCACGGTCTCGTCTGATCCTCAAGACCCGGATTTGCTCACCTCGCCATTTACTGGCGAGGGGCTGCCGGTCGGCCGGACCGCGTGGATAGAAAACGGCGTGCTCAAGAACCTGGCCTATGATCGTTTCTGGGCGGACAAACAGGGCACGAAGCCCACGCCGTTTGCGGGAGGCTATCGGCTCGAGGGCGCCGGCGCGGCACAATCGCTCGAAGAACTGATCAAAGGCGTGGAGCGCGGTTTGCTGGTGACGCGGTTCTGGTACATCCGCGCCGTCGATCAGCGCACCCTGTTGTATACCGGCATCACCCGGGACGGCGTGTTCCTCATCGAACGCGGTGAGGTCAGTCGCGCCGTGAACAACTTCCGATTCAACGAGAGCCCGGTGACGATGTTGAACAATCTCGTCGCCGTGGGGAAGCCCGAGCGCGTCTCATCGTCGGAATCGGGGGATGTCGGAGGGCCCGCGGTGGTGGTGCCACCGCTCGTTGTGAAAGACTTCAGCTTTACGTCGGTAAGTGAGGCCGTGTAGAATCCCGGGCTAAGAGCCCGGGCTCGGCGTTGAAGTGCGCCCTGTAAGGGCGCTCGTTACTGCCGAGCGCGCCCTCTCAGGGCGCGTTTATTCAAACCTTTGGATCGATCGGCAGATGTCGATGGGTGTGATCGCCGTTCTCACCCTCGTCGGCAAACCAGCAATACGCCCAAATCTTGGCGGGCTTCAAAATCTGCTGGCCGGCCCGCAGGATAATGCCCATCGGTTCATCGTCGAGTACGAGAGGGAGGCTTGTCATGCCCCTGTGGTTGGCAAAGAGCCTGCCAAAGCTGGCAACATGCAACTTGCTGTCTTGTAACAACTTGACGTTTCAACCCGATCGGCGAATCGTCATTCAGACACGTTCAGAACTGGCTGCACCGTGTCGACCT
>JBLNGH010000227.1:0-4194 GCA_050264575.1 Acidobacteriota bacterium | reverse complement strand
CCGCCGTTGTATTCGATGAACCCCAGCTTGCGGAACTTGTTCATGAAGAAGTTGACGCGCGAGCGCGTCGTGCCGACCATCTCGGCGAGGATCTGCTGCGACAGGTTGGGGATCACGCGGACGGGCGTGTCATCTTTCCCGTACCGAGCCAGCAGCAGCAGCGCGCGGGCGAGGCGCTTCTCGCTGGAATTGAAGAGCTGGTCGACCAGGTCCTCCTCAATCCGGATGTTTCGGCTGAGCACGTGGGAAAGGAAGCGATCGGAAAGCTCGGGCTCCCCGTGCAGGAGTCGAACCATTTCCGCCTTCTCGATGATCAGGATGGTACACGAGACGATCGCCGTCGCACTGCCCATCCGCAGCGGTTGTCCGGCCAGACAGCCTTCGCCAAAGAAATCCCTGGGACCCAGGATGGCAATGACAGCCTCGCGGCCGGTCTTGGAGATGACAGAAAGCCTCACGGTGCCGGACTGGATGTAGAGAACGTCAGCGGCGGGATCGCCCTGGGAAAAAATGTGCCGGCCCGCCGGGTACTTGACGATCCTCCGCTTCAGACCCGCGGAATCCAGGAACTTCTGCGCGTCGAAGCGGCGCGTTGAGGCTCGACGAGTCGTCCGATCCATCTCCGACTGCCGGTACATGGTCTCACCCCGGCTGCGGGTTGGCAAGGCGGCTCGACTGACGGACGACGAACGCCGGGAAGGCGTCAGGCCGAGTTCTGAATGCTCGCCGGACCGGCCGCGAGCGGTAAGGTGACGATGAACTCACTGCCGTGCCCCGGGCCCTCGCTTCGGGCTTCGATCCGTCCCCGGTGGAGCGCCACGATCTCGCGCACGACGCTCAACCCGATACCGAGGCCTGCGCCTTCGGCGGGCCTCAGTTGTGAGAACAGATCAAAGACGTGCGCCAGCGCTTGGCGGTCGATGCCGCGTCCGGTATCACTGACGCTCACGGTGACCGTCGTGTCCCGCAAATGTGCGGCAAGAGAGATGCGGCCGCGTGGCCCGGTGCACTTTATCGCGTTGACGAGGAGGTTCGAGAGCACTTGATGGAGGCGCTGAGGATCGGCATCGACCCACAGGGCGTCTGAAGCCGTGATAACGACAAGCTCCTGCCGGCGCGCGGCGATCGCCGACGCCACGTCCAGCGCGGCAGCTCTGAGCACCTGCCGCACGTCGATCCGTTGCGTCCGGAGCGTCAGCTTCCCGCACGCCCACCGCATCTCATCCATCAGGTCTTCGATCAGCCGGCTCATCTGACCAATCTGGCGCTGGATCGTCGTCGTGGCGACGCTCGCGGCTTCGGAAGCCGGATTGAGACGTATCACCTCGATCGCGGTCGAAACGACCGTCAGCGGTTGACGGAGCTCGTGCGCCAGCGTCGAAACGAATACCTCCTGCCGCCGCGGATGGAGGTCGAGTGCCTGCTGCTCCGGCCGACCAGGCGAGACCGTCACGGACCGCCTGCGAATGGCCGCACGGCTCCTGGGAACGACCTCCGCGGCCTCGAACAACCACGTGCGTAGGTCCCTTTCGGTCACACCAGCGAACGAGCTATTGGGCATCCCACACCTCGCTCGGAAGCGTCCGATGGTAACTGTTCCCTTTGGCCGCCGGCTGTTCCAAAGAGCACACCACATCAACCGGTGAGCGAGGCTGGCGGCACAGTGCTGAACGGTACAGACGCGCCTGTGGTGAGTCATTACGCTGGTGAAGAGGTCACCATGCTTCAGATACTCGCAGTGATTCTGCTCATTCTCTGGCTGCTCGGCACCGTCAGCTCGTACACGATGGGCGGCTTCATCCACGTGCTCCTCGCCGTGGCTATCGTGATGTTCCTGTTCCGATTCATTCAGGGCCGACGGCTCGCCTAGCCCGTTCGGCAGAATGTCGCGCGTCGTTCACAACATTGAGCGAGGTACACCCATGTCTCGTCGTCATCTCGGCCTCGCGCTCTGCGTCGCCCTCGGTGCGGGCGCAGTGGGTGCCCGCCATCAGGAGAAGGATCAGAACAAGGAACAGGACCGCCTTGCCGAGTGCGGCGTCGTGATGAACGAGGTCCTTTATGTCCCAGACAACGTTCCGCAGGAAATTCTCGACCAAGCCGAGTGCGTCATCGTTGTTCCATCCATGACAAAGGTCGCGATGGCCTTCGGCGGCAGCTTCGGGCGCGGCGCGATGGTCTGCCGTTCCGGCAAGACCTTCCAGGGATCCTCGGCCCCCAGCTTGGTGCGGAATCGATTGATGTCATGTTGATAGTGATGAACCCGCGGGGCGTCGAGGCGCTGCTCAACAGCAAGGTCAGACTCGGAGGCGAGGCCTCGGCCGCGGCGGGACCCAAAGGGCGCCACGTCGAAGCCTCAACGGCCGCGTCGATGCGCGCCGAAATCCTCAGCTACTCACGTTCACGCGGGCTGTTTGCCGGCGTCTCGCTCGAGGGCGCCTCGCTCCGCCCGGACGACGACGCCACGGAGCAGGTCTACGGACGCCGGATCAGCGCCCGCGAAATCATCACCGGAACCACCATAACAGTGCCGGCCTCAGGCCGGGCGCTCGTGGACGTACTGCAAAAACGCGCACCGCACAACCAGTCGGGCACGACCCGCCGCTAGTGGCTTACACCAGGGTGGCGGCTTTTCGGCGCAACGTTACGCAGGAGCGTCCGACCAGGGCGGGAACGATGGGATCCAGGACGGGCGTCCGCTCGGCGCGCGGAATCAGCTCGGCGTATGCTCCCATCCTCGCCTCGAAGCGCTGTTGGTGGAACTCCGGCAGCGTCGCCGAGCGCCCTTCATGAAAGGACCGGAGCTGCTGGTCTGTCGTCAGTCGACGGCGCACCGCTCGAAACTCCCGGGCGTCGGCGCGGCCGCTCAACGTGCGCACCGAGTTGAGAAACCTGAGATACGGGTGCGTCGGCGCACTGACGCGTCGAGCCAGCATGTGCCATGACCCTATCGTCTCGTAGATATCGATGAGATGGTCGTAGAAGTCGACCGGGTCGTAGTGCTTGAGCGTGGTCACCGGATAGTGCATCGTGAAGTACAGAGCGAGCGGCATCGCGTTCAGGACGCGCCCGTCCCGACGCATTTGATCGAACAGCGGCGTTCCGCCGAGCGGTGTGGGGATGTTGATCGTCGGCCAGACGCGCGCCGAGCGCCGGATGAACTCCTTGGTCAGCTCCGCAGGCTCCGGGCCGCGGTCGCCGTCCAGCCCGAACAGGAAATTCGCCTGCAGCCCGGGTACGTACATGCCTAGCAAGTCGAAATGGCTCACGACCTGTTCAAGCTTGTCTCGACCCTGCTTGACCCCCACTCCGGCTTTGTTCGAGTAGTCGGCCCAGGACTCCACGCCTGGCGCCACGAACACGCAGTTGGTGTCGCGGAGCCGCTGCAACCGCGAGGGCTTGATGATGGCCAGCGCGCTTTCCATGATGTATTGGCTGCGGCGCCCCGCGGGGATCCGCTCCATGATGGCCATGGTCTCGTCGAAGCGCACGCCGAAGTTCGGGTCGTGGAAAGCGACCAGCGTCTTGGGAAAGCGATCGGATAGATAGCGCAAGTCGGCTTCCAGCCGCTCCGTACTGAGGGTGATGTAGTTCGTGTTCCAATCCGTACAGAAATCGCACGTGTAGGGGCAGCCAACGCTCGACAGCAGTCCCACCATCGTCGCCCGTGTCGGGCGGCCGCGCCAGAAGACCGACGCCGCAATCTCCGGCATACGCTCCTCGACGGTCGGGATCTCTTCGAGCGGTCGGCCGCTGGTGACGACCGACGGAGGGTCGAACCGGCCGCTGAGGATGTCTGCGACCAGGGGCTTGTCGCATTCCTTCACCACGACATCGAAGTAGCGCGCGCAGTCGGCGGGATAGGCCTTCGCGTGGGGCCCGCCGATCACCGTGAGGGTATGGCTCCGGCTAAAGAGCTTGGCCAGGGCGTACGCCAGGCCGCTCGAGCGTGTGTATGCGGAGACAAACAAAACGTCGAGATCGCCGGGCAGGAGGCTCCGCGGATCGGCCTGCCCATAGTAGGTCGTGTAGTGCACGCGATGGCCAAGTTGACGGCACCAGATCGCAACGGCTTGCGGAGTGATGCTCGCAAACTGCTTGGTCAGAACATGCGCGTACGCCCGGTCCACCCACCCGGACGTGCGCGTGTCCGTCAGCAACTCGATGACCCCGACGCGCTGCCGCCGTTTTGCA
>JBLNGH010000226.1:0-11191 GCA_050264575.1 Acidobacteriota bacterium | reverse complement strand
GGCCTGACATGGAGTGCTTGTCATGATGACCCGACGCGTATTTCTCAAGAACGGCAGCCTCGCGCTCGTGAGTCTCGGGTTCGCGCCCGCCTTCGTCGCGCGCGCCGCCGAAGCGGCGCAGACGCGCCAGAAAGTGCTCGTCGCCATCTTTCAGCGCGGCGCCGTCGACGGCCTGAACATGATCGTGCCGTTCGGCGAGAAGGCCTACTACAGCGCGCGGCCGTCGATCGCGATTCCCAAGCCGAACGAGCGCGACGGCGCGATCGATCTCGACGGGTTCTTCGGGCTGCATCCGCGCATGGCGCCGCTCGAGCCGTACTTCAAGCGCGGGGAGCTCGCGATCGTGCACGCGTGCGGGTCGCACGATGAAACGCGTTCGCACTTCGATGCGCAGGACTACATGGAGAGCGGCACGCCGGGCGTCAAGAGCACGCACGACGGCTGGCTGAACCGCTACCTCCATGCCAAGGAGCACGACAACGCGAGCCCGTTCCGCGCGGTCGCGCTGGCGCCGTCGCTCCCGCGCACCCTTCAGGGCAGCGCGCCGGCGCTGGCGATCGGACAGCTGGGACAGTTCGGCGTCCGCGCCGGCATGGCCAGCGACATGATGGCCTCGTCGTTCGAGGCGCAATACGCGCAGGCGGCCGACTCGCTGCTCCGGCCCACGGGCAAGGAAGCGTTCGACGCCGTCAAGATGATCAAGGACGTGAATCCGGTCGGTTATCAGCCGTCGAACAGCGCGCAGTACCCGGCGTCGGCGTACGGCGACGCGCTCAAGCAGATCGCGCAGATCATCAAGGGCAACCTCGGCCTCGAGGTGGCGTTCGCGGAAACCGGGCAGTGGGATCACCACACGAACGAGGGAAGCACGCAGGGACAGATCGCAAACCGGCTCAACGATCTCGCCTCGGGCCTCGCCGCCTTCGCGCAGGATCTCGGCGATCGCATGGCCGACGTCGTCCTCATCACGATGTCGGAGTTCGGGCGGACCGTGAAGGAAAACGGCAACCGGGGCACGGATCACGGCCACGGCAACGCGATGCTCATCCTCGGCGGCGGCATCAAGGGCGGCAAGGTCTACGGCAAGTGGCCGGGGCTCGAGCGCGAGCAACTCTGGCAGGCCCGCGACCTCGCGATTACGACGGACTTCCGCGACGTGTTCGCCGAGGCGGTCACCAGCCATCTCGGGGCGAAGGATGTCTCGAAGATCTTCCCGGGGTACGCGTACAAAGGCCCGGTCGGATTCCTGGTGTAACTGAAAACTGGAATCTGCAATCGGTCCGGAAATCGGGGAATCTGGAAATCGAAGAGCTGAACCCTGAAGGGGCGGAGCTCCACCGATTGCCAGATTCCTGATTCCCCGATTCCCCGATTCCCCGATTTCTCGATTTGCGATAGATTCCCCGATTCGCGATAGATTTCAGATTGCCGATTCTCCGATTTCAGTCAAGATTACAGATTCCCAGATTGCAGATTCGAGATGGCCGAATCCCTTTATTCAATCCCCACCCCGCGCGTGTTCGTCGATCGCGCGCGGCTCCAATCGAACATCGCCGCGATGCAGGCGCGCGCCACGAGCGCCGGCGTCCGCCTGCGGCCGCACGCGAAAACGCACAAGAGTCCCGCAATCGCGCGGATGCAGATCGAGGCGGGCGCGGTCGGGGTCTGCTGCGCGAAACTGGGCGAGGCCGAGATCTTCGCGGATGCCGGCATCACGGACATCCGGCTGCCGTACCCGACCAATCCGGTCAACGCGACACGCGTGATGGCGCTTCAGGACCGCATCCGGATTTCCACGGTCGTCGACAATCTCGAGGTGGCGCAGCAGTGGTCCTCCGTGATGGCCGGTGCCGGCCGGCGGCTGGACGTGCTGGTCAAGGTGGACGTCGGGTTTCATCGCTGCGGCATCAATCCCGATCTGCCTGACGCGTCGGGCATCCTCCGGGCGATCGCGGCCTGCCCCGGTCTGCGGTTCCTGGGGCTCCTGAGCCACGCAGGTCATGGCTACCATGCGGAATCCAACGAGACGCTGGAGCGGATCGCGGCGTGCGAGATCCAGATTCTCACGCGCCTCGCCGCGGGGCTTCGCAATGACGGCGTGGACGTGCAGGAGATCAGCGTCGGCGCGACGCCGACGGCGCGTTTCATCGGGTCGCAGAAGGGGGCCACCGAGATGCGGCCCGGCAACTACGTCTTCTTCGATCGCACGCAGGTCGGTCTCGGGTCCGCGACGATGGAGCAATGCTCTCTCGGCATCGTCGCGACCGTCGTCAGCCGGCCGGATCCGGCGCGCGTGGTCTTCGACGCCGGATCGAAGACGCTCAGCTCGGACGGCTTGCGCGGCTTCGGGACGTCGGTCGGCTACGGGCTCGCCTACGCGAGCCTCGACGCGCGGCACCCGGATCCCTCGATCGTCGTCGAGCGGCTGTCCGAGGAGCATTCCGTCGCGCGCGTCACGCCGGATTGCCGGCTCAAGCCCGGCGATCGCGTGCATCTGCTTCCGAACCACGCGTGCGTCGTCGCGAACCTGACCGAAGAGTTGCTGCTGGTCGATGGCCTCGAGATCGTGGATCGAATTCCGGTCGCGGCGCGTGCCCGCGTGTGGTGACGTGCCAAGAGCCCAAAACGCTAACCAAGAGCAAAGCACACATGAAGGACATGAAGAACATGAAGGTCATGAAGTTGTTTTTTCTTCATGTCCTTCATTCCTCTTCATGGCCTTCATGTCAGCTTTTGGCAAGCAGTGATGTATAGTTCACGCGATGGCAGCCGAACTCCGAGGTGAAGCGCTCGGCCTCGTCGAGACGCGCGGCCTCGTCGGCATGATCGAAGCGACGGACGCGATGGTCAAGACCGCGAACGTCGTGTTCGTCGGATGGCAGAAAGTCGACGCCGGACTGGTAACGGCCATCGTCCGCGGCGATGTCGCGTCGGTCAAGGCCGCGACCGATGCCGGCGCCGCGGCCGCGCGCAAGGTTGGCGAGCTCGTCGGCGTGCACGTCATTCCCCGCCCCGTCGAAGGGCTCGAGCAGATCTTCCCGATCGAATAGGCCTGGCAATCAAAGGTCGGCTGTCCCGCGTCTCCGCGGCGCTACAATACCCAGCACACCCCAGACTTTCCGACTACTTCTTGACGGGAGGACGTATGTCGCGCTTCACGGCAACGCTCCTGGCTCTCGCGATCAGTGCCTGGTCGCTTGGCTACACGCAGACTATCCGTGCTCCCAGAATCTGGACCGACGCCGATCTGGCCGACTGGGCTACGCCGATCGCCGGGCTCGACGTCCGACCTGCGCATTATTCCGAGGCAGAGTACTACGCAGTTCCCGCCGACAATCTGAAGACCTATCCGGTCTACCACCCGGACGCCGAGCCTCCCGGGTACTGGGAGGATCTGCAAAAGCGCAAGCCTGAGCCGATAGTGGACGTCAGCCGAATCCGATCGACCGCGGACTGGATCGCCGCCGGCGAGCGGGCGTTTCGTGAGCTGGATTCCGTGCTCGTGCGAACGAACGACCCGGCGATCATCGCGCAAGCGCGCGATCCACAGACGTTCAAGGGCGTCATCAAGCTGGCCGACGGCACCGCCTTCGGCCCGCGCTGGGTGGTCACGGACAAAGGCGTGATGCTGTCGATCGGCGCCTGCGGCTTCTGTCATCGGACGCTCCAGCCCGATCAGACAGTGAGGTTTGGCGGGCCAGGCGGCCGCGATCCGGAAGCGCAGCGCGGCGCTGGCGCGCGGCTGCTGCCGCAGCTTCCGCTTGTCGGGGCGCAGGGCACGGCACGCCGGCTCCGGGCGTTCTACCAGGGAGATCCGGCGCCGGTCGCATTCTGGCGCGAGTTTCACACGCCATGGGTGCCGGACGACCCCATCGCGGCGTACAAGACGATGACCGGCGAGGAGATGCAGAAGCTCGGGGGCCCTTTCGGGCGCTCGTTCTCGAACGGCGTCTTCGCGCGGACCAATGGCAGTCCGTACTTCGTGACGAAGATCGTGGATCTTCAGAACCTGAAGTACAGCCGCTACCTCGACGCGACGGGCACGCATCGGCTGCGCGGACCCGAAGACGTCGCCCGCTACGCTGCGCTCGTGACAGGCGTCGATCCGATGGACTTCGGGCAGTACCGGATTCTGACCGATGCCCAGCGTCACATTCGTTACCGCTACGCGGACGAAGTGCTGTACGCGATTGGCGTCTATCTGATGTCGCTCGAACCGAGGAAGAACCCCAACGTGGCGCCTCGCGAGACGCTTGCCCGCGGCGAGCAGGTTTTCACGCGTGAAGGATGCGTCGAGTGCCACACGCCGCCGGCGTACGCCAACGGCAAACTGACGATCGCCCAGGGCTGGCGGCCGTCAGCGGGCCATCCCAATCAGTCCGACGTCCTGATGCGATCGGTCGGCACCGATCCTGGCCTCGCGCTCAAAACACGAAAAGGTACGGGCTTCTACAAAGTGCCATCGCTGAGAGGCGTTTGGTACCGGCCGCTCCTCCTTCATGACGGCTCCTTGACGAGTCTTGAAGAGATGTTCGACCCCGCGCGGCTGAAGGACGACTACCGGCCGACTGGTTGGATTCCTCCAGGCGCCACCACGCGAGCAGTCGTCGGCCACCAGTTCGGGCTCCGATTGAACGCGGCGGAGAAAGCCGCGTTATTGGCGTTCCTCCGCAGTCTGTAAAGCACGTGTTCGAAGTTCGACGTTCGAAGTTTGAAGTTCGCAGTTCGAAGTTCAGTTCGCCCTTCCCATCAGAATCGCGTTGAAGATCACGCGGAACGTGCCGAACGGCTGACCGCGCCACTGCGGCCGGAAGCCGAGCAGCACGACGCGGCCGGCGCCGAGCTCGACGTCGAGCGCCGCGGCCTTGCCCTGCAGGTATTTTTCGCCGAGCAGAAATCCCGACAGGAGCGGCGAGCCCTCGGGCGCGTAGCGCGCGAGGACGTTGCCCTTGAAGCTCTCGAGGGTCTCGAAGACGGGGCCTGAATCGAAGAACACCGCCGCGGTCGGCGCCATCCCGGTCATCACCCGCTGCGACGGATCCGTCGTGATCTGAAGCAGCGATCCGCCGACGAAGAAATCCTGCCGGCCCAGACCGGCAGTGACGTTCTTCACCGGCAGCTTCAGTTGATCGATTGCGAACGTGCTGGCGCGATTGAAACAGATCAGCGTGCCGCCGCCTTTGACGAACTCGTCGATGGCGCGGATCCGCGCTTCGTTGTTGGCCGAGCTTGCCTGCGGAGGCGCGGCCCCTCTTGCCGCTCCCGGCGCTGCCCCTGCGCCGCCGCCCCCGCCGCCTCCGCCGCGGCCGGGCGTGTCGAGCACGCTGCCGTCGTTGGTCAGGATCAGCACGTCGAACTTGTCGCGCAGCATGCCGGACTGAATGTCCGCCTGCGTCACCCGCACGAAGTCGAAGCCGTACTGCTCCAGCACCCAGCGCGTCCATCCTTCGTCCATGCTCGGGTTCGCCGGACGGAACAGCGCGACGCGCGGACGGACCACGGCTGTCCCCGCCGCCGTCGTGCGCTCGGCGCTGAGCGCCAGCGACCCGACGAGCTGATTCTGATCGTTCGGCGTGAGGCCGCTGATCACGTAGCGCGCCGCCGACGGATTCGCGCCGGCGACGAACTGCACGGCGAGCCCGCCGCGCCACGCCCGGTTGATCGCCCGGAAGGCGTTGTTCTGCGCCGGATTCACGGCCAGCGCCGCTCCGCTTCCCGTTATCTTTCCGGCCGGCGGCACGATCGCCGCGGCGTTCGGATTCGTGTCGAACCCGGCGCCCGGCACGCTGTCGAACGGCGCCGCATCCACGCGCGTCGACACGTACGGCACCGGCTTGGCCTTCGCGTCGGCGGCCGGTCCGAGCTGCCGCATTCGCGACCTGACGTCGTCGCCCATCGGCGTCGACACGTGAACGACGTTCACGCCCATCGCAAACGGAAGCGTCCACCCGGCGGCGTCGTAGGGCTGATCGAGCGGGCCGTTGGGCGACTCGCGAATCTCCGGGTACTTCTGGACGTCGAGCACTTCGCGCGCGAGCGCGGCAAATTCCTGATCGGTCGGGATCACCCACGTCCCCGCCGGATACGTCGCCTTGTCGATGGTCGCCGGCGACTCGAGCTGCATCACCCGGACACCGGAGAACGCCAGGCGCCTCAACAGCTCGACCGCGGCGACCGGATCGCGCTGGTCCTGCGGAATCACATAGGCGTACGGCGCCTCGCGGCGCCCCTTGAGGATCTGGTCGCGGCCGGCCTGGTACCGGTTGTACAGCAGCGATTCCTTGTACCGCGAGGCGTACTCGAGCACCGAGATCGACGCCGTGTGCATGTACTCGACCGCATCGCGCAGCCGCCACGTGCCGCCGAGCCAGGGACTCGAGTAGAGCGACTGCGGCCGCCGCATGTCAGCGGGGATCTGCTCCGGCTGAGAGGTCCGCGGCGCCGCGCCGTTGCCCTGGGTCTCCGTCCAGAACGCCGCGATGTTCTTGAACATCGGGAGGTAATCGATGTAGCCCGGATACCACGCGTCGTAGCCGCTCCCCATGTGCGTCGCGCCGACCTGCCCGCGCTCTTCCAGCCCGGCGGCGATCGCCATGCCGATCATGTTCACTTCGCGTGAGAGCAGGTACGGCGAGTGCGTCGCGATCGGCTCCGCGAACGGCGGCAGCCAGATCCGCGTCGGAAACGGCGCCGACTGATGGTGCACGTAGATGATCGTCGGCTCCCAGGCGCGCCACGTGTGCTCGATCGCCCGCGACTCGATCATGTCGAGCATGTAGGCGTCGCGATTGTTGTCGTGGCCGACGTACTCCTGGTACAGCTCCGGCATCGGCGGCATCGTGGCCTCCGGCGTCGTCGCCTGCTTCATCTGCCACTCGGTCACCATCTGCTGACCGTCGGGGTTGATCGTCGGCCAGAGCATCAGCACGACGTTGTCGAGCACCGCGCGCATGGCCGGGTCGTCGGCGTTGCGGACGACGGTCTCGAGGAGGAGTGGAATGTGCTGGGACCCTGCCACTTCACTCGAGTGCAGCCCGCCGTCGATGTGCACGAACGCCTTGCCTTCACGGGCCAGCTTGTGCGCTTCCTCGTCGGTCATTCCCGCCGGATGCGCGAGCCGCCGCGCGATTTCGCGCAGGCGGTCGATGTTCTCGAGATTGGCCGGCGACGAGACGAGCGCGAAATAGAACGTCCGGCCCTGCGACGTGGTGCCGGCTTCGACGAGTCGGACGCGATCGGACGCCGCGTCTACTTGTTTGAAGTAGGACACGACCTGGTCGTAGGTCGCGAGTTTCTGGTCGGCCCCAGGCGCGAATCCAAACGCCGATTCCGGCGTGGGAATCGTGGCGCGGGACTGTGCCGCGAGTGCCAGCGGAATGGCCAGAACGATACTGGTAACGAGGCGGGTCAAAGCACGCATGATCGGCGCATCATGACCGGCGCTGGAACAGGCTGCAAGTTCGAATCAACATGAGCGTTTCAGCCGGCGGGGCTCGTCGAGGCAGGCGCTGCGGGCTTCGAGAACGTGTTTTTCACGCGCCGGGAGCGCACGATATACGGCCCTCCCACCACCATCCAGAGAAACGCGATCACCATCTGGGCGCCGGTCTCGGAATGGGAAGACGGGTCGCCATCGTACGGCCACATTGCCAGTTCAACGGCGAGGACGGTGTTGAGAAGCACGAAGCTCCCGAGGTAGTAAGCGATCATGTACTTCGGAAACTCGTGCGAGCGTCGAGCGAACAGGACGAGCCCCACCGCCGCGGCAAAACCGATCAGCACCGTAACCAGGAGGTAAAACACCACAAACGCTGGAAACGAGGGATGGTAGCCGGATGCCGTCGGATTGGCGAGTGCGTCCCAGGTCTCCGGGTAGAGGAACCACGGCACCCAGTCCTCGACGAGCACGAAGGGCAGCGATAGCACCGTATACGCGAGGCCAGCGGCGACGACGAGAAGCCACCCGCCGCGACCGGTAGGCCCACCCTCCGGCGCGGTGCTCGGATAGTGAATCACGTCTTCTTTTTTCGTCTTCTGGGTCGCGCGCGTCCAGTCACCGGCCTCAGCGGGAGCCCTTCACCGGTCACGAGCGGCTGGGTCGGATCGCCGAGGACATCGAAGAGATGTCCCTGTCTCGTTCGCAGGAACAGCCGCCGCCCATCCGTCAGCAACCGCATCTCACCCGCATCGTCGAGCGTCTCGGACAGCCGGCGGCGGAAGTAGGCGCGCAGCGTGTCCATCAGATGCTTCAGGTCGGCCGGCGTGAACCCGTGCCGGCGAAGATCGGCCAGGACCACCAGCTCGACGAGATCGACCGGCGAATAGCGGCGTTCGGTGAACCCGCCCGAGGTCGTGCGGCGCGGCGCGATCGCGGGCGGAAACACCCGGCTCTCGTCCCACCACTGGAGTTGTCTCGCGGTGAGCCCCGACAAAGCGGCCACTTCACGCGCGCTGTAGCTGGTTTTGAGCTTCACATCCGCCGCTGGTGCCGCCGGCTCAGGCCTTGAAGCCGAGCCGGTTGGCCACCGCATCCGCCTGTCGCGTGCCCTCGAAGTCCTTTTCGGTGATACCGCCCTCGCTGTGCGTACTCCAGGTGACGGTGACTTTGCGATAGCTCACGGTCAAGTCGGGATGATGATCGGCGGCCTCGGCATCGAACGCCAGCCTGGTGACAAACGCGATCGCGTCCGGGAAGGTCGCGAAGGCGTACGTCCGCACCAGGCTGTCACCTTTGACGGTCCAGCCGGGACGCTGCGCAATCCGCGATTCCACTTCAGCTGTCGACAGCTTCATGTCCTACTCATGATAAGTGCAGGCGACCGGACGTACCAAAATCACACATGAAGGGCATGAAGGACATGAAGAAGTTCAAAATCGCTAAAAAGAGCACTTTGATTTTTCTCATTGCGTCGACTGATCGGGGTTGAAAAAACTGCGACATCTCTCGCAATCGATGTCTGTCTGATGGTCCGGCGAATCGGTTCGGTTCTTGCACTGGCTCATCGGAGTTGGCGATCGTCTCCAGTCCCCTCGTTGAGGCCGTCATTGGTCACGCCATTAGCGTCCATCGATCACTCGGGCCTGGGTTGTTCGAATTGGTTTACGAACAGTGTCTCGAGCATGAGCTCGACCGGCATGGCGTCCGTTTCCGCCGACAGGTTCCGCTCGCACTTGAATATCAGTCGCTGAGAATCGACTGTGCGTATCGAGTGGATCTGATTATCGAGGACGAATTGTTGGTGGAACTGAAAAGCATCGACCGCTTGGCCCCGATCCACTATGCGCAACTCTTGACCTACTTGAGATTGTCGGGTCTCCGGCAGGCCCTGCTGATCAACTTCAACGTCCAACGGCTGAGAGAAGGAATCAAGAGTTTCTTAGGCCAATGAACTCTTCATGCCCTTCATGTCCTTCATGCCCTTCATGTGTGCTTTTGGTATTCATGCTCTTGGCTGTGCTTTTGGCGTTCATGCTCTTCCTGACACGCGCGCTGGCGTCGTCCACTCCAGCGCGGGATCCTGAACTCCATCGAGGAGCAACCCACGCACGATCGCAGCCGTAATCGGTGCGAGCAGCACGCCATTACGGTAATGCCCCGTGGCGACGACGACGCGTGGAGACGACGGGAAGGGGCCGATGATCGGAAGCCCGTCGGCGCTCGCGGGTCTGAGGCCTACGCGAACCTCGCGAAGCGAGGCGGTGCGCGCATCGGGCAGCAGCTCGTTGACCGCGGCCGTCAATTCCTGGATCGCGGCGACTGTGGACCGCTCGTCGAACCCGGCCTCCTCGACGGTCGCGCCGACGAGGAGCGAGCGATCCGACCACGGCACGGTGTAACACCGTGGTCCCCACACGACCCGGCCGGGCAGTCGATCGGCCGTCCACGACAGATGCAGCAACTGACCGCGTACGGGTCGCACGTCGAGCCGCGGCGTGTTCCGGATCCGTACCCGGCCCGACCAGGTGCCGGCGGCAACGACGACGGCATCGGCGGTGTAGCGCGAATCGCCGGCGCGAACATCCACGCGGTCTGACTGCGGGTCCACCTCGACGGCCTCGACCGGCGCCTCGAATGACGCGCCGCTGAGGCGGGCGCTCTCGACGAGCGCGGCGATGAGCGACCCGACACCGACGAACCCGTGCGGCTCAATCAGCAGCGCGCCGAGCGCCTCAGTGGCGACCGACGGCTCGGCTGCGCGCAGGTCGGGCGGGCTGAGCCACGTGTGCGCGATGCCCGACTGCGCGAGGGCGTCGCGGCTGGCCTGCAGCCGAGCGGCGTCTCCGTCGTCGAGCGCGACCTCCAGCGTTCCCGTGCGGGCGTACTCAATGCGACGGCCGCTGCGCGCGCTCGCCTGACCCACGAACGCGTCGAACAAGGACAGACTTCGGGTGGCGAGCGCGAGAAAACGCGCATCGTGATGGGACTCGACGTACGGCGCGAGAATGCCGGCCGACGCGGCAGATGCGCCTCGTCCGGGGCCACGCATATCGAGGACCGTCACCGCCGTCCCGCGCGCCGCCAGCGCGTCGGCGATCGCGACGCCGACAATGCCACTGCCAATGATCAAGACCGTCACACAAGGACCTGTCGCTGAAGTACTTCAGGCCAAACCGAGAAGTATGGAGAGAAGAGCTATGAAGTACGGGGCTCAAAAGACGCGACGTACGGGGTCAAGAGCCGAGAAGTACAAGAGCGAGAAGTGCGCTGAACAAGAGCTCTGAAGTACTGCTGAGTTCTTGCCGGCCGTACTTCGCAGCTCTTGTCAGTCGTACTTCTCGGCTTTTGTCACGCTGCTTCTCAGTTCTTATCCGCCGTACTTCCCCGCTCCTGACGCCATCTGTGTCACCGCGCGTTGAGATCGTTCCAATTCAAGATCGCGTTGAACGCGAGGAAGTAGTTTCCTTGCGTCTGGTAGCGCCAGAACGGACGCGTGGCAAACAGAATCACGTGCCCGGTGCCGACGGGCGCGTCCACCAGGACCGGACGGCCGACGATGCTTTCCGCGCCAGCGAGCGCGCCGGACAGCAGGATGTCGTTCGGATCGGTCGGGTACGACAGCAGGACCCGCGGCGCGCCGGTCGAGGTCACGCCGAACGCCGCCGGCCCGCGCGCATTCGATGCCGGCGCGGCTTCTGCGCCACCACCGCCGCCTCGGCCGCCGCCACCGCGGCCACCGCCGCCGCCGAATCC
>JBLNGH010000225.1:0-4624 GCA_050264575.1 Acidobacteriota bacterium | reverse complement strand
GTCCCGAAGACATCCAGGACAACGACGAGCTCAAGCTCATCGCCATCAATGCGATGAAGGATTCCGATCCGGAGCGCGCGGTGCCGCTGCTCGAGCAAGTGTTGAACAAAACCAACTCGCTGCGCGTCAAGCGCGGCGCGCTGTCGGTGCTCGCCGCCATCAACAATCCGAAGGCCCGCCAGATTCTGCTCAGCTACGCCAAGGGCGCCGGCACGCCCGATCTGCAGCTCGAAGCCATCCGCTACCTCGCAGTCAATCGCGACCGGCAGACGACGAGCGCAGAGCTGAAGCAAATCTACGAAGCCACAGACGACCTGGCCGTCCGAAGCGCGATCATCGCCGCCTACCAGTCGGCGGGCAACAAGACCGAGCTCATTCGCATCGCTGAATCAGGCGCGGCGCCCATCGCCATCCGGCAGCAGGCGATCAGCGGCCTTAGCAACATCGCGGCGCCGCAGGATCTGTGGGCGCTGTATCAGAAGGAAACGGACAAGAACCTTCGGATCCAGATGGTGCAGGCGTTCTCCGGAATGGGCGCCATCGATCAGCTGTCGCAGATTCTCAAGACCGAAAAGGAGCCGGAAGTGCGGCGGCAGGCGATTCGCAGCCTCGGCCGGATGAAGACGGAGAAGACCGGTCAGATGCTGGTGGATCTCTACACCAACGAGCAGGACCTCGAGAACCGCAAGGCGGTCGTGTCGGCGCTCGGAAGCCAGGAGAATGCCGAAGCGCTCGTCGCCATTGCGCGGAAAGAAACGAATCTGCCGCTGAAGACGGAGATCGTCCGGAGATTGTCGGACCTGGCGCCGCGCTCGAAAGTCGCGGCCGACTTCATGTTGGAGATTCTCAAGTGATCTGAGGATCTGGGGATCTGGGGATCTGAAGAGCTGCGGGTCTTGGAATCCAAACATTGTGAGGTTTCGGTGAGAACTGCGGTCACTCTGTTGATGCTGGGCCTGGCCGGACCGGCCTTCGCCCAGCAGCCGTCCATCCAGAACGGCAAGGTCGAGACGCGCAAGACCGCGGCGCTCGATCGCGAGATCGCGACGCTCGCCGCAGGCGCGACGACCGAGCCGGTCTGGGTCGGCTGGCGCGTCCCCGTCGTCGACGGCGAACGCGCCGGCTGCAGCACGTGGACGGACGACAACTTCTACTTCCGCGGCCAGGTGCTGGACTACAGCCCCCTCGGGTCGACGGCGCCGATGGCGCGCCCGCAGCCAACCGCGCAACCATCCGGCGCGATGGCGCTCGAGGGTGGGACCGGTCTTGTCGTGCTTCTCCGCCTGATCGACGGGCGTCTGGAACGCATGAACCGCATCGCCGACGATTGCCCGATCGACGCCGGTGGGCGCACGCTCTTCTGGCTGGACGGCGTCACGCCGGCCGACAGCCTGCGCGTCCTCGACGGGTACACGCGCGAAGACGTCTTCGAGCGGCTGTCGATGAACGCGCGCCGCAACCTGACGCGCGCCGCACTCGAGGCGATCGCGCTTCATCGCGACGCCGGCGCCGATGCCATCCTTGATCGAATCGCCACGGGCACCAATTCCGAGCTGCGGCAACAGGCGGTCTCTCTGCTCGGCTCGCGCCGCGGCGCGCACGGCTTCGCGATGCTGCAGAAGCTGCTCCAGGGCGAGCGGGTCTCGGGATCGCGCGTCGAGCTCGTGAACGCGATCGGACAGACGCGAGAATCCGGGACCGTCGGCGCCCTGCGCGGTCTTCTCAAGGACACCGATCCGAAAGTCCGTGCCGCAGCCGTCTACTACTTCGCGATTCGCGGCGGCCAGCCGGTCATTTCCGAAGTGACAGCGGTCATCGACAACGACACGGACGTCAACGTCCGCAAGCGCGCCGTCTCCGGCCTCGGCCGGCTGCCGGCGGACACGTCGATCCCGCTCCTCATTCAGATCGCCCGCAAGAATCCGAATCCGGAAGTCCAGAAGCAGGCGGTTTCACTGCTGAGCCAGTCAAAGGACCCGCGCGCTATCGCGTATCTTGAAGAGATCCTGAAATAAGAGCGGTACATCGATCTCGACCTATCGGTTTATCGATCTATTGAAGAGCTTGCTGGCCAAATGCTCTGTCTTTCAATAGATCGATAGACCGATAGATCGATGCACGTTTCCCTGCTAGTCTCTTTCGGGTTAACCGGAGGAGATATGTCTTCCACCATTCGTCGTGGCATCGTGCTGACGGCCGTCGCGCTCGCGTTCGCCGCACCGATCGCCTTTCGCACGGCTGACTCAAGGCTTCACGCGCAGGCCGGCCAGAGCCTCGGCGCCGATCCGACGCTGCTGAAGTTCTATCAGTGGCGCAGCATCGGACCGGATCGGGGCGGACGATCGATCGCCGTCACCGGCGTCAAGGGACGGCCGAAAGAGGCGTACTTCGGCGCGACCGGCGGCGGCCTGTGGAAGACGGTTGATGGCGGGGAGAGCTGGACCCCCGTGACGGACGGCCAGATTGCCAGCTCGTCGGTCGGCGCCGTCGCCGTGTCCGAGTCGAATCCCGACGTCGTGTTCATCGGCACGGGCGAATCGTGCATCCGCGGCAACATCATGCCGGGTGACGGCATCTACAAGTCCACCGACGCGGGCAAGACGTGGACGCACGTCGCCTTCAAGGACGGCCAGAACATCTCGAAGATTCGGATCGATCCCGCCAACGCCGACATCGTGCTCGCCGCCGTGTTCGGCCAGCACGGCGTGCCGGACGAGGATCGCGGCATCTTCAAGACGACCGACGGCGGCAAGACCTGGCGCCGCGTCCTGTTCCGCGACAACAAGACCGGCGGCATCGACCTGTCGATCGATCGCAACAACCCGCGGGTTGTGTACGCCGCGCTCTGGGAGGCGTACCGCGTCGAGTACCAGATGTCGAGCGGCGGACCGGGAAGCGGCCTGTTCAAGTCGACCGACGAGGGCGAGACGTGGACGGAGATCACGCGCAATCCGGGCTTGCCGCAGGGCGGCGTCATCGGGCGAATCGGCGTCTCCGTCTCCGGCGCGGACTCGAATCGCGTGTTCGCGCTCGTCGAACACGAAAACGGCGGGCTGTTCTCGTCGGACGACGCCGGGGCGACGTGGCGGCTGGTCAACGAGAACCGCAACATCCGGCAGCGCGCGTTCTACTACACGCACGTCACGGCCGACATCAAGAATCGCGACACCGTCTACGCGCTCAACACGAGCGCGTTTCGATCGACTGACGGCGGCAAGACGCTGACCAACATCGGCGGCGGCACGCACGGCGACCATCACGACCTGTGGGTCGATCCGGACAATCCGCAGCATCTCGTGATCGGCAACGACGGCGGCGGCGCCGTGTCGATGGCCGGCGGGAGCAACTGGACGGCCGAGGACTATCCGACCGCGCAGTACTACCACGTGATCACGACGAAGCACATTCCGTATCACGTGTGCGGCGCGCAGCAGGACGGATCCACCGTGTGCCTCCCGAATGAAACAGGCGCTGGCTTCGGCGGTCGGGGCGGCGGCGGTGGTGCGGGCGGCGGCGGGCGAGGCGGCGGCGCGGCCGCAGCCACGATGTACAGCCCGGGCGGCAGCGAGCCCGGTTACGTCGCGCCCGATCCAAAGGATGTCGACGTGTTTTTCGCCGGCGGCAACAACGGATCGTTCCTCGTCCGCACGAACCGGCGCACGGGACAGAGCCGCGAGGTGCACCCGTACCCGCGGATGTTCTCCGGCGAGCCGTCGAGCGCGCTCGTCGAGCGCGTCCAGTGGACGTTTCCGATCGTCTTCTCCCCCGTCGATCCGAACGTCCTCTTCACCGCGACTCAGAAGGTCTGGAAGACGACCAACGGCGGCCTGGACTGGACCCAGATCAGTCCCGATCTGACGCGTCATGATCCCAAGACGCTCGGCCATTCCGGCGGGCCCATCACGGGCGACATGAACGGACCGGAAGTCTACGCGACGGTGTTCGCGCTGGCGCCGTCGAAGGTCGACGTCAACGTCATCTGGGCGGGATCGGACGACGGCAAGATTCAGGTGACGCAGAACGGCGGCAAGACGTGGGCGGACGTCACGCCGAAGGACATGCCCGACTTCGGCCGCGTGAGCATCATCGACGCGTCGGCGTTCTCGGCCGGGACCGCGTACGCCGCCGTCAAGAAGCCGCTGTTGGGCGACTACTCGCCGTATCTCTTCCGCACGCACGATTTCGGCAAGACGTGGACGAAGATCGTGAACGGCCTGAAGCCGAACGACTACACGCACTCGATTCGCGAGGATTCCAAACGCCGCAACATGCTCTATGCCGGCACCGAGCACGGCATCTACTACTCGTACGACGACGGCGGGACGTGGCATTCGCTGTCGCTCAACCTGCCGGACGTGCAGGTTTCCGACATCTGGGTCGAAGACACCGATCTCGTGATCTCGACCATGGGCCGATCGTTCTACGTGCTCGACGACATCGATCCGCTGCGGCAGTTCGACGCGCCTGTCGTGTCGGCGACGGACGTGTTTCTGTTCACGCCGCCTGACGCGACGCGAACTACGGCAGGCGCGACGATCAAGTACTGGGTCAAGCAGCCCGTCCAGAACCTCAGCATCGATATCCTGGACAAAGCCGGCACCGTGATTCGCTCCTTTGGCGCGGC
>JBLNGH010000224.1:0-4566 GCA_050264575.1 Acidobacteriota bacterium | reverse complement strand
AATCCGGCGGTGAGAAACACCATGCCGTCGGCGGCGACCGGCGTGGGAATCGGATTCATCGTGAGTCCGCTGGTGAACCAGACGACGTCGCCGGTCTCGAGATCGTAGCTCACCACCTGGTTCATCGCCCCGGTCACCACCTGCGCGCGGCCGTTCACGGTGACGACGAGCGGTGTCGCCCACGTGTCGATTTCCTTGCGCTCGCGGCGCCACAACTCTGCGCCCGTGCGCTTGTCGAGCGCGACGATGAACGACTGCCTCTGATGATCCCAGACGATGACGAGGTAGTTGCCGTGCAGCGCCGGCGTGCTGCCTTCGCCGAACGTGTTGCGCATGCGCTTGTCGCCGAGATCTTTCTGCCAGATGAGCTGGCCATTCATGTCGTAGGCGAAGTACCCGCGCGATTCGAACGACGCGATGACGTGCTCGCCGTCCGTGGCGGCCGACGCCGACGCCCATGTGCCGTTTTCCGGATGCGAGGCTTCGTGCGGTGTCTCTTCCTTCGCCACGCGTTCCCAGACGATCTGGCCGGTCTTTCGATCGAAGGCCATCACGATGTACTTGTGCGCAACCGGCGCGCGTCCGAGCGCCGCGTGCGCCCCGGCGCCCGTGACGCCGACCGGCACCGCCGAGAGGACGAACAGACGGTCGCCCCAGACGACGGGCGTGGCGGACCCCCGGCCGGGGATCTCGACCTTCCACCGGACGTTCTTCGTTTCATTCCACTCGAGCGGCGGCGTGGCGGTCCGCGACACGCCGGTCGCATGGGGTCCGCGCCATTGGGGCCAGTAGCGGTCGGATGACTGCTGCGCCGCTGCTGTCAGGCCAAAGGCCATTGGCCAAAGGCCGAAGACCACGGAAAGGAGGCAGAAGCGTTTGATCATGGTGGTGAGTCTAGATACTACGGAGTCCAATCTAATGTTGACGCGAGACTATAATTCGCGCGCGTCCAACCTCTCAGGAGGCGATGCCACTCGCCCCAGGCACGCAGCTCGGCGTCTACGAGGTGATGGGCCCTACTCGGAAGTGGAGGTACATCGTCGATCGGTGCCTCGAAAAAAACGCCGCAGCGCGTTTCCTGGGCCTTTCCGATGACCGGCACGGGGAAACGGTTCCAGTTCCTGTCGATGCTGGTTCTCAGTCCTGCGCGGTTTTCACCTGACGGGCGCTGGGTGGCGTAGACGCGCTCGATCAACAGGCAACGGTTGTTCCGCCGACCGTCATCACCGATCGGCTCCGGGCGCTGAAACGATAATCGTCATTCCGCGCCAGGAATCCTACGGACCGCTGAGTTTTTTCCGCGAAGACGCTGACTTGACTGCCACCGCCGGCACTTTTGCCGGCTCGCCGCCCCAATTATCAAGGCCAGCTCCTTGCAGAATCCCCCCGGCTGCCACCGTGACAGGCGACCGCATGACGACCGAGCTGCTTGTCCTCCTCGTCCTCACATTGGCCGCCGCCATCGTCAACGGCGCGCTGGGGTATGGGTTCTCGTCGATTACGGTTCCGGTCGCGCTGCTCTTTCTGACGAACCGCGTCCTGAACCCGGCGCTGGTGCCGATCGAAGTCGCGCTCAACGCGTACGTCCTGTGGGTCAATCGCGATTCCCTGCGGCACGTCTGGCGACGCGTGCTCCCCATCGTCCTCGGTCTCGCGCCCGGCGTGATTCTCGGAACGATGATCGTCTCGAGTGTCAGTCCGGACTGGCTCAAGTTCGGCACGTTCGTGATCTTGCTGCCGCTGATTCTCGTGCAGGCGGCGGGCCTTCGCCGGCCGATTCAACGCGAGAAGTCCGTTGGCCTGGTGTTTGGCGGCGGCGTCGGGGTGTTGTACTCGGTGACGACGATCTCCGGTCCGCCGCTCGCGATCGTATTCAACAACCAGGGGCTGGCCAAGCAGGAGTTCCGTGCGGCGCTCGGCTTCGTGCGGCTGGCGGAGTCAAGCATGACGGCGGCGGCGTACTGGTACGCGGGTCTATTCACTGCGCAAAGTGCTGCGTTGATCCCCTGGATTATCCCGAGCATCCTGATCGGCGTGCCGATCGGCGCCACGCTCATCAGTCGAGTGCCGGCCGAGACGTTCCGGCGCGTGTGCATGAGCTTCGATGCGTGGATCGTCGGCTTCGGCATCTCGACCGTGCTGCAGAAGCTCGGTGTCGTGCCGGGCCCTTCGGCGTTCCTGGTGCTCGTGACGGTGGTGCTGATCGACGCGTGGCTCCTCTACGTGTTCTTTTCCAAACTTCGTCAGGTCAGCCCAGCGCCGCAACCTCTTTGAGCACCTCTTCGGCGTGTCCGTCGACTTTGACGTTGTCCCAGCGCTTGACGACCGTGCCTTCGCCGTCGATGAGGTAAGTCGTGCGCGCGATCCCCATGTACTTGCGTCCATAGCGGGACTTCTCCTGCCAGGCGCCGTATGTCTCGGCGACCGAATGGTCGGCGTCGGCAAGCAGAGGGAAGTTCAGGTCGTATTTGCGGGCGAATTTTGCCTTGCTCTGCTCATCCAGAATACTGACCCCCAGCACCTGGGCTTTGCCCGACTTGAACCGCGGCAGGTTGTCGCGGAAGGCACACGCTTCGGCGGTGCATCCGGGTGTGTCGTCCTTTGGATAGAAGTAGAGCACCACGGGACTGCCGGCGTAGTCCGATAGTTTGTGCGTCTTCCCTTCCTGATCTTTCAGCGTGAATGCGGGCGCTTTCTGGCCTGTCTCGACCATTGGGTTTCCTTGACTTGACGTTCCAGCGACGTATGATCGCCGGTGGTAGGAGCCTACACCATGAAGCTCGATCTGAACGTGAACGGGAAAGCCGTGTCTGTCGACGTACCTCCGGACATGCCGCTCCTGTGGGTCCTTCGCGACGAGCTGAAGCTGCGGGGAACGAAGTTCGGCTGCGGCGCCGGGCAATGCGGCGCCTGCACCGTGCATCTGCGCGGTCGCGCTGTGCGCTCCTGCCAGGTGAAAGCCTCGGCGGCCGCGGGCGCACCAATCGTGACGATTGAAGGACTCTCGCCGACCGGCTCGCATCCGCTGCAGCAGATCTGGAAAGAGATCGACGTGCCGGAGTGCGGCTACTGCCAGGCCGGTCAAATCATGTCGGCCGCGGCGCTGCTCGCCACCACGCCGGATCCGACCGACGCGCAGATCGACGCCGCGATGAACGGCAACATCTGCCGGTGCGGCACGTATCTCCGCATCCGCCAGGGCATCCATCGCGCCGCCGCTGTCGCGGCCGGCTCGCGCACGAAATAGGAGACGTCATGAGCACCGTCACCCTCGACCGCCGCTCATTCCTTCGCGTCAGCGCGCTCGCCGGAGGCGGCCTTGTCATCGCCGCGTACTTCGAGCCCGTCACCAATCTGCTCGCGCAGGGACGCGGCAACGCGCCGCCGCTCGTGCCGAACGCGTTCAT
This sequence comes from Acidobacteriota bacterium, assembly GCA_050264575.1. Taxonomy (GTDB): domain Bacteria; phylum Acidobacteriota; class Vicinamibacteria; order Vicinamibacterales; family SCN-69-37; genus DASQFI01. The sequence goes on along the minus strand of JBLNGH010000224.1, from coordinate 1,159 downwards.
CAAGATCGCGCCCGACGGCAAAGTCACCATCATCGGCAAGAATCCTGAGATCGGTCAGGGGGTCAAGACGACGCTGCCGATGCTGATCGCCGAGGAGCTGGACGTCGACTGGAAGATGGTCACCGTCGAGCAGGGCGATCTCGATCCGAAGTACGGCCAGCAGAGCGCCGGCGGCAGCACGGCGGTGCCAGGCAACTGGGAGCCGATGCGCCGCGTCGGCGGCGCCGCGCGCCAGATGCTCGTCGCCGCTGCAGCCGCGACGTGGAACGTACCGGAATCCGAGTTGACGACCGCATCAGGCCGCGTGATCCATGCCGGTTCGAAGCGATCGGCGGGCTACGGCGAGCTGGCCGACAAGGCGCTCACGATGACGCCGCCGGACCCGGCGTCGGTGAAGCTGAAGGATCCGAAGGACTACAAGATCATCGGCCAGCGCCTTCCAGGCATGGACCTCGATGGCATCGTGACCGGCAAACCGCTCTACGGGATCGACATGGAGCTGCCGGGAATGCTCTACGCGTCGTTTCAGAAGTGTCCGGTGTTCGCGGGGAAGATCACGGCGGTCGCGAACCTCGAACAAATCAAACAGCTTCCGGGCGTGGTGCGTTCGTTTGTCATTGACGGCGGCACGATCGCGACCGCGAACGCCCTGGTGAGCGGCGTCGCAGTCGTCGCCGACAAGTGGTGGACGGCCGAGCAGGCGCGAAAACTGCTGAAGATTACCTGGGCTGACACGCCGGGCTCGACGGAAAGCTCAGCCGGATACGAGAAGAAAGCGAACGAGCTCGCTCCCAACCTGCCGGCACAGGCGGTGCGATCGGACGGCGACGTCGAAGCGGCGCTCAAGAGTGCCACGAAGGTCGTCGAAGCGGCCTATCAGTACCCGTTCCTGAATCACGCGCAAATGGAGCCGATGAGCGCCATCGCCGATTTCAAGGACGGCAAGGTGGAAATCTGGGCCGGGACGCAGACGCCCGGCAACGCGCGCACGCTGGTGGCACAGACGCTCAACATCGAGCCGGCCAACGTGACGATCCACATGGTCCGGATTGGCGGCTGTTTCGGCCGCCGCCTCTACAACGACCACATCGTCGAACCCGCCGCGATCGCGGGGGCGGCCGGCCGGCCGATCCAGCTGCGGTGGACGCGTGAAGACGAC
>JBLNGH010000223.1:0-16077 GCA_050264575.1 Acidobacteriota bacterium | reverse complement strand
GGCAAAATCGGCCGCTGCGATACTATGCCGCCGGGTGGCACTGGAAACCCGGCCTACACCATGACGAGACGTCGACTCACTTTCCTCCGCGTGACGCAAGCTGCGGCCCTCATCAACGTGCTCATGGCTGCCCCGGCACGAACGGCGCCTGCCGCCGCGGCCCCGCCGGCCGCCGGCGACGTCATCGTCAATGAGTACGCCTCCGACAACGACGCCCATGGCAACGATTTCTTCGAGTTGTTGATCCTCGGAGACAGCGTCGACTTGCGCGGAGTGCGCGTCACCGACAACGAGCTGATCAAGGGCGCGCTGAACAACGGCGAGTCGGTGTTCGTGTTCGGCAACGACGCATTTCTGTCAGCCGTTCCAAGGGGCACGCTCGTCACCGTCTGGACGACGGCCTCCGGCGTCGCCGCCGACACCGTGGTCAACCCGGCCGCGAGTGACTGGCGAATGGTGCTCCTGCCCGGCCATGGCGTCAGCATCGGCACGGACAGCCTTGGCGGCACGCTCAATGCCGGGCTCTCCAACAACGGCGATTCGCTCTACGTGTATCTGCCTGGCCCGGACGGCACCAGCGCAGGCACCGACAACGTCTATCTCGATTTCATTTCCTGGGAAGACGATGACGATGCCGCCGCGCCCGCCGGGTTGGCGGATCTCAATCTGCCGAGCGTGGCGGACAACGCGTACTACACGGGGATCAACGCGGCGGGCAACGATCTCCCGGGAGGGTGGGTGCGCTACGACGCGGGACCGAACGGTAAACCTACGCCCGGCGAACCCAACCCGACGCAGAATCTGGGCGATCTCAGAAAAAAATAATCAAAGACCCCGACAACGAGCCCGAGGTCTAGCGGCCGAGCGCGCGCTGAACCCGCGCCAGGTGATGATAGCTGTGCCGAACGGCGTGATCCTCGAGCACGAACTGACACGTGAGCGGCGCGTCTGCGTACAGCGACACCGGCGCGGCCCGATCCAGATCCGCGTCGGTGAGCGCGCGAATCGCTTCCGCGGCGGCCGCGCTGTTGCGGCGAAGCAAATCGAGCGTCTCTTCCTTCGTCGCCGCATCATGGTCCTTCGCGTGCGCCGCATTCATGTCGTGGATGGTCTGCGGGACGACGCCCGTCACCGGCTTGCCATCGGCGATCGTCTGCGCGAGCTGAATCTCCACCGGATAGACGCTGGCGACGTGGTGCACGACAACGCCGATTTTCCGTCCGTCCTTGGGGAGGCGCGTTTGCCACTCGGCTTCCGTCAGGCCGATCGCAAAGCTCGCGAGCGCCTGGGCTCCGCGCTCGAGGCGGTCGGCCAGCACCTGGGCACGCGCGTTCGGGGCGGTCGTGGACTCGATGTTCGCTGCGGGATCCTGCGAGACCGGACTGGACATGGTCGTATCCTTTCCTGACATGGGCCGGCAGCCGCTCACAGCCGCCCTGATCTATATACGGACGAAGGTTGGCCCGCTGCCATGCCCGCGCGTCCGATTTCCTTGACCATTCGTCCGAACCTTCCGGCGATCATGAGAGACTACCGCTCGCGGAGCGATGGAGGATCTATGTCACGCAAATGGATCGCGTTGTGCCTGTTCCTGATCTATTTCCTGACGACGAGCCCGGCGGCGTCTCCCGATCGTCGCGATTCATCGCTGCCGCAGCCGCAGCCTGGAATTGAAGGCTGCAAGGAACTGCCGGCGCACGCCGCACTGAAAAAGGCGCTCACTGCCGCGCAGGCGGAGCAGAACGGCGGACTCGGGTTTCACATGTGGGGCACCGTCGTCGATCGCGACGGCGTGGTCTGCGACGTCGCCTTCACGGGCGCGACCCGCGGTGATCAATGGCCTGGCAGCCGCGTGATCTCGGCGCAGAAAGCCAACACGGCGAACGCATTCAGCCTGCCGAAGTTCGCCTTGTCGACCGCCAATCTCTTCTCCGCCGTGCAGCCGGGTCAGTCGCTGTTCGGGTTGCAGGAATCGAACCCTGTCGATCACGGTGTCGCGTATGGCGGCCCGCCGGCGCAGTACGGCTCGCCCACCGATCCGATGAAGGGAAAGCGCATCGGCGGCGTGAACGTGTTCGGCGGAGGACTCGCGCTCTACACGGCCGCCGGACGCCTCGTCGGCGGACTCGGCGTGAGCGGCGACACGTCGTGCGCGGACCACATCATCGCCTGGAAGACGCGACACGCGCTGAATTTCGACAACGTGCCGGCCGGTGTCGCCGGTGCCGGCAAAGACAACATCATTCACGACGTGACGGTGGATCCGGCGACGGGGCACACGACGAGCAAGGGCGGCTTCGGCCATCCGGCGTGCAGCGCGGAATCGACGAAGATCGCCAACGCGCTGCCGACGTCCCATCCGACGGGACCGCAATAAGAAACTTCGAACTTCGAACCGGGGCGTCGACATCCGGCTGGAGTGAAGCGATGCGTTGGATCTCGTCGATGATCGTTGCGATTCTCGCGGCCGCCAGCGCGGCGCAGGCACAAGACCTTGCCGCGGGCATGACGCTCGACGAGACGGTTCCGCCCGGCGCCAATTTCGACAAAGCGGAGTTTCGATTCTGGCTGCCGGCCGATGCGACGACTGTCCGGGCGGTCGTCGTGCTCGTGCCGGGATCGAACGGCGACGGCCGGCCGATGGCCGCCGACGCGTTCTGGCAGGCGTTCGCGTCGAAGCAGCAGCTCGCGCTCGTCGCGTGCCGCTTCACGGACAAGCCGCACGACCAGTCGTTCATCGAGGATTACGTCAACGTCTCGCACGGCAGCGGCCAGGCGTTGCTCGACACCATCGCCAGGTTCGCCGAGCGCAGCAAACATCCTGAAATCGCGCGGGTGCCGCTGCTTCTCTGGGGCATGTCCGCCGGCGGCCAGTTCAACTACGAGTTCGTCGCGTGGAAGCCCGAGCGCGTCGCCGCGTTCATCGTGAACAAGGGCGGAATCTACTACAGCGCGCTCCTGTCCAAAGCGGCGCGCGAGGTCCCGGGATTTCTCTTCGTCGGCGACAAGGACCTGCAGTCGCGCATCGAGACGATCACGGGACTCTTCGCCGTGAACCGGCGCGGCGGTGCCCTGTGGGCGCTCGTTGTCGAGCCCGGAGCCGGCCACGTCGTCGGCCAGTCGCGCGATCTCGGCGCGTTGCTCTTCGAAGAAGTGCTCGGCATGCGACTCAGTCATGCAGGCGGGGCTGGCTCGGCAACGCCGCTGGTTTCGATTGCCGCCGTCCCGGGCTTCGTCGGGGATTTGAAGACCGGGACGTTTCAACCCGCCTCGAGTCCCGGGACGCCGTCTGCTCCCAACGCCTGGCTGCCGACTGAACGGCTCGCGAAGGCCTGGCAAGCTGTTGTAGCCGGCCGCTAAAGAGCACGGGATGTAACTTAGAACTCAAAACTTAGAACTTAGACCTCAAGAGCATTTCCGACGTTCACGGTTTCAGTTCTGAGTTCTAGGTTCTGAGTTCCAAGTTGGCAATCGTCAGTTTGCCTCCAAGTGGCTCTTCAATCGCGCCAGCGCATCGTCCCACTCGCGGGCGATGAGATCGAGCGCGCGGCGGCCCTCGGCCAGCCGCGCGGGATTCAGCACCCACACGTGTTCTCGGCCTTCGCGGGAGCCGTCGACGACGCCCGCGTCGGCGAGAACGAACAGGTGTTTCGTGACGCCTTGGCGCGTCATCGCCGGAAAGCGCTCGGCGAGGGTCGAGATCGACGCGGGTCCACGATCCGACAACTGCTGCAGCAGCGCGAGCCGCGTGGGATCGCCGAGGGCGGCGAAGAGGAGAGCCGCACGCGCCAGGCGCCGGTCAGCGAGCTTTTTCGGCATACCGCTGCAACCAGACGAGCACCTCGGCCCAGCCTTGACTGTTGTCCTGGTGCACCTTCGCTCGCCGTGCGAGCGCGATCTCGTCGAAGCCCGTCTCCGACAGGGAGACTTCCGTGCCGCCGGCGGCCGGTGCCAGCGTGAACGTCACCGTCGTCATCGGCTCGCGCGAGTAATCGACCTTCGGGTCCACTTCACCCGGATGCCATTGCCACGACACGCGTGTGGGCGGGACGATCGCCACGAACTTCACGCGGAAGCGCACGCCGGCATGGTCGGGATGGAGCGACGTCATCCAGACCTCGCTCCCCTCGGCGATGGCGCCTTCGATGCGGACCTGAAACCAGGCCGAGAGCTCCTCGGCGCTCGTCAAGGCGCGGAACACCCGGTCGACGGGGGCGTTGATTCGGATTGTGCGATCGATCCGGCTGAGCAGGTCGACGGTCATCATGCAACCTCCTGGTTGCATACTAGCCGGGCTGAGAGGAATATGCAACCCTGCAGTTGCATAATTCCGTGATGCGTAGCTGGCCAAGAGCCAAGAACACATGAAGGACATGAAGAAGATGAAGGACATGAAGGCTGCGCTGACCTGGCGGCCGCCTGCGGGTCTCAAGTCCTCACTGGTCGGGCTTTCCTTCATGTCCTTCATGTCCTTCATGACCTTCATGTCTGCTTTGAATTTGGCAAGCGAACGCGGCCCGACGAGATCCGGTTGCCTGAGACTCCGATCTTCCGGACGGCACACGGCAGGCCGTGGGCCGGACCACCGCGATCGTGACTCGAGGATGCGCGGCCGCGAGCTTCCGTGGAAAAATGTCCAGGCCCGTGCGTGACCTCTGGTACGGGTTGTGCCGGACAAGAGGTGCGGCGTGGTGTGTCGCCGGAGCCTGATCGCGGAATCCGTGGGAGGACCAACATGAACTCGCGCCGATGGAAAGTCGCCGTTGTGATGGCCGCGCTTGCGGCCGGCATCGGCGCGTGCGGCCCAAAGCCGCTCGAACGTCCGCTGCCGCTCGGCCCTCCGAAGACCGGACCGGGGACCATCGCCGAGGCGCGGAAATACCTGCAGGGCCGGTGGACGCTCGTGTCGATGGAGATCTACCCGTCGGGCCAGCCGCCGATCAAAGTGAAGGGCACGGGCACGCTGATCTACGACGAGTTCGCGAACATGGACGTCGAGATTCACGTCGATCCGGAGACCGTGAAACAGGTCGAGAAGATCGGCATTCCGGTGCCGGGCGGCGTCATCCAGACGAAGGGTCAGACGCTCATCGACATGTCCGGACACACACTCCGATATGTGCGTGAAGGTGAAGATGTGATCCGTCCGCTCACGCACGCGCTGGACATCGGCCGCCCGCGCTATTGGGAAGCCGAAGCCACCCAGCTCACGCTGCGGACCAAGGACGACAAGGGCACGGTGCTTTCGGTCTCGGTGTGGCGCAAGGAGTCTGGCGCACCGTCCTTCTGACGCGTGACCGTCATGGCCCTCCGACGGGCGGCCGCGTACCTGCGGGCCGCCGGATGCGCGCTTGCGCTCGTCGCGATTCCGGCGACCGCGCTCGCGCAGCACGGCAAGGTCGACAAAATCGAGCTGAACAACGGCGACATCCTGACGGGCGAGGTCCAGAAGCTCGCACGCGGCAAGCTGACGGTCAAGACCGACGGCCTCGGCACGATCTCGATTGAATGGGACAAGATCCTGCGGCTCACCAGTCCCGCCCGCTACGAGGTGGAGATGTCGTCCGGCCTCCGGTACCTGGGTGCCATCACCTCGACCGCGGCCGGTCAGATGGACGTCGGCGACGTGAAGGCGCTGCCGCTCAAGGAGGTCATCCGGTTCGTGCCGCTCGACGCCAACTTCTGGCGGCGGCTCGACGGGTCGATCTCAGCCGGGTTGTCCTTCACCCAGGCGAACCAACGTACGCAATGGACGTTCGACTCGTACGTGACCTCGCGATCGCCATCGGTCGTCACCCAGATTTCGTTCGATTCTCTCGTGACCACCGAAGAGTCCGCCGACACCGAAAACCGGCAGACCCTCACCGTTCAGGTCCAGCGCTCACTGACGAACCGCTGGTTCGTCGCGGCGGTCGGCCAGGCGAGCAAGAACGACGAGCTGGGTCTCGACTACCGCACCGTCACCGGTGGTGGAGTCGGACGATGGCTGGTTCAGTCGAACCACACGCTGCTGTCAGTCGTCGGCGGACTCGCGTACACGCGCGAGCGCTACACCGACCAGCCGGGCGAAAATCGGGCGGAAGCGCTCGGCGGCGTTCACTGGGACTGGTTCACCTTCAGCGGTCACGAGCTCGATCTCGCGGGGGGCGGCGTGGTCTTCCTCGATCTGCAACGCGCGGAGCGCGTCCGCGCCGAGCTGAACGGCTCCTTGTCCCAGACGATCGTGAAGGACCTCAAGTGGTCCATCAGCGTGTTCGAGAGCTTCGACTCGGCGCCGCCGCCGGACCAGAAGAAGAACGACTTCGGCGTCACCTTTTCCATCGGCTGGAGTTTCTAGCACTAACGATGAAGTACTTCTGCTGACGCTGAAGGATGGCGCTGTCGCTGAAGTACTGACGCTATCGCCGAAGTACTGGAATTGACGATGAAGTAAGTGCTGGCTCTGCCGGTCAAGTACGGCGCTCTCGCCGAAGAACGGTGCTATCGCTCAAGTTCGGCGGCCCGACAGCGTGACGTTAATGCTGTTCTACTCGGGCTGTTCTCCACCGTACGACGTGGTTCTTCTCCGCCGTACTTCCGCGTTCTTCTCCTCCCTACTTCGCGGTTCTTCTCCCGCGTACTTCTGAACTCGCATGCGGCGGGCTCAGGCGCCGTCGCCTATTTCTTGGTTTTCGTCGGATACTTCGTGAACAACTCCGCGACGGCGCTGTTGATGGTGGTCTCGGACTTCGCGGGATCCGTGTCGATCGGCTTGTCCAGCCGCAGGCGCAGCAGTTCCTTCTTGGTTCCCGGATTGAACAGGCCGACCGAGAGCGTCCCGACGGTAATCTGGGCGCGCCCGCCCTGGGCGTCAGGCTTGGACTTCATGTCCGAGTCCGAGCGGCGGAGCGCGAAGTAGGTCACCAGCACGTCACCAGGGGCCGAGGCGGCTTTGCTCAGCCCGACCGCTTGAAGCTCGCGATCCACCGCGGCGACGATTTGCGCATCGATCGTCTTGTTGGGCGCCGGCTGGCCGTTGAACCAGGAATAGGTCTTGAGCTTCGTGAAATCGACGGTCTTGTCCGCCGTCACGGTGACGCCATATTTCAACTGCGACTGAGCAGCGGGTCCAGCGGCGACAGCCAGACAGAGGAGCACACCGACGACCACTCGCTTCATACAACATTCCTCCCCAACAAGGCCTTGCACGGTATATACGTCGTGCTCAGCGATCTTCTTTCCCGGGCAGCGCGAACGCCACGACATGATCGCCGAGCGGCGGACCGCCCGGCAGGCCGTGGCCTCCGGCACTGACGACTACGTATTGTCGCCCGTCGCGGCCGAGATAGGTCATCGGCGTCGATCGCGCGCTCGTCGGCAATACTCCCCTCCACAATCGCTGCCCCGTCCGGACGTCGAACGCGTAGATCGCCGCCTCGAGCGTCCCGGCGGTGAAGACCAGTCCGCCGGCCGTCACGATCGGCCCGCCGAGCGCGACCGATCCCCACTGCGCCGCGCCCGGCACGGCCTCAGAGCCCGGAAACTGACCGAGCGGCACCTGCCACGCGATCTCTCCGGAATCGGCTCGCACCGCGGTGAGCGTACCCCAGGGCGGCGGCGTGCACGGAAGTCGCGTCTTCGGACCGAGCAGAAACCGCCGCACCATCGCGTAGGGCGTGCCTCGCTGCGGAGCGTACTCGAAATCGCCGCCGAGCCGGCCCGCCTTCCGTTCGGTCTCAACGCTATCTCGCGCCACGAGCCGGACTTCCGCCGCGAGGTTGTTCACCGGGATGACGAGCAGACGATTGACGCGGTCGAACGCCATGCCGCTCCACGCCATGCCGCCGATGTTGCCGGGAATCACCAGCGTTCCGGCGAGCGATGGCGGCGTGAAAAACCCGTCGGCGCGGAGCCCGCTCATCGTCTCGCGGCACCACGCGCGATCCTCGTCCGTCAGCCCCCAGGCCTCGTCGGCCTTGAGTGACGTCCGTGCCAGCGAGGGTGGCGCCGTCGGAAACGGCTGCGTCGGCGACGCCTGTTCGCCCGGAACGTCGCTCTTCGGAACGGCGCGCTCCTCGACGGGAAGCAGCGGCGCTCCCGTCTCTCGATTGAGGACGAAGAGATGTCCGGTCTTCGACGCGACGCCCACCGCGGCGATCGTTCGCCCGTCTTTCCGCCAATCGAAGAGGATTGGCGGCGAGGCGACATCGTAGTCCCACAGATCGTGATGGACCGTCTGGAAGTGCCACACGCGGACGCCCGTATCGGCGCGGAGCGCGACGACGGAGTTGGCAAACAAGTTGGCGCCGAGCCGCTCGCCGCCGAAGTAGTCGGGGCTCGGACTCCCGGTGGGTACGAAGACGAGGTTGCGCGCCGGATCGGCCACGATCACCGACCAGGCGTTGGCCGCGCCTGTGCGGCTCGCGCTCTTGTTCCCCCACGCGTCAGCGCCAACCGCCGCCGGATCCTGCGGAATCGGATCCCAGCTCCATTTCAGCGCTCCGGTGATCGCGTCGAACCCGCGCACTTCGCCGCTTGGCGCCGCGGTGGTCCCATTGTCCGCGACGCCCGAGCCGACGACGAGGGTGTTGCCGATCACGGCAGGCGGAGACGTGACCTCGTAGTCAGAAAACCTCTCGGGCGCGATGCGTAATCCTTTTCGCAGATCGACGCTGCCGTGATCGCCGAAACCGGAAATCGGTTCTCCCGTGGCGGCATCGAGCGCGATGAGACGCGCGTCGACGGTCGCGACGACGATCCGGCGCTCCGCGCCGCGCTGCCACGCGGACACGCCGCGGCTGGCAAAATCGCCGTAGCCCCTGTCGCGTGGCACCTTCGCGTCGAAGGCCCATTTTTCTTTTCCGGTCACGGGATCGAGCGCGATGACCCGGCCGAGCGGTGTGCTCAGGTACAACGTGCCGTCGATGTAGACCGGCGTCGCCTCGAACGCCGTCGGCCGGCCGTCCTGGGGCTGATACGCGTCACCCGTGCGGAACGTCCACGCGACCTGGAGCGTGGCAACGTTCTCGCGACGGATCGCGTCGAGCGGCGAGAACCGTTCGCCGCCGGGATCGCGCCCGTACGTCTGCCAATCGCCTTCCTGCGCGCGGTTCAGCAGGCCGACGAGCACGAACACGGCGCCAACGAGAAATCCCACCTTCCGCACGGCAATCCTGGAAGATAGCACGCACGCAGCGCGGCAGTATGATGACGCGGGCGTGACTCGACGCGTTATCGGCTACGGCGCCATCCTGTGTGCGCTCCCCTACCTCGCGCTCAAACTCATCTGGCTCGCCGGCGGAAACCTCGGCATCGCCGATCCAGGTCTCATGCACGAGCCGACGATGGTCGCGTTGAATGTCGTCACGGCGTTCATGGACGTCGTGGCGGTAGCGATCGCGCTCGCGTTCACCCACGACTGGGGTCTGCGCATTCCGGCGTGGCTGGTACTTCCACCGATGTGGGTGGCCACTGGTCTCCTGGTCCGGTTCGTCGTCACGGTGCCATTCGTCGCCGCCTCAATGGCGTTCGCGCGCGAGTCGATTCGCGTGCCGCCGGGCGGGCCGGTGGAGCCGTGGGTCTATGCCGTCGTGTACAGCGGATTCACCGGCATGGGCATCGGGCTCATGATCGCGTTCATTCTGTACGCGCGCGCCCGTTGGCATGCGGTGTTCGACGCGGCGTCAACCCGGAGTGCGCGGGTCGACTTCGTGCGCGCTGTGTCAGTGCCGCTGGCGATTGCGGGCGCGCTGCTCGCGCTTGCCGGAAGTGTGCCGCCGCTCGCCTGGACGTTCGGTTCGACCGTCGGCATCCGCGCCGATCTGGTCACCGGACGAACATTCGCTTCGTCGCTGTCGAATGCGGCCGACGCGTTGATGGGGTTGGGTGCGGCGGCCGGAGTCATGACGATGGTCCGCGGTCCACGCTCCCGCGTTCCTTCATGGCTGGCTGTGGCCGTCACCTGGATCGGCAGCGGTTCACTCTTCTCGTGGGGACTGTGGCACCTGATCAATCTCCTCGGCAACACGCCACTCGTGCGCGAACGTCTTCAGGGAATGGGCCTGGTCAATCTGATGAGCCTGGTGCGCTTTATTGCCGGGCTGGTGATTGGGGTCGTTCTGCTGCTGGTTGCCGCGGAACGGCAAGATGCTGCAGGCGAACCTCGCACCGCTCTCCCTTAGCCGCGTCGCAAAGACAGTCGCCGCCGTCGCGGATCGCGCCGCACGAATCGCACACATATTCCGTGTGGCAACGCACGTTCTCCTCGCTGACACGTCTACCCCACATGTCGGTAACCGGCGTCGAGGTGCGTGACGTCGCGGACACGCGTCGCCGCCATGCATGGTGGTTCCACCGAAACATCAGGAAGTGCCTGGTGCAGGCCATGACGTCCCCCCGGCGCGGTCCGCTGCAAGACATGCTCCACCGACGGGCATCACATGGCCCCTCTGAGACGTCGACGTCACAGCCCCAAAGTTCTCCGACTGCGCGAATTCACCCGCCGCTGCGTGAAATTCACAGCAGCGCGCCTGCCGGGATAGACCGTGTCGTATGTTCAGCCGGACGCGCGCGCGAGTGCGTCGATGAGCGCCTGCGCGTCGAACGGTTTGCGCAGGAAGGCGGTCGCGCCCAGCCGGAGCGCCTCGGCTTCGATCTGCGCGTCGTGCGAGCCGCTCATCGCGATCACGGGCATCCGCCAGTCGACGCTGGCCATGCGGCTCTGCAGGTCGGGCCCGCTCATGCCGACGAGCTGCACGTCGACGATGAGACAGCCTTTCGCGGTGCGGTCGACCTCGGCGAGAAACGCTTCGGCCGACGCGAAGGTTTGCACTCGCAAGTCGATCGACCCCAGCAATCTCGCGAGCGATCGCCTCACGCCCACGTCATCGTCGACGACGTACACCGTCGACGTCGTGATGCCGTTGGCCTCCGCCGCCGGCGGCGGCACCTGCGCGAGCGCGTTGGCCAGCGCGCGGGCGCGCTGCTGGAGAAAGGCCACCCACTCGAGCCGGCTTCGATCGTCGGGGGCATCCGTGAACCCCTCCGTCGGAATGATGTGGGTGTGCTGCCGGCACACGGCCCGGAATTGATTCGCCCGCACGTCGTCGTCGAAATCGTCGAGCGAGTACGCGCACAAAACCGAGAACTCCGGTCCGGCGAACAACGTGTTCCAGAGCTCTTCGAGCCGGACGGCCGCGGCGTGGTTGCCGAGCTTGCAGAGTTTCCCGGCCATTTCGCCGTAGATCCAGATCGGGCCGGTCCCGCCGTCGCGCCGGACGTCCGCAATCAGAGTCGAAAAACTTTGTTCGAGACGTACGGGATCAGGTGTGACGCCGTCCATGAACCCCGCGAGCGCGACGTCCACGTCGGTGAATCGAATGCGACCCACGACGCCTGCGGTCAAGTCGAACTCGGATTTCAGCCGTTCCGCGACTGCCGTGAACATGTCGGGACTGGCGACCATGACCGCCGGTTCGCCGCGGCGCAGGGCCTCGGCCATGAACGTCGCGACGGCCCGTTGCAGGGATCGCCCGACTTCGTAGAACTGGACGACATGATCTCCCGGGACCGCGCTCACGGCGACCGTCATTGCTGCTCCTGGAGCCGCGCACGGGATGCCGGTTGCGCGCCGGCCGTCATCGTGCCGTTCAGCGGAAAGCTCGCGGAAAACGTGAGGCCGGTCCCCGGGTTGCGAGTCGCATCGAGCAGACCCCCGTGCGCCCCGACGATGGCCCGGCAGATCGACAGTCCGAGGCCGAGGCCGTCGGGTTTGGTCGTGTAAAACGGTTCGAAGATACGCGCGAGCGCGTCGTCGTGAAGTCCGGGCCCGAGATCGCTGACTTCGATGACCGCCGTCGAATCCCGGCGCACCGTCCGGAGACACACGCGCCGATCGGCAGCCTCGCGGTCCTGCACCGCGTCGAACGCATTCAGCAACAGATTGATCACCACCTGCTGAATCTGGATGCGGTCGCCCAGGACGGGATCGAGATCGGAGGCGAGCTCCACGTCGACCACGATTCTCCGGCCGAGCGCGTTGCTCTGGACCAGCTTCAACACTTCGCGGACGGTACCGTTCACCTCGACCGGTTCGTAGAGCGTTCCGCTCTTCTTCAGCAGCGTCCGCATGCGCCGCACGACCTCGCCCGCGCGCTTGTTGGCGCTCACGATTTCGTCGAGCGTTTCCCGAAGGTCACCGAGACGCGGCGGGTCGGCGGCCATGAACCGCAGCGCCGCCTCCGCATTGGCCATGACGGCGGTCAGCGGCTGATTGAGCTCGTGGGCGAGCGATCCCGTCAGCGCGTCGAGCATCGTGACGCGGCCCAGATGGGCCAGTTCCTCGCGCAGTTTCGCGGCTTGGATTTCCGAGTGCTTGCGCTCCGTGATATCCAGCCCGACGGCGAGGACACACGGCTCGCCGCCAAACCGGATGATGTCGGCCGAGTAGACGCAGGTGGCCGGAGCGCCGCTCTTGGTGCGAAACCTGACTTCGAGATTGTTCAGCCGGCCGCCGTCGAGCATCCGGGCGGTGAGTGCCCCGAGATCGTCCGGATCGATCCAGAGCCCGAATTCCTCGACGGTGCGGCCGATCACTTCGTCGCGACGGAACCCGGTCTGGCGCTCGAAGCTCTGGTTGACGTCCTGGAACCGTCCGTCCGACAGCCGCGTGATCGTCATCGCGCACGGATTGGAGTGAAAGGCGGTCGCGAAATTGGCGTCGGATTGCCGGAGGGCGCGCTCGCGCAGCTCGTCCGCTTTGATGCGCTCGGATTCTGTGATCCGCGCGTGCGCCCAGCGCAGCTCGTCGGCGAGAACGTTGATCCCGAAAGCGATCGCGTCCAGCTCGTCGCGGGCCGGCGAAATATCGAGGCTCGTCCCCGTGTCGCCGGCCGCGAGCCTCTCGAGCGTCTGGAGAAGCGCGCGGACACGATCGGCGGCGAAACGCAGCTCTGACCGTGGATCGGTCACTCGAGATAGCCTTTCATCGAGTCGACGGCACGCCCGTCATCCCCTGGCCGCTGCCGCGCGCCGTCCCGAATCCGGACGATCAGAACGCCGTCGTCGCCGAACGCAATTCGAGCCGTCGAAATCCCGCGCATGGCCAGCCGACACGTTAGACCACTCCGCCACAAAATCCAAATCCTGGTCAATATGTTGACGCCGAGCAAACCGTCGAGCGGCGTCCGAATTTACACCAGCTCCGTAGGCTCGACATCGGCAACATTTTGCGACGCACCGGCAGCGGTCGGGCGTATGCTGGCGCCGAAACTCGGCGTTTCTTCAGGCGCTGAATCTCCGATAGAGGGTCAACATGGTGCTGCTGCATCCACGACGACGTTTCGTTCTTACTCTCCTGACGTCTGCCTTCGTGCTCCTCTTCCTTGCCGGCCCAGCGCGCGCGCAAAGCGCGACCGGCGGGCTCGACGGCGTCATCGTCGACCAGTCTGGCGCCGTGCTGCCGGGCGTGACTGTCAAGGTCGTTTCGGTGAAAACCGGCACCACGCGCACGACGGTGTCGGACGAGAAGGGCATGTTTCGAAATCCGCTCCTGCCGGTCGGCGACTACGAGCTCACGGCAGAGCTGAATGGATTTCAACTGCGCAAGCTGTCCGACCTTCAGGTCACCATCGGCCAGACGCTGTCGCTTCGCGTCGAGATGGCTGTCGGCAACATGACGGAAACCGTTACGGTCAGCGGCGCGTCGCCGGTCGTCGAGACCGGGCGGACGCAGGTGACGTCGACCGTCGGCGAAGTCGCCGTGCAGAGCCTGCCGGTCAACGGCCGTAATTTCATCGACTTCGCGCTGCTGACGCCGGGCGTCACGCGCGACGTGCGGACGGGCGACATCAGCTTCGCAGGCCAGCGCGGCACGCTGAACAGCCTCGTCGTCGACGGCGCCGACAACAACAACACGTTCTTCGGCCAGACGTCGGGCCGCACCGGGTCGGGCCGCGCGCCGTATCAGTTCAGCCAGGACGCGGTGAAGGAATTCCAGGTGAACTCGAACTCGTTCGCGGCCGAGTACGGACGGGCCGGCGGCGCGGTGATCAACGTGGTCACGAAATCGGGTACCAACGACTTTCGCGGCTCCGCGTTCGAGTTCTTCCGCGACAAGTCGCTGAATGCCGTCAACGCGATCAACAAGCTCAACAATCAGCCGAAGTCCCCGTACCGGTACAATCAGTTCGGCTTCACCTTCGGCGGACCGCTGCGCCGCGGACGCGATTTCTTCTTCGGCAACTACGACGGTCAACGCAACACCACCCCGAACGCGATCGTCCTGGGGCTGCCGGCGAATGTGCCGTCGGACCCGCTCACGCAGCAGGGGCTCGCCATCCTGGACACGAAGGACGAAAGCTGGGAGCGCCGCCTCGATCAGGACGTGTTTCTCATCAAGACGGACCACACGCTGAGCTCGGCGCATCGCCTGTCCCTCAGGTACAACCATCAGAACTTCACGGGGCAGGGTTTCGAAAACGGCGGCCCGACGAATGCGCTCGAGCACACCGGCGCGTCGATTGTCCACACCCGGACGTTCAACGCGGCGTTCACCACGGTCGTCTCGCCGCAGATTTTCAACGAGGTCCGGTTCCAGGTCGCGCGCGACGAGGAGCCCGGCGAGGCCAACAGCGAGAATCCGGAAGCCGTCGTTCAGCAGGGCGGGAGCACGGTCCTCACGATCGGCCGGAACAACTTCAGTCCGCGCGAGACGACGATCAAGCGGTGGCAGATTGCCGACTCGCTGACGTGGATCCGCGGCGAGCACAAGTTCAAGGGCGGTTTCGACTTCCAGTTCGACGACATCCTCAACCGCTTCCCCGGCTTCTTCAGCGGGTCGTACACGTTCCGGTCGCTCGCGTCATTCGCGCTCGGCCGGCCAAACGCCGCGACCGAGTTCTATCAGCAGAACTTCGCGGGTGAAGGCACGACCGGACCGAACACCCATCCGAACATTCAGGAGTACTCGTTCTTCGTCCAGGACGAGTGGAAGCCGGTGGCGGACGTGACGCTCAATCTCGGCCTCCGCTACGACCTCATGAAGACGGATGCGCCGCCCGTGCAGAATCCCGACGCGCAGCTCCTGGCGGCCGGCATCGACACCAGCCGTCTCGACGCCGACACGAACAACTGGGGGCCGCGCTTCGGGGCCGCATGGGCACCTACCGGACAGAAATTCGTGGTGCGCGGCGGCGGCGGCTGGTTCTACGGCCGGACGCCGTCGATCATGCTCGGCACCGCGCACTCGAACAACGGCATCAACATCGTCTCGCTCACGTTCACAGGCAATGACGTGCCGACCTACCCCGCCAAGTTCGACAGCATTCCGACCACCGGCGCAGCCGCGAAACCGACGATCTTCTACATCGACCAGAACTTCCAGAACTCCAAGCTGTTCCAGGCCAACGTCGCCTTCGAATGGGAGATCGTCCGCGACACCAGCCTCACCGTCACGTACCTGTTCGTGGACGGCAGCGATCTGCCGCGATCGATCGATCGGAACATCGGCTCGCTCAGCAGCCGGACGTTCACCGTGGCCGATACCGGCGAGCAGATTCCCTATCATTTCTTCGCGACCGCCGATCGGCCATTCTCGAATTTCGCGCGCGTGATTGCGTTCGAGGCGAGCGCCGAGTCGCGGTACAACGGCATCACGTTCGAGCTCAATCGCCGGTTCGCCCGGCATATGCTCTGGCGCGCGGCGTACACGCTCGGCAAAGTCGAGGACACCGTCCCCGACGCCACGGCGGTCGTGCCCGGCAACGCGGGCGATGACGGCAAGTACGCGTCGAATCCGGCCGACTTCAATGTCGATCGCACCGCCGGCAACAACGACCAGCGGCACCGGCTGGTGACGAGCGGCGTCTGGGACACGAACGGGATCGCCGAAGGCGCTGACGGGTGGATGGGCACGCTCGCGCGCAACTGGTCCTTCAGCGGGATTCTGACGGTTCAGTCGGGACAGCCGTACACCGCGCGCGCGGGCTCCGCCGATCTCAACAACGACGGCAACACGCGGAACGACATCGCACCGGGCACGACTCGCAATGAGTTCCGGCTGCCGACGATCGCCGTCCTCGACCTTCGCGTGCAGCGCGA
>JBLNGH010000222.1:0-3487 GCA_050264575.1 Acidobacteriota bacterium | reverse complement strand
TCCTCCTCACCACCGAGGCGATGGTCTCCGAGGTGCCGGAAGAGAAGAAGGAGCCGACATCTCCCGGCGGCCCCGGCGGCATGGGGGGAATGTACTAACTTCGAACTTCGAAGTTCGAACTTCAAACACGAACGGCCCGGTTGGCGATGCCAGCCGGGCCGTTGGTCTTTTCAGGCCTTCGAGCCTCCGCGCCTCAGCCAGCGTCAGTGCAAACGGAACTCGAGAATGATCGTGACGATGACGGGAATGGGCTTGCCGTCCTTGTCGGTGCCGGGACGGAAGAGCCACTTCTTGGCCGCGGCGAGCGCTTCCTGATCGAGGCCGTATTGCTTGTCGAGCGACTTCATGATGCGCACGTCGCCGACGGTACCGTTGGGCAGCACGACCGCCTCGACTTCGGCGACGCCTTGAATCTTGGCGCGCATCGCCTCGCTCGTGTACTTCGGCTGCTCGGAACGGATCGGCGTCGGGAAGTTGATGCCGGCGCCGGCGCGGAACGCGCCGCCGCCGAATCCGCCCCCGGTGCCGGGGCCCACGCCGCTGCCGGTGCCTGGCCCCATGCCGGTGCCGCGGCCGCCGCCGCCGTACTGTGCATTCGAGATCGTGCTCACGCCTGATGTCTGCAACACCGACGAGTTGGTCAGGATCGGAGCGTTCAACTCCGGAGTCGGCGGAGGAGGCTCCACGGGCTTCGGCGGCGTCACGATCGGAACGGGCTCGGGCGCCTTGGTCTTGGGAATCTCCATCTGCTTCTTCGGCGCGGGCGCGGGACTTCCGCCGCCCCCGCCGCCTGGCCCGGGTTCCTGCTTGAAGAACACGTTGTAGACCATCGGGACCGTCTGGGCGACGACCTGAGGATGCTGCATCAGGACGTAAAAGACGATCGCGATGATGCCCGCGTGCACGAGGAGCGAGGTCGCCATCGCGCGGCCGAGCTTCCGCTCGTCGGGCCGATCGAAGATCGACTGCGATCCGAGCCAACCAGTGGCCACGACGCCTTTGTCGCGACCCGGCTCAGTTGGAGGACCCGGGGGCGGACCGGGTAAGGTGGTGTCCGTCGCGTTCATCGGGATGGAGTTCTCAAACAGTATACTCACGGACGCGTCACTTCGTTGCTTTTGCAAGACAGGTGCCCGTAGAAACCGCGGGAAAACCGGCGTCCCGCTCGCACCCGTCCAACGTTAGGACGTTTGCTGTCATCGCACGGTCGCATTGGAGGTCATGCGTCGAGGGCAGTGCGAGCGCTGCGAGTTTGCGAGGAAATGCGAACGGCCCTAGAATTGAATGACTGCTGCTCTGCAGCGCCAGGAGTCCTATCATGCGTCTGGGCGTCCCCGAGCTCCTCGTCATTCTTTTCATCATCCTGCTGATCTTCGGCGCCAACCGGGTTCCCCAACTGATGCGCGGCATCGGCCGCGGCGTCAAGGAATTCAAGGATGCGACGAAAGACACCGGAGAAAAACCTACCCAATAACCACTCGCCGCTCGCCTTCCCGCCGCGTCACGCGTTCGCGATCGAGCCATTCCAGCAACGGAATCGCGTATTTCCGGGACAATCCGTACCGTTCCTTGAAGGTTGCGACGTCAACCGTTACGGTCGAATTCCGCGACCCGGCTTCCGCAAGCGCCCGCACATCCTGCTTCAGCGTCGCCAGCGCATCCGGGTGCATCACGAGCGTGTCGAGCTTGATCAGTTTCTTCTCACGCACCAGGCGCTGCACGAGCGTCTGAACGTCGGCCACCGGGGCGCGCGCTCTCGCGGCGACTTCCGCGATATCCGGCGGTTTCAGCCCTCCAGCCCGCAAGGCGTTGAGCACGGCCTCCCGGAGCCGTTCGTCCTCGGGTGAGAACGACGGTTGGTGGGCCGAGCTGGACACCCGGTCGGTCCCGCGGACCACGCCGCGCGCCTCGAGGCCGGCGAGCACGGCGTCGAACAGCTCCGGCGCCGCGCGCGAGGCGACGCGATCGCGCAGCGCTTCCCGCGGCATGCCCGCCTCGAGCGGCTGCTCCGCATGAAACCTCGTCAGCGTCTGCTGAATCCCGTGCTCCACGGAGGCGGCGACGGATCGATCGAACACGCGGTCGCGCACGCGCGCCTGCCCGTCAGCGATCAGCTCTCCGAGCACGGTCTTCGCCGCGCCCGGGCCAAGACCGCCGCGGCGGACGAGCGTCTCGACAGCGAGTCCGCGGCCGGCCGCCTCGCGCAGCCAGAGGCGGATCCAGCGCGCAGAATCTTTCAACGCAAGAAATCGATCGAGCGCGTCCGATCGACGGACGCCGGCGCCTGGCGGATCGGGATCGAGCACGCTCGCGCCGCCAATCGTGACGGGCGGCGAATACGCGCGGAGGACGAGACGGTCGCTTCTCGTGAGCACCGCCGGCCGCTCGAGCCGGAGACGCACGAACGCTTCTCCGCCGGGAGGAACGGCGACGCCCAGCTCGCCGGCGTCGGCGCGCCGCCAGTCGCCTCGAGGATCGCGGCGCGTCGCGCAAATCGACACGCGCCCGAGTACCTCGGAGGTGCCGTGGTGCACGCGCACGCGCGCGCCATGTCGAAGCGGCCGCGCGCTCTTCAACAGCTCGAGATGCAGATCGACGCGGCGCGTGACTGTGAGCGACTCCAGCGTCGCGAGCGTCACGCCCCGCGTCAGGTGCGCCAGCTCGATGCTGCCGAGATTGAGCGCGACGCGACCGGGCGCGGCAGCGTGACCCGCCTGCCGGCCATGCACCTGCACCCCGCGCACCCTCACCGGGCGCTCTTCCGGCAACACCACGAGCTCGTCGCCTTCCCCCACCCGTCCGGAGACGAGCGTGCCGGTCACCACGGACCCGAATCCCTTCACGGTAAAGGCGCGATCGACGGGCAGCCGGACAACGCCGTCGCGTCCGAGGCGCGGCGCGGCGCCGGCGATCGCGGTGAGCGCGCTCGTCAGGGCCGGGAGACCCTCCCCCGTCCGGGCCGACACGGCGATCACCGGCGCCTCGGCAAGAAAGCTGCCGGCCACGAGCTCACGCACTTCGAGCGAGACCAGCTCGACCGTGTCTCGATCGACGAGGTCGGATTTCGTGATGGCGATGACGCCGCGCTCGATCCCGAGGAGCCGGCAGATCTCGAAGTGCTCGCGCGTCTGCGGCATGACCGACTCGTCCGCGGCGATGACGAGCAGAACCGCGTCGATTCCGCCGGCCCCGGCAAGCATCGTCCGCACGAATCGCTCGTGCCCCGGCACGTCGACGAACGCCAGCGTCACATCCGCCGTGTCGAGGTGCGCGAACCCGAGATCGATCGTGATGCCGCGCGCCTGCTCTTCCTTCAGTCGATCGGGATCGGTTCCGGTCAGCGCTTTCACGAGCGCGCTCTTGCCGTGATCGATGTGGCCGGCCGTGCCGATCACCACTGACGTCATCGGCGGCCTCGCCGGCGAAACCTCCCCTTTCGCCTCCCGGCTCGCTCACGCTCCGGCGCTCGCGGACTCGCCGTCTTCGC
>JBLNGH010000221.1:0-10064 GCA_050264575.1 Acidobacteriota bacterium | reverse complement strand
TCACTCTCGGACGGCGACGTGGCCAGCTGGCTCTTCTGCAAGTACAGCGCCGGCAGCCACCACACCTCACCGCTGTCGAGCGACCTCGTCAACGCGTCGTCCAGAGTGGCGCGTGCGCTGTCCCGCTGGCCGGCGCGGGCGAGCGTTTCGGCCAGCAGCGAGAGGTAGTACGGCCGGCGTCCCAGCGCACGCCTGCCGTCGAGGCGTTCGAGCGCGGGACGAATGATGGCGATTCCCGCGTCCGGCTGCGTCTGGCCGCGCGCCCACCCGACGAGCGTCCGCGCCCAGTCGTCGTAATAGACGAACGCGTGCCGTTCGCAGAGCGCGACAGCGGCGCCTCCATAACTCAACACCTGCTCGACATCCCGCCGCAGCTGATGCAGAAGCGCGGAATAGGCCAGCGCGAGCGCGTGGCTGAAGGGATCGTCGCGGCGCTCGGCGAGAGCGATCGCCGTGCGGGCTCGTTCAACCGCCAGACCGTCCTCGCCGAGCAGCCAAAGCACGTGTGACGACCAGGCGTGCGCAAACACGCCTAAATCCGGCCCCAACGGCGACCGCTGGGGATTCGTGAGGTCGGACGCCTCGACTGCGGCATCGAAATGACGGCGCGCCGGCTCGAGTTCACCGAAAGAGATGAGAGTCCCGGCCATGGCAAGGTGGGCCTCGCAGCGCGACGACCGGTCCGCGGCGCCGCGCGCGAGCGCCTGCTCGGCCATTTCACGCGCCGCCCGTAAATCACCGAGGACGTACCTGACGCTGAAGCCTGCATAAAGCCAGGAGACCACGACGCGCGGCTCGTTGTCGGCGCGCAACAGCGCGAACACGCGATCGAGGTTCCGCTCCATTTCGGGCGAGGAGTAGCCGCGCGCTGAGCTCAACGCGGCCGCGAGGGGACCGCGGAGCGCCAGCTCGCGATCGTCGCGCTCGCGCCCCGCCGGCAGCCGCTCGAGCAGCGTCATTGCCTGCGTGAGGCAACGGATCGCTTCCTCGTTCGCGGAGACGCGCGCCGCCACACTGGCCGCGCGCGCGAAGAAGCCAATCGCGCGCCCCGGCTGGCCGCTGCGCTCGAGATGCATCGCGATCGACGCCGACGCCTCGTCGAGCCGATCGACGAAGAGCAGCTCCATGGCGTGCGCGATGCGCCGATGGATCAGCCGCCGGCGCGCCGGTCCGATGCCGTCGTACGCGACCTCCCGGATCCGGTCGTGTGTGAAGTCCCAGCGTTCGCCCGCCTGCGCGCGGACGATCTGCCGCCTCCAGAGCTCGTCGAGCGCGGCTACGAGGGCGTCCTCCTCGAGATCGCTCACATGGGCGAGGACCGGGAACGTGAAATCACGCCCGACTGCCGAGGCGACTTCCGCGGCGCCTCGCGCCGGCTCCGAGAGCAACGCCAGCCGCGCGGCGACGACCGACTGGACGCGGGGAAGTCCCTTCCCGGCCGTCGTCCCCCTCGCCGGATCATCGATGCGCCCGCGCTCGATGATGAAGAGTGGATGACCCTCGGTCTCTTGAAAGGTCCGGGAGGCGGACGCGGCGTCCAACGGGTGCTCCGCGACTTCGCTGGCCAGCTGCGCCGTCGCAGCCGGATCGAGGCGCCCGAGCGGAAGGACCGTCATTCGTTCGTCGTGTTCGAGATCCGCAATCAGCCGTTGGAGGGGCTGATTGTCGTGCTCCTCTTCGGTGCGTACCGTGCCCACCACGAGACAGGCGCTCTCCGCGCTCGACCGCAGAAAATAGTGAAGCCACTCCAGCGTCTCGGCATCCGACCATTGCAGGTCGTCGACCACCAGCACCAGCGGAACGGTATGCCGGAACGCCTGCGCCAGGGACTCGAAGAACCGCACGCGCTGCCAGCTTTCGAGCTGCCGTTCCGGCGCTGCGACTTCAGGGCGTACCGTCAACAACCCGGGATGCAGACGCGCGATGTCGGTCAGCCAGATGCCATCGAGCGCGCCGAGTGTCGCGCTCATCGGCGCGCTCTGGAGCCATGCGGCGATCGGGGCGTACGCCAGGCGGCCTTCGCCCGGATAGCAGCGTGTCGAGGCCGCGTTGATGTTCTTCGCGCGGCACCAGTCGACGAGCTCTTCGGCGAGGCGCGTCTTGCCGATGCCCGCCTCGCCGCGGATCAGGAACAGCTGCGGGCGCCCGGATTCCGCCGCGCGCCACGCGCGAACGATTGCCCGCCACTCGGCATCCCGGCCGACCAGCGCGTACGACGCTGCGAGCGGGCTCGGATTCGGCGCGGACGCGTCGGCGTCGAGGTCGAGAATCTCGCGGTAGGTGGCGCGCGTGGCGGCGCTCGGTTGTACGCCGAGCTCCTTTTTCACGAGCGCCGCGCACTGCTGGTACAGGTGCAGTGCCGTCGCGCGCTCACCGCGGCGCGCATGACAGCGCATGAGCGCGCACCAGCCGGGCTCGTCGAGCGGATCGATCCGGAGCAGCTGCTGCGCGCGCTCGATGGCGTCGCCGAAGGCGCGGTCGCGCTCCAGCAGGTCGACCAGGCGCGTCAGGATAAGCCGCGCGCGATCCTGCAGGCGTCGCCGATCGCCGTCAATCCATTCGGCCGCGCAATCGGGCAACAGATCGCCCGCATAGAGCTGCGCGGCTTCTTCGAGCGCCGATCGATCGCCCTTGAGACCCTGAAGGGCGGCAGCCTCGAGCGCCAGGATGTCCACGGCCGCCGTCTCACTGCGCCAGGCGAGTGTTCGAGGCGCAGCGTCGATCAGGCTGTCGAGGTCACTCCACGCCTCGCGAAGATGATGGAGCTCGCGCCGGAGATTGGTGAGCGCCTGCGCATCCGTCGAATCCGGCCAGAGCACTCCCGCCACGCGCTGACGGGACACGGGCTCGCGCGCGTGCAGGACGAGATAGGCGATCAACTCCTGTTGGCGGGCGCCCGGTACGCGGGCCGCAAGCCGACCGCCGGTGAACACACGAAAGCCGCCGAGCAGCTCGAGGCGGAGCCTGGTTCCCCCAGCCACCAACCCAGCTTACACTGCGGATCCACCTTGTCGGTCCGCTCGACCAACGAGATGGATTCGAGAACTCCACGGCGTCGATCGATCGTTCCGGAACGAACAACGATCGCCGCGACGCGTGAGTACGAAAGCCGGATTTCGGCAACGGACGCGTGACCACCCGTACCTGAAATCCAGACGTTCTTCCCAATCCGAGCGTCATCGACGCGGTCAGCCGAGTGACCGATCGCGGGATCGGCGTCCCGCTTGCTTTTCCTTCCTATTGCCTCGGAGAACGGCAAGTCAGCGAGCCGGTCGTCCGGCTTTCACACGGACGAACGGCGTGGAGGAAGTATGTCTGTTCGAGTCGTTCTGGCAGCCATCATCGTGCTGGCCATCGGCGTGGGCGCCACGGCGCAGACCACGACCGGAACCATCTCTGGACGCGTGCTCGACGTGCAGGGCGGGGCCCTGCCGGGCGCGACCGTCACGGCAAAGTCGCCCAATCTGCAGGGGTCCCGCGAAACGGTGACGTCGGCGAACGGCGATTACATCCTGACGGGTCTTCCGTCGGGCCCGTACACCATTACCGTTTCTCTCTCTGGATTTCAGGCGCAGACGCGCAACGTGGTGCTTGCGCCGACGCAGGTCCTCCCGCTCGAGGTCACGCTCGGCCCCGCGCCCGTCAGCGAAGAAATCACCGTCGTCGGACGCTCGGCGGATCCGCTCACGAAGACCGCGCAGATCGCCACGAACTTCTCCCAGGACCTGATCGCGAATCTCCCGACGTCGCGCGACCTCAACTCGATCCTCCTGATGGCGCCGGGCGTCCATCCCACGGGACCGGCGGGCGCGTTCTCGTTCGGCGGCTCGGTCACCTACGAGAACCTGTTCCTGCTGAACGGTGTGAGCATCAACGAGAACATCCGCGGGCAGGCGTTCGACACGGCGATCGAAGACGCCATCCAGGAGACGACGGTCGCCAACGGCGGCGTGTCCGCCGAGTTCGGCCGGTTCAGCGGCGGCGTGGTCAACATCATCACGAAGTCCGGCGGCAACACCTTCTCGGGCAGTCTGCGCGAGTCGTTCAACAACGACAAATGGCGGACCCTGACGCCGTTCGAAACCGAACGTCTGACGACGACGCCCGAGCCGCGAATCGACAACGTCGTGCCGACGACCGAGTACACCGTCGGCGGTCCCGTGTCGCGCGATCGGCTCTGGTTCTTCACGTCGGGCCGTTTTCGCGACGAGTCGGCCGGGCGGACGCTCATCGGCACCAACGTGCCGTACGAGTTCAGGGAAGAGCAGCGCCGCTACGAGATCAAGGGCACGTACTCCCTCAACTCGAACCACCGGTTCCAGGTGAACTACAACCATCACGATCGCTCGCAGGTCAACTACAGCTTCAATCAGAACCTGACGATGGACTTGCGGAGCCTCGGCACGCGAAAACTGCCGGAGCGGCTCTACTCCGGCACCTACACCGGCCTGATCAAACCCAACTTCATCGTCGAGGCGCTCGTCTCGAAGCGGACGTTCGAGTTCATCGGGTCCGGCGCCAAGTCGCAGGATCTCATCCAGGGCACGCTCCTCATCGACAACGGCCGCGGCGGCACGCGGTGGTGGTCGGACACGTTCTGCGGGGTCTGCACGCCGGAGCTGCGTGACAACCAGGATTTCTTCGCCAAGGGCTCGTACTTCCTGTCGACGCCGCGATTCGGATCGCACAATCTCGTGTTCGGCTGGGATTCGTTCAACGACATCAGGAACGCCAACAATCATCAGTCGGGCAGCGACTACCGCATCCTCAGCGCCGGGACGATCCTCACCGGCAACGGCGCCGGCGAGAACGACATCTTCCCGATCTTCCTCGGCGACGGGACGACGACGATTCAGTGGAACCCGATTACGCTGGAGAGCGAAGGCACGAACTTCTGGACGCACTCCGCGTTCCTGAACGACACCTGGCGCGTGACCGATCGCATCACGGCCAACGTCGGCATCCGGTTCGACAAGAACCACGGGACGGATCAGTCAGGCAATCTCGTCGCGAAGGACAGCGGGTTCAGCCCGCGGTTCGGCGTCATCTGGGATCCGGCCGGCGACGGGAAGTGGAACGTCACGGGCAGCGTGGCGAAGTACATCGCGGCCATCTCCAACCCGGTCGCCGACTCGTCGGCCGCGGGCGGCAACCCGCAGACCCAGATGTTCATCTACCGCGGCGCGAGCATCAACGGCCCCGGAACGACAACGCCCGTGCCGACCCCGGACGCGATTCGTCAGGTCTTCGACTGGTTCTTCGCGAACGGCGGTTCGAACCTGCCGCTGAACGGGGCGCCGACCATTCCCGGCGTGACACCGCAGATCGCCGACGGGCTGTCCTCGCCGAGCGCGTGGGAATACGCGGCCGGCGTCTCGCGTCAGTTCGGCTCGCGCGCGTCGTTGAGAGCTGACGCGCTGTACCGGCACTACGTCGATTTCTACATGCGGCAGGCGGACACGACGACCGGCCGCGTCGCCGATCCAACCGGCAAGGAGTTCGACCTCACGCTCATCACGAATGCGCCCGACGGCCTGCTGTCGCGCGACTACGCCGGCGGCACGTTCACCGGCACGTACCGCTTCGGCGCGATGCTCGACATCGGCGCCAACTACACGCTCTCCAGGGCGTGGGGCAATTTCGACGCCGAGAACGTCGCCAGCGGACCCGTGCCGTTCGATTACCGGTATCCGGAGTACAAAGAGGCGTCGTGGAACTTCCCTGACGGCGATCTCGCCGTCGACCAGCGTCATCGCGCGCGGCTGTGGGTCAACTACAACCCGCACTTCGCGCCGGGGTTGACGATCAGCGTGCTGCAGGCGCTCGAGAGCGGCGTGGGGTACGGCGCCGTGAACACCAACGGCGTCGATCCGCGGCCGTACGTCACGAATCCCGGCAACGCCTACCTCACGCCGCCAGCCTCGACGACCACGACCTACTTCTTCGGGCCGCGCGACGAGTTCCACACCGAAGGGCAGAAGCGCACCGACCTCGCCTTCAACTACGTATACCGCGTGCCGCGGGCGAGCCGGATGCAGATCTTCGCGCAGGCGCAGATTCTGAATCTCTTCAACCAGTTCCAGCTCTGCGCGTGCGGCAGCACCGTGTTCGGCACCGGCAGCGCCGCCAACGCCGGCGGCGTCAACCTGCAACGGCTCGACACCACGGTGCTGACGCCGGGCACGACCGCACGGTTCGCGACGTTCAATCCATTCACGGACACACCGGTCCGCGGGGTGAACTGGGATTACGGTCCGAACTTCGGCACGGCGACGAGCCGGTTCGGCTACACGACGCCGCGCACGTTCAGGTTCTCGGTGGGCGTGCGGTTCTGACAGGCCCAAGGCCAGAGGCCAAAGGCCAAACGCAAACACACCTGGCAGGCTGGATCGAAGATCCGGCCTGCCTGTTACGAAACAACGGGCGACGATGCGGCTGAGTTCCCCATAGCGAAACCGATCGCCGTGTGGTGCACCAAAGGAAAGACATGAAGATCATGAAGGGGCATGAAGGACATGAAGGAAACATTGCAGTTCTTCTGAAATGCTTTCGATGACGCCTCAAGAGTTCTTGCCTAAGTGAACCCTTCATGCCCTTCATGTCTTTCTCTTTGGGCAGCCTCAAATAAGCGCGCGGACTCTCGAGCTTTCAGGCGATAGGGTTATCGCCAGGGCAAGACCTGTTGACATTCCACATGAATCAGTCCTAGCCTTCTGTGGAACGACCACAGGAGTGTCCGATGGTGGACAAACTCGAGATTCTGCAGGGCACCCTCGACCTGATGGTGCTGCGAACGCTCGCCACGCTGGGACCGCTGCACGGGTACGGCATCGCCCGGCGGATCGAGCAGGTCAGCGGCGACCAGCTCATTCTCAATCAGGGAACCATCTACATCTCGCTGGTCCGGCTCCAGGAGCGCGGCTGGATTCGCTCGAAGTGGGGCGTCTCCGACAACAACCGCCGCGCGCGGTTCTATTCGATCACCAAGGCGGGTGAGAAACAGCTCGCGGCGCAAACCGAGACCTGGGAGCGCGTGGCGGCGGTGATGGGGCGGGTGCTCGCGGTTGACCGATCGGACGGTGACCGATGACACCCTGGCTTCGCATCATCTGGTCGAAGGCGAAATCAATCGTCAGGAAGGACAGGCTCGACCGGGAGTTCGACCAGGAGCTCACCACGCATCTGGAGCTCCTGACCGACGATCTGCACCGCCGCGGCTTGTCAGACGCCGACGCGAGGCGAGAAGCCCTGCTGAAACTCGGCGGTCCCGCCTCGCTGCGTGATCAACACCGCGACCGGCGCGGGCTGCCGCTCGTCGACGCGCTCGCGCAGGACTTCCGCTACGCGGTCCGGATGCTGCGGAAAACTCCGGCGTTCACGGCCATCGTGACGCTGTCGTTGGCGCTCGGCATCGGTGCCAACACGGCGCTGTTCAGTCTCGTGGACGGCTTGTTGCTACGTTCGCTGCCGGTGCGCGAGCCCGACCGGCTCGTGCAGGTCAACGTCATTCCGGTCATTCCAGGCGGATTCAAGAAGCCGCTGCTGTCTTTCGATCGGACCGTCTTCGACGACGTTCGCGCGCGCGACCAGATTTTCGCCGGCGTCGTCGGCTTCTGGCGGCTCGACAGGCCCACCGTCGCGATCGACGGCGGCACGGAGCCGACCCGGGAAGTCGAGCTGGTCTCGGCGAACTTCTTCCGCGACCTGGGCGTGTCGCTCGTCGTCGGCCGGACGCCGGCGCCATCGGACGGGCCGGTGGCGATCATCAGCGCTCGCTGGTGGAAGGCCCGCTTCGACGGCAGCCCCAACGTGTTGGGTCGAACGTTGACCGTGAACGGCATGCCGCACTCGATCATCGGCGTCGCGCCGTCGCGGTTTCACGGGTTTCTCGTCGAAAGCCCGCCCGACGTGTGGACCGCATCGCCCAACGGCGGCGATCTCATGATGATTGCGCGTCTGAAGCCGGACGTGACCCCGGTTCAGGCGCAGGACGCGATGCAGGCGTACTTCCGTCAACACGTGCTGCAACGATTTCGCGGGGCCTTTCCGCCCGATCAAGTTGTGCAGACCGAGCTCGTGCCGGCGGGCAAGGGGATCTCCCAGCTGCGCGGGCAGTACAGGGCCGCGCTCCTGGCGCTCATGGCGCTCGTGACCATTGTCCTGTTCACGACGTGCACGAATGTCGGCAATTTGCTCACGCTCCGAAGCGGCGCGCGCAGGCGTGAGCTGACGGTGCGTGCGGCGCTCGGCGCCGGCCGGTCGCGCCTGGCCCTCCAGTATTTCGTCGAGAGCGCGCTGCTTGCCGCAATTGGCGGCGTCCTCGGCCTCGGCCTCGCGGGCTGGGGCGTGTCGATCATTCTGTCGATGCTTCCGCTGCCGGCGGTCCCCGACAGCCTCGCGTTTCATCCCGACGGGCGCATTCTCGGGTTCGTGGCCGGCGTGTCCCTGCTGAGCGCCCTGCTCTTCGGGCTGGCGCCCGCCTGGCGCGCCACGGCCGTCGATCTCTCCGGCTCGCTCAGGACGAGTCAGGGAACGACGCCGGCGAAAGGCGCCAGGCGACTGGGCCGGGTTCTGGTGGGCTGTCAAGTGGGACTTTCGGTGCTGTTGCTCGTGGGCGCCGGACTGTTCGTGCAGACATTGCGCAATCTCTCGAATCTCGATCTCGGGTTCAACACCGATCGGCTGCTGCAGGTATCGATCGACACGCGCTTTGCGGGATATGGCGCGCGAAACGCGCGCGGCGGCGACGAAGAGCCGGACCGCGAAGGCGAAGTAGGCGCCGTGTACCGGCTGCTTCGCGAGCGGATCGCCGGAATCGGCGGCGTCAAGTCCGTGTCGGGAGTGCGCAATCCCCTGATGCGCCGCAGCCTGTCGCGAATGGCGGTCAGGCTTCCCGGGCTCGATCTCAGCCGGGACGACAATTGGGATTCAGCAGAAGTCGGCCCCGATTTCTTCGAGACGATGGGCATTCCCGTCGTGCGTGGACGAACGTTCAACGCCTCCGACTTCCAGCGCCGCGGCGTGTACGTGGTCAATGAAGCGTTCGCCAGACATTACTATCCGAACGACGATGTGCTGGTGAAGTCGCCCGCCATCATCGGCGTCGTTCGGGACGTGCGGATCTTCGATGTGCGCAGCGAGATCCGCCCGACGATGTACGAGATGTCGCGGCCGGAGCCGGATCGCGTGAATTCCCTCCTCGTCCGCGTCACCGGCGATCCGGACGCGATCGCGCCTGCGATCCGGGACGCCGTGCAGCGCGTGAATCCACGCGTGTTCGTCGGGATCAGGACGATGAGCGAAGACGTCAACCGGGACATCGCGCGAGAGCGGATGGTGGCGGCGATCAGTTCGTTCTTCAGCGTGTTGGGACTCCTGCTCGCGTCGGTCGGGATCTTTGGCGTTGCGTCGTACACCGTCGCACAGCGGACCAAGGAGCTGGCGATCCGAAGAGCGCTCGGCGCCGGCCGCTGGTCGGTCATTCGCGAGTCACTGCGGGAAGCGTCGGTCGTCTTCGGTCTTGGCCTCGCGGCAGGCACCGTCGCGGCTGTCGCAGTGGTCCGGCTGACCGCGAGCGCGATCGCCGATCTCCTGTTTGGCCTGACGCCGACGGATGCGGCGAACATCGCCGGGTCCGTGGCTGTCCTGGTGGCCGTCGCGCTCGCGGCCTGCGTCCTGCCGGCGCATCGGGCGACGACCATCGATCCGCTGGCCGGTATTCGGGAGGATTGATCGGCGAGGGATTGGTGCCGGCCTTGCATCTGGATACTTCACAGTCAGGGGAGTTTCCATTTCGGGGGGCAACAATGGCACGCGAACGTCCATCATCGGCAGGAACGGTCGAGTCTGCCGCACATCACGATCAGGTTTCGTCGTTCATCCGCGGCTTTCACGGCGTTCGATATCAAGTCAGCGATGTGAGCCGCGCGGTCGCGTTCTACACGCGGCATCTCGGCTTCAAGTTGGAACATCAACAGCTGCCCGCTTTCGCGAGTGTCTCGCTCGACCACACGCAGATTCTGCTCAGCGGTCCCGAGGCATCAGGATCACGTCCCATGCCGGAC
>JBLNGH010000220.1:0-3445 GCA_050264575.1 Acidobacteriota bacterium | reverse complement strand
AGTACCGATTGAAGCTCGCGTAGCCGCCCTGTCCGGTGTTCGGCAGATAGACGTAGGCGAGCTGGCCGTCCGAGAGCTTGTCGACGAGACGACGATTGTTCTCGACCCAGGCGCGGGTCCGGAGCGCCTGTTCGGTCGCCTGCGGAACGACCGTCACACGCCGCGCCCCTTCGAGCGTCGGGCGATTGTTGACCGTGAGCACGGTCTGCCGGTTCGCGGTTCCGTCGAACAGCCGGTAGATGTTGTCGGGCGCTTTCAGCTCTTCGCCGTTCACCGCGAGAATGAAATCGCCGACCGACACGTCGACGCCGGGCATGTGCAGCGGCGCGCGGAGATCCGGATTCCAGCTCTCGTTGTCGTAGATGCGCGTGATCTTGTACCGCTCGCCCTCGATTGCGTAGTCGGCGCCGAGCAGTCCGCCGCCGGCGCCGGCCGGCACCTCGGGCATGTCGCCGCCGCGCACGTACGAGTGGCCGATCGCGATTTCTGCGCCCATGTTGTCCAGCAGGTAATTCAGATCGGCGCGGTGCATGACGGACGGCAGCATCTGGCCGTACATCTCTTCCATCTTCGTCCAGTTCGCGCCGTGAAGGTTCGGGACGTAGAGGTAGTCGCGCTGATTACGCCATCCCTCTTTGAAGATCTGCTTGAACTCCTCTTTCGGCTCGAGATACATCCGCAGCTGGGCCTCGAGTCGTCCTGCGCCGGCCTGCGGCGGGTTGCGATCGGCATCGACGATGAAGAGACCGGGCCCACCCCCAGCAGCCGGCGCGCCTCCTCGTCCGCCGCGTCCGCCGCCGCCACCGCCCGAACGATAGAGAAGCTTCCGCCCGTCCGCGCTGACGTCGAAGTCGGCGACGTTCTGGACGAACGCCGATGCGCGTCGATCGCTCAGCCGGTAGCGCTGCAGCACATTGCCGCCGCCACCAGCGCCACCACGGCCTCCGCCGCCAGCGCCGCTCGGCTCGAGGTAGTACACCGTTCCGGCGAGTCCAGCTTTCAGGCGTGAGTACTCGCGCACGGGTACGCCGGGCACCGAGATGATGCGGCGATGGATGTCGTCGAAATCGATCTGCACGGTCACCGGCCGCTGAGGCGCTCGCGGCGTCTCCGCGGCCTGCGCCCCCGCCGGATCGTCCCCCGCCTCACCACCGCCGCCGCCGCCGCCGGCGCGGCCCCCGCGCCCGCCCTGACCGCCGGTCGTCGGACGGCTGCTCTGCACCCCGCCGTCTTCGTCGCTTTCCGGCAGCAATGGCGTCGGCTCGCCTTTCTTGAGGATCGCGAAATACAGCCCGAACGTTTCGTTGTAGGGGTACGACGTCATGTCGAGCCACTGCGAGCCCAACCCGAAGTCCGTCGACGCGAGGAACCACAGGTACTTGCCGCTCGCGTCCCACGCCGGCCAGATCGCGTCGGCAAGGTTGTCGGTGATTTGCTTGGACTCGCCCGTCTCGACGTTCGCGACGACAATCGCGTGATAGAGCGACTTGAGCCGCGTCGAGTAGGCGATCCATTTCGAGTCCGGGCTCCACACCGGGTTGAGCGTCCGCTCGGGCACCATCCAGGGATCGCTGCCGACGGTCTTCGCCTGCCCCGTCGCGACGTCGAGCACCCAGACCCTGAGATTCGTGTCGGTGTAGAGGATCTTCTTCGAATCCGGCGACCAGGACGGCGTGTAGTAGTGCGTCGGTTTCTGCAGCGTGATCTCGCGGGGCGGCGTCAGACCGTCCTGCTCTTCCAGCACGAGCCGGTACTCGCCGGTTCGATCGCTGAAGTACGAGATGTATTTGCCGTCGGGCGACCACACCGGACTGCGCTCGGCGGCGGCGCTCGTGCGCGTGAGATTCCGGACGTCGCCTTTGTCGGCCGGGATCGTGAAAATCTCGCCGCGCGCTTCGACGACGGCGCGCTTGCCGGTCGGCGAAATCGCCATGTTCGTGATCCGGCTCGACACGTCCTCCCAGCGCGGCATCATCCACGGAAAGTCACCGGTCGCGGTGATGGTGATCTGCTTCTCGCGGCCCGACCCGGGATCCAGTTCGTGAATGTATCCGGCCTGCTCGAACACGACGGCGCCGCCGCCGGCGTCGATCGTTTTCACGTCGAAGTCCGTGTACTTCGTCACCTGCCGCAGCCGCTTGCCGCCCGTCTCGTACGCCCACACGTTTGCGACCCCGTCGCGATCCGAAATGAAGTAGACCGTGTCGCCGACCCAGACGGGATCCACGTCCTTCGAGTCGGTCCACGGCGGCGAGACGAGGTCGTAGGTCTTGAGATCGACGATCCAGATCGGCCGGTTCTGACCGCCGCGATAATTCCGGCGCTCCTCGTCCCACGAGCTGTTCATGCGATACGCGATGCGCCGGCCGTCGCCGGAAATCTTGCCCTGATAGCCGCGCGGCAGGGCCATCGGTTCCTCGACGCCGCCGGTGGCGGGCACGAGGAAGAATCGCGCCGCGCCGCTCGGCGCCCACGTCGCGCGCGATGACGTGAACAGGATGGACTTGCCGTCGGGCGTCCAGCCCTGGACCGTGTCGGCGCCCGGGTGCCAGGTGAGCCGCCGCGGCTCGCCGCCTTCGGCGCGGACGACGTACACGTCGAGGTTGCCGCCGTACTCGGCGGTGAACGCGATCGACGTCCCGTCCGGTGAGAACTTGGGGTTGACGGTGGTGCCCTGGAAGCTGGTCACGCGTCGCGCCAGCCCGCCGGCCCGCGGGACCACCCAGATGTTGTTGGCGTAGGCGAAGGCGATCTGCGTCGTGCTGACGGTCGGCGAGCGCAGGAGCCGCGTGCCGGTACCGTCGGGCGCCGCCGAGAGCGGCGCGAACCACACGCACGTCAGCGCGGCCAATCCGACGATCGGAGGAACAAGTCGTCGCAGGGTCATGGGGATACCTCCGGGGTTGCCGGAGCGTACAACATTTTTGATGTGGTGATGTGGTGATGGGTGAATCTCAGTCGGCGACGGCATCGACGCGATCAGGCCGAAGGCCGAGGCGCAAGACCAGATGGATGCTCTTCGAGAGATCGATCAACCGATGGATCGGTCCGTGATCACGCCTGACTTTCGTAGTTCTTCAGCGCGGCACGTCGATACGCGGTGATGGCCGATATCACGTGACAGACCCAGCCGAGCGTGCCGCCCGTGCCGATCCACAGGCCGGGCGTGATGATCATCCAGAACAGCCCTCGCAGGAACTCGCCGTTGTAGAACTGCCCCACGCCCGGAAGGATGAGGCTCAGCACGCACGCGAGCCCCGCGTTGTGATGCGCTGCCGCCATTTGCTCGTCATTATGCGACTTACGTCGGCGAGTTGCGCCGGACGGCCTTGGCCGCTACCGATTTACGTGCCGTGACCGAAAGGGACGTGCGTTGATGTCGTGTTGGCCTCCGAGGTCGTGGCCCTCGCAATCGCGCCTCCATCCGCTCACGTTTCACGCTGAC
>JBLNGH010000219.1:0-8267 GCA_050264575.1 Acidobacteriota bacterium | reverse complement strand
AACTCGGCGAACACCGCGGCACGCGTGAAGCGGTTCAACGGGCTCGACGCCGAGCCGCTCTATCATCCACCGCGGCTCGCCGCCCGGCTGCATCCGGGCCACGCCGGATCCTACGTGCTGTCGATCGGCCGCCTGGAGTCGGTCAAGCGCGTGGATCTGGCGCTCCGCGCGCTCGCGCACGCGCCGCGCGACGTGACGCTGACGATCGCCGGCGCGGGCACGCAGGCATCGGCGCTCGAAGCGCTCGCCACGTCGCTCGGGCTCGGCGATCGCGTGCGGTTTCTCGGCGAGGTGCGCGACGAGGATGTCATCGAGCTGTACGCGCACGCGCTCGCGGTCATCTATCCGCCCTACGACGAAGACTACGGCTACGTGACGCTCGAGGCGTTTCTCGCCCGCAAGCCGGTGATCACGACGACCGACGCCGGCGGGCCGAACGAGTTCGTGATCGACGGCGTCAACGGATGGGTGTGTCCTCCGGATCCGGCGGCGCTGGGCGAGGCGATGGGGCGGGCGTACTCGGATCCCGCGCGCGCCGCCGCGCAGGGAGAAGCAGGATACGATCGCGCGCGCACGATCACGTGGGACGGCGTGATCGATCGCCTGATGGCGCCCGTGAACGGAGCCTGACGTGCCCAAGCTGATCATTCAGATCCCCTGTCTGAACGAGGCGGACACGCTGCCGGCCACGCTGGCGGATCTGCCGCGCGCCGTGCCGGGCATCGACGTCATCGAGACGCTCGTCATCGACGACGGCTCGCGCGACGGGACGGCCGACGTCGCGCTCGCGCACGGCGTCTCGCAGGTGATCCGGTTCCGTCAGCGCAAGGGACTCGCCGCGGCGTTCATGGCCGGCATCGACGCCAGTCTTCAGCGAGGCGCCGACTACATCGTGAACACCGACGCCGACAATCAGTACGCCGGACGCGACATCGCGCGGCTGCTCGAGCCGTTGCTGCGGGGCGACGCGGACATCGTCGTCGGCGACCGGAACATCCGGGACCTCGCGAACATGTCGTGGCCGCGGAAGCTGCTGCAACGCGTCGGCAGTTGGGCCGTGCGGCTCGTCTCCGCCACGAAGGTCCCCGACACCACGAGCGGCTTTCGGGCGTACACGCGCGACGCCGCGCTGCGGATGACGATCGTCTCCGACTTCTCGTACACGCTCGAATCGCTGATCCAGGCGGGCAAACAGCGGATGGCCGTGACGCACGTCGCGGTCGCGACGAATCCACGCACGCGGCCGTCGCGGCTGTTCGACAGCGTCCTCTCGTACATCAAGCGGTCGGCCGCGACCATCGTCCGCATCTACACGATGTACGAGCCGCTCAAAGTGTTCACCTACATCGGGTCGACGATCTTCCTGGCCGGCTTTGTGATCTCCATCCGCTTCCTCTACTACTTCCTCTTCACGCACGACAGCGCCGGCAAGGTGCAATCACTCATCCTGTCGGCGGTGCTCATGATCGTCGGATTTCAGGTCGTATTGATCGGGCTCGTCGCCGACGTCATCTCGGGCATGCGCAAACTGCTCGATGACCTCTTGTATCGCGTTCGCAAAATGGAACTGACGCGGTCCGACGTCAGCGATGCCGTCGACGATCTTCGCGACAACAGGGTGGAACGGCGCTGAATGGCCGACCCGCGCACCGTCTCGGTTGTAGTCCCGGCCCTCAACGAGGGCGCCGCCATCGCGGAGGTCGTCCGTCAATTGGCTGGCGCGGCGGCCTGGGCCGAGATTCTCGTCGTAGACGATGGCTCGTCGGACGACACGGCCGCGCGCGCGACGGCGGCGGGCGCGAGGGTGTTGCGCCATCCGTACACGAAAGGCAATGGCGCGGCGGTCAAGACCGGCATTCGCGCCGCGTCGGGCGAATTCCTGCTGATCATGGACGGCGACGGACAGCACCCGCCCTCGGATGCGGTGCGGCTGGCGTCCCGGCTCGGCGAGTACGACCTGGTCGTCGGCGCGCGCGCGCCGGGCACGCAGGCCGGGCTCACACGGCGCGCGGGCAATGCGGTGCTGAACGGGCTCGCCAGCTTTCTCACGGAGCGTGAGATCCCCGATCTTACCTCGGGATTTCGCGCGGCACGGCGCGAGTGCCTGCTGGAGTTCCTGCACCTGCTGCCGAACGGGTTTTCGACGCCGACCACGACGACGATGGCGTTCGTTCGCGCGGGCTACAACGTCGCGTTCGAGCCGATCGACGCGCGGCAGCGTGTCGGCGAGTCGAAGATCCGGCTGTCGCGTGACGGTCCGAAGTTCCTGCTCATCATGATGCGCGTGATGACGATCTTCAGTCCGCTCCGCATCTTTCTGCCGATCTCGGTCGTGTCGTTTCTCACCGGCGCCGCATACGCGCTCTACACGATCATCGAGCAGGGCAAGATTCCGAACGGCGCGGTGCTGCTGATCATGTTCGCGGTCATCGTGTTTCTCGTCGGGCTCGTCTCGGATCAGGTCGCGGCGCTGCGCTTCGATGGGCGGAAGTAGGACGGCTCTCGTCGCCGCCGCCGTGCTCGGGCTCACGCTTCGACTCGCCTTCGGACTCGTCTACTGGGTCGGGCAGCCGCTCACGCGCGACGAGCGCGAATATCTGTCTCTCGCGCGCGGCCTGGCCTCCGGACGTGGCTTCGTCTACGACGCTGAGATCCTGTCCGGTCCGCAGGATCCGTTCGGTCGCGCGCCGGGCTATCCGGTGTTTCTGGCGCTCGTGGGCGGCGGACGCCACGTCCCCAGCGCGGTTCCCACGTCAGTCAAGATCGCGCAGTCCATTGTGGGTACAGCCGGCGTGGTGCTCGTCGGTCTGCTGGCTGGACGTCTGGCGGGCCGTCGCGCCGCGACGGTCGCGGCATTTCTGGCGGCGGCGTATCCCCCGCTCGTGTGGGTTGCGGCGTACGCCTGGAGCGAGGCCATCGCCTGGCCCATCGGGCTCCTCCTCGTCTGGCTCTTCGATCGCGCCGTCGAGAGAAACGGTCGCTCGGCGTGGCGGCTCGCGGCCGCAACCGGAGTCTTGTGCGGCGTCGCGATCCTGATCCGCCCGTCGACGTTGCTGTTCGTGCCGCTCGCGCTGGTCTGGCTGGCGTGGCACCGACGACTGGCGTTTGCGCTGGCGTTGATCGTCGGCGCGGCGCTGGTGGTCGCCCCATGGTCCGCGCGCAACACGCGCGAGTACGGACGGTTCGTGCTGGTCGCGACCGAAGGCGGCGTGACGTTCTGGACTGGCAACCACCCGCGCGCGCGGGGCGAAGGTGATCTCGCGTCGAACCCGCACCTGAAGCTCGAGAGCCAGGCGCTGCGCCGGCAGTACCCGTCGCTCAGCGAAGAGGCCATGGAGCCGGTCTACTATCGCGAGGCCATGAGCTGGATCCGATCGCACCCGATCGACTGGCTGCTGCTCGAGCTGCGAAAGGTGTTCTATCTCGTGGTGCCGATCGGACCCTCGTACACGATGCATTCCCGGCTCTACTACGGCGCGTCCGCGATTTCGTACGGACTCGCGCTGGCGATCGCCATCGTCGGCTTCATTCGACTGGGGCACCATCGCGGAGGCGCCCCGGGACTGTGGCTGCTCGGCGGTTCCGCGATTGCCGTGTGCCTGCTTTTCTTCCCGCAGGAGCGATTCCGGATTCCCGTGATCGATCCGGTGCTCGTCGTCTGCGCGGGCGCCGCGTTCGCGCCGGCACGCGAGATGAGGGCGCGCTCGTGACGGTTTTGATCGTGCTCCCCACCTACAACGAGCGGCCGAATATCGAACGTGTGACCGACGGGATCCTTCACCACGAATGGGCGCGCCTGCTGGTCGTCGATGACGCGTCCCCTGATGGAACCGGTGCCGTCGCCGATTCGCTGGCGGCCGGGCGGTTCGCCGGACGGCTGGAGGTGTTGCACCGCAACGGGCCGCGTGGACTGGGCCGCGCGTACGTCGATGGTCTCAGACACGCGCTGTCCACCGGCGCCGGCGCCATCGGACAGATGGATGCCGACTTGTCGCACGATCCCAAGTACCTGCCTGACCTCCGCGCCGGGCTGGATCAGTTCGATCTCGTGATCGGCTCCCGGTACCTCCACGGCGTGAGCGTCGTGAACTGGCCCGTCCACCGGATTGCGCTGTCGGCATTTGCGAACCGGTACATCCGGACCATCACCGGTTTACGGCCGCACGACTGCACCAGCGGGTTTCGTCTCTGGCGCCGCGAGGCGCTCGCCGCGCTCTCACTCGAGGATCCGCGCGCCAGCGGCTACGCCTTCCTGACCGAAATGCTCTACCAGGCGGCCCGCCGCGGCTTCCGGATTGGAGAAGTTCCTATCGTCTTCGTCGAGCGTGAGGAGGGATACTCGAAGGTATC
Organism: Acidobacteriota bacterium; assembly: GCA_050264575.1. GTDB lineage: Bacteria > Acidobacteriota > Vicinamibacteria > Vicinamibacterales > SCN-69-37 > DASQFI01. The sequence goes on along the minus strand of JBLNGH010000219.1, from coordinate 3,917 downwards.
GTCTCCGGTGCTGATCGAATCGCTGCTCACGCCCTGGCGGCTCGTATTGAGCGGCGGCCGGATCAGACGCAGCACGACGCAGTCCACGGAGCGTCACCGGGATTGACCCATGCGTCACGTCGTCGTCATGGTCACGACTTCCTATCCCCGTTTTCCCGGTGACGGAGTCGGGAGCTTCATCGAGCCGATCGCAAAAGGCGTCGCCGCGCGCGGACACGAAGTACACATCGTGGCGCCGTGGCATCCGGCCCTGACCCGCCAAGAGGTCGAAGACGGCGTGCACTTTCATTTCTTTCGGTACGCGCCGGTCGCGCCGCTGAACGTCTTCGGCTACGCGACCGGTCTGCGCGCCGACACGCAGCTGCGCCTCGCGGCGTGGATGATGGCCCCGCTGGCGATGACCAGCGGCGCCTGGAAAACGCTTCGAGTCGCACGAAAACGGCGAGCGACGGTGCTCCACGCCCACTGGGTTGTGCCCGGGGGCGTCATCGCCGCACTGGCCGCCCGCGGGCTGCCGCTCGTCATCAGCGCCCACGGATCGGACGTCTTCGTCGCCGAGCGGAACGATGCCGCGCGCGCCGCCGCACGCAGCGCGTTGCGCCGGGCGGGATGGGTCACGGCCTGCAGCGACGACCTTCGGCTCCGGACGATCAATCTGGGCGCCGATCCCGCAAGAACGGAAACGGTCCTGTACGGCGTCGATGCGTCCCGCTTCGCTCCGAGCGGCAGCGTGCGCGAGCAGGTGCGGCGCGAGCTCGGCATCGGCCATGCACCCCTCGTCTTCAGTGCCGGCCGTCTCGTCCGCAAGAAAGGGTTCGAGCACCTGATCGCGGCCGCTCGATTGCTTGGCGAGACATTTCCCGAGGTGCGTGTCGTGATTGCCGGCGAGGGCGACCTTCGCGACGAACTGCAGGCCCTCACACAGGCGGCCGGCGGACGCGTCACGCTGATCGGATTTCGATCGCAGGACGACGTCGGACGACTGTCGGCCGCGGCCGATGTCGTCGTCGTCCCGTCCGTGCGCGACGAGGCGGGAAACGTGGACGGCCTCCCGAACTTCGCGCTCGAGGCGCTCTCGACGGCGACGCCGGTCGTCGCGACGCGAATCGGCGGTCTGCCGCAGGCGATTGAGGATGGCAAGACCGGCCGGCTCGTCGTCGAGCGCGATCCGGCGGCGCTGGCCGCCGCGATCCGCGATCTGCTCTGGCACCCGACCCGCGCGCACGATCTGGGCGTCGCCGCGCGCGCCAGCGTGATTCGCGATTTCGGCTGGCCTCGAGTCGCCGAGCGTTTCGAGGCCGCGTACGATCGCGTGCGCTTGGAGAAGCCAGGAAAACCGGACGCCGGAAAGTCTGGACGCGTCAGTTGAGACGCGTTGCGACGCGTGCTAGCGTGTGTGGCGCGGTGTGGCGTCACCCCTCATGAGCCAGGACTATCGCGACTTCTATCGCGGTCGGCGTGTGCTCATCACCGGCGGCCTCGGCTTCATCGGATCGAATCTCGCGCGGCAACTGGTCGACCTCGGCGCCGACGTCCTGGTGATCGATTCCCTGCTGCCGGACTACGGCGGCAACCTCTTCAACATCGCGGGTATCGAAGACCGGCTGCGCGTCAACATCGCCGACGTGCGGCAGAGCACGACGATGAACTACCTGGTGCGCGGCCGCGACGTGATTTTCAACCTCGCGGGTCAGGTCAGTCACATCGACAGCATGCGCGACCCGCACACCGATCTCGAGATCAACTGCCGCGCGCAGCTCACGATCCTCGAGGCCTGCCGGCAGCACAACCCGGGGACGAAGGTGGTCTACGCCGGCACGCGGCAGATCTACGGGCGGCCCGATCGTCTGCCGGTGGACGAAACGCAGCTGGTCCGGCCCACCGACATCAACGGCATCAACAAGGCCGCGGGCGAGTACTACCATCTCGTCTACAACAACGTCTTCGACGTGCGCGCGTGCTCGCTGCGGCTGACGAACGTGTACGGCCCGCGTCAGCTCATCCGGAACAACCGGCAGGGATTCATCGGCTGGTTCGTCCGGCTCGCGCTCGAGGGGAAAGAGATTCAGATTTACGGCGACGGGTCGCAGATCCGCGATTTCGTGTACGTCGACGACGTCGGCGACGCGTTCCTGCGAGCGGGCGCGTCCGATGCGTGCAACGGCGACGTCTTCAACGTGGGCGGCAGCGAGCCGATCGCGCACCGCGATCTCGTCACGCTGCTGATCGACCGGAGCGGGCGCGGCTCGGTGCGCTTCATCGAATGGCCCGAGGACAAGCGGCGCATCGACATCGGTTCGTTCTATTCGGATTCGACCAAGTTCTGCAAAGCCACCGGCTGGCGGCCTGCCGTCACACTGCGAGACGGCCTGACCCGCACGCTGGCGTACTATCGCGCCCATCTCGATAAGTATCTCGACGAGCCCGACTCGCCACGACCGTCATGACGCTTCGCGTGCCCTTCATGTCGCTCGTCCCCGGACCGGATGCCGCCGCGGTCCGCGACGCGATCGATCGCGTCGTCGCGCGCGGCTGGTTCATCCTCGGGCCGGAGCTCACGGCCTTCGAGGACGAGTTCGCCAAGGCTTCGGGCAGCAGCTACGCGGTCGGCGTCGGCACCGGCACGGACGCGATTGCCCTCACGCTGCGCGCGCTTGGCATCGGGCCCGGCGACGAGGTGATCACCGCGCCGATGTCCGCGGCGTTCTCGGCGCTCGCGATCATGATGACCGGGGCGACGCCCGTCTTTGCCGATCTCGATCCGGAGCGGCTGACGATGGCCCCGGCGGCGACGGAGTCGGCAATCACGCCGCGCACCGCCGCGATCCTTCCGGTCCATCTGTACGGCCAGCCGGCTGACATGACGGCGTTCGCTGCGATTGCGTCACGGCACAAATTAGCGCTGGTCGAAGACGCGTGTCAGGCGCATCTGGCCACGTCTGGCGGCCGCCCCGTGGGAACATTTGGCGCGGCCGGCGCCTTCAGCTTCTATCCGACGAAGAATCTGGGGGCGCTCGGCGACGGTGGCGCGATCACGACGAACGACCGCGCGCTGGCGGACAAGCTCAAACGACTGCGCAACGGAGGTCAGACGGGCAAATACGAGCACGTCGAGTTCGGCGTGAACAGCCGCCTGGACGAGATCCAGGCCGCGATTCTTCGCGCGCGGCTGGGGTTTCTCGGCGCCTGGACGGCGCGCCGCCGCGAACTCGCGCGGTTGTATCGGCGCCTCCTGTCGGGCGCGCCCGTCGCCGTGCCCCCGGAATTCGACCCCGGACACGTCTATCACCTGTTCCCGGTGCTCACGCCCGAACGCGATCGATTCCAGTCGCATCTGCAGGACGCGGGCGTGGGCACGCTCGTGCACTATCCGAAGTCGATTCCGCGACAGGATGCGCTTCGTCATCTCGCCAACGCGCCGTGTCCGGTCGCCGACCGCGTCGCCGACGAAGTCTGTTCCATCCCGCTCAATCCAAACTTGTCGGACGCCGACGTCGAGGTCGTCGCGGCCGCAGTGCAGTCCTGGCGGCCCGCGTCGATGGTCAGGTAGCAGCTGTTGCGTTTCTGGCTCGGCGTCCTGCTCGTGGCGTATCTGCCCGGGGCGTTGATCTTCCGTCTGCCGATTGGCGATCGCGCCCGCCGCGCCAGCCTGGCCGTCGAGGAACGGCTGTTCTGGCACGTGATCCTGAGCCTCGCGTGGTCGCTCCTTACGGTGCTCCTCCTGGCGGCCGCGGGTGAATATCGATTCGAGCGCCTCCTGATGGGCAATGCGCTCGCCGGCGCCGCCCTTCTCGTGACGTGCCGGCTCCAGTTGCTCTATCGCGGGAACGCGGCTGGTCCGACCGCCACGCTTCTCCTGCCAATCGCGCTCGTCGTCCTTGCGGTGTGGCGGTTCTTTCCGGCGTCGGAGTACGTGA
>JBLNGH010000218.1:0-37227 GCA_050264575.1 Acidobacteriota bacterium | reverse complement strand
ATACAGACGATGTCGGCGTCGCTCTGCCGGTCGTAGGTGACGGCCGTGCCCGCAGCAATCGAGACCCGATCGTTCACGCCCGGCACTTGCCCGATCGACCACGTCGCCGGATCGGACCACGCCCCGGTTCTTACGGACGTGACCGTCGGATTGGCACAGAGATTCGGGATGCCGTTTGGAAGCTGGGCTTCCGCGGGGCTGACAACTGCCGTCAGGAGAACGGCGAAGACTGAAGCAGTAAGAATTCTTGATCGCGATTTAACACGAAGGCTGGTTGCACATCGCTGCATGCCGCACCACAGGGGAGATCAGGCGGGGCCAAGGGCAAGGCAGGTACCAAGCCTGTGCGCACGCTTTTATGCGTGTTCTCACGGAAATCGGAGAGGTCACCGGGATTGGATTACGAGACCGTAACGGCAGTGACGCTAAAGGCCGATCGTTGTCTACGAACGCGAATCAGGCGTGCGCGGCGTGTCGAGAATGTGACACGGCTTCCATCAAAATTCTTTCGAGGCTTCGTAACTGTTCGGACCATTGCAGAGTCTGAATCGGCGTCAAGGCCGCGTGACGCCGGCGCTCCGGCGGCGGAAGTTTCAGCAACCGGATCACGCGCTCAGCGAAATCGGCGGCGTCATTGGCGACGAGACATCCTGGCTGCACGTCCGCCGGTAATCCTTTCAGCACTGCAGGCGTCACGACAACGGGCAGGCCGGCGGCCAGCGCTTCGAGAACTTTTGTCTGGAGACCCTGCGCAAGATGCAGCGGCGCCACGGAGACCGCAGCCTTCCAGAGATACGGCTGCACGCTGGGGACGTTGCCGATGACGTCGATCGATCGGTCTCGCACGGCGAGCTGGCGGACCACGCGGGTCGGCGCGGATCCGACGATCGTGAAGCGCGCGTCGGGGATCGCCGCGCGGACGTGCGGCCAGACCTGATCGGCAAACCAGGCGACGCCGAGCTCGTTCGGCTCGTAGTCCATCACGCCGCAGAAGATCACGTCGCGTGACGCCGCCGGCGGATTCGGGGGCTGGAACGATTCGTCGTCGATGCCCCCCGGCTGGACCTTGATCTTTGCCGCCGGCGCGATCCGCGCGAGCGCCGCGCGCTCACGTTCGTTGACGACGAGCGTCGCTTCGGCTCGGGGCGCCACCATGGCCTCGAACGCGGCCAGCGTGCGCGCCTCGCGGCGATAGATCCAGCGCAGCGGCGGTCGCGTGACCTGCGAGAGCTGCGCCCACTTGACGGAATCGACGTCGACCATGTCGAGGACGAACGGGCAGCGATCGAGCGGCGGATCGACCGCGAACCGCGCCATGCCGGAACAGAATGCGACGACGAGATCGGGACGGCGATCGCGGTACACCGCACCGAGCGCGGCGCGCGCCTCGGCGGCGTCGAGGAGGCTGTGCGTCAGCGGCCGCGACGTCGGCAGACGCAGGGCGCCGCGAAACAGATTCGGCACGCGTTTCACGCGAAGGCAGGTCACGTCGCGCGCGAACGGCACGTCGTCGCAGTGCGACCGCTCGTCGTCGTCGTGGACGAACGAGAACAGGGACACGTCGGCGAAGCGCGACATCTCGCGCAGGAGATAGAACGCACGCGTCCGGTCGCCGCGATTGGGAGCGTACGGCAGTCGGTGAGTGAGGAAGAGAATCCTCATGCGCCGGCGGTGACCGGCTGCCTGCTGCGGATGACGCGTGCGGGAACGCCGGCGGCAATCACGTAGTCGGGCAGCGGAGACGTCACCACGGCGCCGGCGCCGATCACGCAGTGCCGGCCGACATCGGCCAGGACGACCGCGGCACTGCCGACCCACGTCCCCTCGCCGATCCTGACGATCTTGCGCGTGCCGGGCTGCTCGCGAATCGGCCGGTCGGGATCGCCGATGCCGTGCGTCTCGCCGCCGCTCGGCACGTGGACGGCCGCGGCGAGGAGCACATCCCGTTCGAGATGGACCAGACCGAGATGGCAGCGCGGACCGACGTAGACGTTGGCGTCGATCCGGGCGCCCGCCTGGCTGAAGATGGTGCCGAATTGCACGGTGGCCGATCGATCGCAGTGGGCGATCGTCTGCGCGAGGAAGGCGCGGCGGAAATAATCACCGAGCAGCCCCGGCACGAGCGAGAGCGTCTGGCTCGAGCCCTCGAGCGCCCGGTTGGCGCCAAGGAACGCTCGCCGGATGAAGAAGGAGACGAGCAACGGAATGACGGCAATCGTCGCGAGCCCGTGCGCGATCGCCTTGGCGGCTTCACGCATGGTGCGGTACTCCGCGCGTGGCGCCGACGTCAGTGCGGTCGCGGGCGAGCTGCTCGTAGAGGCGTTCGAGACACCGGGTCCTCGCGTCGAAGGAGAGCTCCGTTTCGATGCGCCGCCGCGCCGCGGCCGCGCGCGTGCGCGCGCCGTCCGGATCGGTCGGCACGCGTTCAATCGCGGCGCGCAGGGCGCCAACGTCGTGGGGCGGCACGAGCAGCGCGTGCACCTCGTCGGCCGCCAGCTCCGCGGTACCGCCGACGTCCGTGGCGACGATGGGCGTGCTCATCGCCATCGCTTCGAGCACGGCGTTCGGCGTGCCTTCGTACTCGGAGGACTGGACGAACAGATCGAACGCGTTGTGCAGCTCGGCGATGTCGAGCCGGTGGCCGGCCAGCACACATGATGCGTCGAGCCCGAGCGTGGTCACCTGCGCGGCGAGCTCGCCGCGGAGGCTGCCGTCTCCGACGATGACGAGACGCAGGTCGGGACGAGAGCGGGCGAGCGGGGCGAACGCCTCGAGCAGCACGTCGAAGCGCTTCTGACGCTCGAGCCGGCCGACGGCGCCGACGACGAAATCATTCGGGCGAAGGCCGAGCCCGCGCCGGACGACGTCGCGCTTCGCGTCCACGCGGACGAACGCCTCGGGATCGATCGCGTTCAGAATCACCGTGATCCGGCGTGCGTCCATGCCGTGGCGCATGAGCTCGTTGCGGATGTCGCTCGAGACGGCGATGACGTGCGGAAATCGCGCGAGCAGGCGTTTGCCGGCCGGGTAGTACACGTAGCGTTCGCGCGCGCTCTGACCGGTCCAGCCGTGCGCGGTCGAGAGCGTGATCACGCCGAGCCGGCGCGCGAGCATCAGCGCCAGGAGATCGGTCTTGTAGTCGTGCGAGTGCACGATGTCGATCTGCCGTTCGCGAACGAGCGCCGACAGCTTCCGCCAGATGCCCGGATCGAACGAATGGCGCTCGAGAATCTCGACGTAGTCGATGTTCAGCTGCCGCGCGCGATCGTCGATGCCGAAGACGGGGTCGCGAAGATCGCGAAGGTAGCAGACCGTGACCGCGAAGCGCGAGCGATCGGTTCGCTCCGTGCCGAACAGGATCGTCTTCTCGGGTCCGCCGCCGGTGCCGCGGACGCTGCGCAACTCGAGAATCGAGAGGCGGCCGCCGCTCACGCCGCCGCTCCTCGCCGCCGGCGGCCGTAGCCGACGCGGGCCGTCAGGGCCAGCGCGCGCCCGAGCTCGTAGGCGGCGGCGACCGCAAACGCGCGCGGAAAGTCGCGCGCCGCCGCGCCGCCGATCATCACGGACGCTCGCAGCGCCATGAGCCCCAGCACCGAGATCGCCGCAAGCGCGGCCATCGTCCAGCCAACGGCTGTCCCTGACAACGACCCGACGACCACGAGCGCCAGCGCCAGCAGGTTGAAGACCGGGATCGCCGCGCTCACCAGGGTCCGGACCGTCCGCGGCGCGCGCAGGCTGACGCGCACGTTGTCACGTCCGCGCCACATCTCGCCGAAGAATACGTGCCGGAGCGTACGCGGATCACCGTAGTGCACGTTATGCATCCGGGCGTCCGCGACGAGCCGGTAGCCGCGCGCGCGAAGCTTCCGGCAGAGGTCCACGTCCTCGCAGGTCTCGAGCGACGTGTCGAAACCGCCGACCTCCGCGAATGCCCGGCGGCGGACGGCCATGTTCCCGCTGCCGAGCCAGTCGACAACTTCCTGCCCGCCGGGATGACGCCGCAGCCGATCGTACAGCCGCTGAACCCAGGTCGCCGGCGATGGAGGGCGGCACGGCGCGCCGACTGCAGCCACGCCATCGTCTGACAACACGCTCACGGCCGCCGCGACCCAGTCGGGACCGATTTCGTGGTCGGCGTCGACGAACGCAAGCACGTCCCCGCGCGCAGCATTCACGGCGCGATTGCGCAGCTCGCCGAGACGCACGCCGGGAAGCGACACGACGGTCGCGCCGGCCGCCCGCGCGACCGCGGCCGATTCGTCGGTCGAGCCGTTGTCGGCGACGACCAGCTCGATGACGGCGGCCGTCTGCCGGCCTGTCTGCACGCTTCGGAGACAGTGCTCGAGCCGCCGCGCGTCATTCCGCACGGGGACGATAAAGGACACGACCGGAGCGTGTCTCTCCGAAGAGCCGACGGGAGGCGCCATCCGATATGCCTACTTCCCTCCGGCCCGCGTCCGGGGCGCCTGCGTGCCCATCTCGAAGGCGCCGGCGTCGGGTGCGCGGCCGGCGGGCCGCACCCCGCGATCGAAATCATCGGTCAGATCAGGAATCGGCACACCGGCATCGATCGCCGGGCGGCCGAGAGACGTCAGGTGCAGGTCGCCCGTGCGGGGGTTGACGAACCAGGCGGCGCGGGCGCTCATGACGTTGCCATCCAGCGTGACCGTCGCGCCGTCGCGCTGGAAGACCCGGCGATTCGTGAGGTTGTTCCGCACCAGCGCGTTCGATGCGGGAAACCGCACGTCGATCGACCACGGCGTCTTGCCTTCGACCAGCACGGTATTGTGCTCGATCCGAAGGTTCCGGGACGCACTGGCGTCAATCGCGACATCGGCCCACGGGTTGAGATTGACGATCACGTTGTTCTGAATCCGGCCTTCCGTGTGATCGTACGTACGCTCGCCTTTTCGCGCGCCCTTGGGGAGCTCATCCGTCAGGCCGAGGGTGATGCCGCGATAGGAATCGACGATGAGGTTGCGTTCGACGACGGTCTCCACGCCGGCCCACCAGACGAGGATGGACGAGCCGGCGCGAAAGCCCTGGGATTGAGGGCCGCGGATTCGAGCGAAGTGGTTGTCGCGAATCACCCATCCGCGCGTCGCCAGCAAGTCCACCCCGTTCGTGTAGTCGCTCGGGGCGTTCGACGTGTATTCGAAGTCCGAGCAGGCAATCACGCCGAAATCCGCATAGATCGGCGCCTCCGAGACGCTGCCCTTGAGCAGTTGCTGGCCCGTGTCCAGCAGCCGCGCGTTGTGCAGCGTGAAACCGGACGCGCCACTTTCGCCGCGGACCTGGACCGCGTGAAAGCGAACGTCGCGGATGGTGAGATCGGCAATGGTGACATTCGGGGCGCTCACGGAAATGGCGACGCCAATCGGATCGCTCGACGTCATGCCGCCGCCGCGAAGGACGACCTTCGTCCGATCGCCGCTCTTGCCTCGAAGCGTGACCCCGTTTGTCGCGATGTCGATCGATCGTCGGAGCGCGTACGATCCGTCCGCGAGAAGGATCGTATCGCGCGGTTTGGCCGACGCGACGGCGCGCTCGAGCGCCGCCACCGTGCTGACGGTCACGGTCGGCCCATTGTGCGGTGTCCAGCCGCAGCGCGAGCACGCCTGAATCGTCTGGACCGGCTGCAGGATCGCCGCGGCGATCGCGGCGGCGGCGAATCTGGCGGTCAGAGAACCCGTCACGCGGCCGCTCCAATCCTGTTCTCGCGCTGCCAGAGCTCGAGGATCAGAAGCACCTGCAGCAGGTAGCCCCGATCGGCGACACCGGCGCGGGTCTGCCGGACGAGATCCTGCAGCGTGCGCTTGTCGACGAACGTCTGCACCCGCGCGGACGGCGCCAGCAGCTCGGCCTCGACGCTGTCGAGCAGCCCCTGTCGCATCCAGGCGTCGAAGTTGTGATAGTGGCGGTATCCGTGAACGTGCAACCGCTTCAGGACGCTGTTCAGCTTGTCCAGCGCGAACTCGGCTCGCGGGCCCGCGCCGGCGGCGGCGCCGGTGTTCGAATTCCGGACCTTCAGCAGCCTGGGGAGGCCGGACGCCGTGAGCATCCGGTGGATCTCGGTGCTGTCGCGCCATTTCGGCGGCGCGGCGAGCAGCACCTTCAGAAACCTGACGTTCAGATACGGGAGCCGGACTTCGACGCGGCTCCGAAAGAGCTCGATCGAGGGGATCGTGAACCGGCGATTGAGCTCGCGGAGATACAGGTAGCTGCAGCACTCGGCCGGCGACAACCGCGTGCCCGCGAGCGCGGCGGCGAATGACTCGCTGGCGCCGTCCCCCGCCTGCACGTGCGCCTCGGGCGTCAGGATCCGCGACAGCGGCAGGTCGGGCGTGACGTAGTTCGCCCGCGCGCTGAGATACGGAATCAACTCCTCGACCGACGCCAGCTCATACACGCGGGCATCCGTGTGAAGCGGCCAGGCGAGATGCGCCTTCGCCAGCTCACCGCCGTGACCGCGCAGCAGCACGCCGATGTCCGTCTGACTCAGGAATTGCACGGCCAGCATTTCCGTCAGGCCATGGCTCAGGTACATGCCGTCGGTGAGCGAGACCATTTCCGCCATGTTCGGCAGGAAGTCGCGCTGATACGTCTGATCCAGCTCGAAGTAGCGATGCTGCGTGCCAGCGATCCGCGAGAGCTGCGCCGCGATGACCTGGTCGGCGCATCCGGCGACGCCGAGGGTGTAGGTACGAAGCGCCGACGTCCGGCCGTTGATGGCGCTCAGGATGGCGCGGCTGTCGAGCCCTCCGGACAGCGACAGGCCGATCGGCTGCGACGTGTTCAGCGCGCGGCCGACGGAGTCCTGGAACGCCGCCCGCACTGCCTCGAGATAGCTGGCGTGATCGGCCGCCTTCTGTTCGAACAGCGACGCAAGATTCACGTAGGGGTGGAGCGTCGCGCGCCGGTCTCGAAGATCGTAGACCAGCATCGTGCCGGGGCCGAGCAACTCGACGCCCGCCGCCAGCGTCCGGTCGCCGAGCACCGCGCCGAGCGTGAGATAGTCCGCCACCGCCCGGAGATCGAGACGCGCCGCCGACGTCGCGCGCAGCACGGCCGAGAGATCGGAGCTGAACGCGAGGCCGTCGCTGTCGGCGCGCCAGTAAATGGGATGACTGCCCAGCGCGTCGGTCGCGAGCAGCAGCCGGCGTCGCTGCGGATCGATCAGCGCGAGGCAGAACTCGCCCTCGAGGCGTCCGACGAATCCCAGATCGAACTGCCGGTACAGCTCAGCAAGGAGCGACGCAATCGATTCGACCGGCGCCGGGGAGGTCAGCTCTTGTCGAAGGGCGGCCTCGTTGTGAAGCACGCCGTGAAACACGGCGAGCGGCGCGCCGGCGATCGCACCCGGCTGCCGATCGGACGCCGAACCGAGCCGGACCCGGCCGAGCAGCCAGGATCCATCCGGCGCCTCGATCGACTCGACTGAGACATTCGGATGGCGCCGCATGCGATCGCGCGCGGCGCCAAACCTGCGGGCCGTGTCGTCGCGGCCCTTCGTGCCGACGTGCCCGACGAGTCCGGGCACTTAACGGCCTCCCAGCGTCCAGAGCGGCTCCATTCTGGCGGGGTCGACGTTGAACAGTTCGTACAGGCCCGGAATCGACGTGAACATCAGCAGAATGAAGACCGCCGTCGCAAACAGCATGTACGCGAAGAAGCCGCGCTGCCGGTACAGCTTCTCCGGATTCTGCACGGGGCTGTTCGGCATCAGTCCGATGTGGAGGTAGTAGGCGAACACGCCGGCGCCGATCGGGGTGAACAGAATCAGCTCGAGGTGATACCGCACGATGAAGATCCCCGCAAACAGCGCGCACGTCGTTGCATAGAAGAACAGGCTGACGAGCAGCCGCTCCTCGGTGTAGAACTCGAACGACCGGCGATACGCCGCGGCGACGCGCTGATCGCCGATGTGCCGGTACTCCGCGAAGCGTTTCATCGCCATGAAAAAGGCGCCGAGCATCCAGTAGGCAATCGCGAGCGACAGCGGCGGGACGCGGATGGTGACGAGCGCGAACCAGCCCAGGAACAGGCGGATGGGGTTGTTCACCGACTCGCTGAGCACGTCGAGGTACGGCCATTCCTTCGTCCGCAGCGGCGGCACGTTGTAGGCGATCCCCATGATCCAGAGCGCCAGCGCCGACGCGAAGAAATAGACGTTCAGCGACAGCGCCAGCGCGAAGCCCGCGGCTGCGAGCGCGAGCCATTCGACGTAGGCGAGCGCGGGCCGGATGCGGCCCGACGGCACCGGACGAGTGCGCTTGTCCGGATGCAGGCTGTCACGCGGTCCGTCGAGCAGCTCGTTCAGAACGTAGTTGCTCGACGCCACCAGGCACGTCGACAGCACCGCCACCGCGAGCGGCACCAGGCTCTTCCAGCTGACGAGCGACGGCTCGTAGAACATGGCCAGCACGACGCCGAGGAGCATGAAGGCGTTCTTGAACCAATGGTCGACGCGCGCGATCTGGACGTACGGCCAGATCGAAGATTGCGCGCGGCGTTCAGCGGCGATCGTCAAGGACATCGAGGAGCCTTTCGAGTGAGCCGAGCCGGAGATACCGGCCGGGACGGCGCCGGGTCTGCAGCCGGCCGCCGATGATCACGCAGGGCATGCCGGCCGCCGACGCGCCTGCCGCATCGACGTCGGGCCGGTCGCCGACGTAGAGCACTTCGCCCGGCGTCAGCCGCCAGAATCGACAGGCGAGCAGGAATCCGCGCGGGCTTGGTTTCAGCGCGGCCACATCCGGCGCGCTTGTGCAGAGCACCGGCTTGAAGCGCCCGGCGAGGCCGAGCGCCTGCAGCTTGGACTCGGCCGGGTAATCGGAGAGCACGCCGGCCGCCACGCCCGCCTGATCGAGAAACTGCAGCAGCGCCTCCAGACCCTTCGCGCGGCAAAGCCGGAGGTACTTGAGGGGCCGCGTCACCATCCATTCGTCGATGAGCCGCTCGACTTCAGCCGGAGGCAATCCCGATCGACGCGCCGCCGCGGCCAGCTGCGCGGCCGCCGCCGATCCATGCGCGTCCGTCGATCGCAGGTGCTCCTGTGTTTTCCGGTACGTCCTCAGCGCCGTCCAGCGCTGCGGCGCTTTCACCAATCCGGAAAGCGGCAGCGTGAGCAGCTCCATCGCCATGAGCGATCGCAAAGGCGTCTGCCGGTAGAGCGTGCCGTCCAGATCGAAGAGGACCGCGCGGATCTGTCGAGTCTCGTCGAGCGGGTTTCGAAGACCCCGGCCCGGCGACTGCGGCCCGATCGTCCGCCGATCGAGGGCGTGAACGACGTTAGCCGACATGGTCGAGGAGCGATCGAATCCGTCCGGCATCGACGAGCACGATCTGCCGGACCCACAGCGCGACGAGCATGAGGACCGTCGCGGCCGCGCCGACGACCGCCGGCCGCCGCTCGCGCCACGCCGCCAGGCTTTGCGTCGTGAGCAACGCCGATGCGTACAGCGCGAACAACGGAATGAGCGGGATGTGGTACCGCGAATGGCCGAAGACGATGGTATGCACGCCGGTGATGACGACCACCGGCAGGAGCAGGAGCACCTGCATGCGCCAGGCCGAAGGCGCGAGCCAGAGCCCCGCGACGCCGCACACCATCACCGCCAGGTACGTGACCACGATCAGCAGCGAGGCCGCCGCGCCGAGCCACATCGGCGGATGAAACATGCCCTGCTGCACACCGGCGGCGTACTCGCGCTCGAGCCCCCAGAAATCGGCGAACTTGATCAGCGATCGTCTGAGCGTGGTCTCCGGGTGCGTTCGTATGTACTCGATCGCCTTGCGCTGCGCCCACTTGTCCTTCTCACCCTCGGTGAGATGCTGGCCCGGAAACTCCTGCGCGAGCGGGTACGACCAGCTCTGTTCGCCGGTCAGCGACACGGCCGCCCACATCCGATCGTCAGGCGTGTACTCGTAGTTGCCCATGCGCAGATTCAGGCCGCCCATCGTGTCGACGATTGTCACGACCCCCTGCAGCCGTGTGTTCCGGACTGCCCACGGCGTGATGACGACGGCGTATCCGGCGAGGACCATCGCCGGAATCGCGAGCCGGGTCCGCATCGAGCCCTGGAGCAGCACGGCGAGCAGCGGACAGAGGATCAGCGGGAGCGGCCAGAGGACGCTGCGCGTCAGCGCGGCGAGCCCGAGCGTCAGACCGCAGAGCAGCGCCGTCAGCGCTCGCGGCTTCTGCACGACCATGACCGCCAGCAGAACGAACGTCATCAGCAGAAGCGTGAAGAGCGTTTCCGTGAGGATCGTGAAGTTGAAGAAGGCCAGCGACGGATACAAGAAATAGAACGCGGCCGCGTATCGGCCCGCGGCGGCGCCGAACGTCCGGCGGCCCAGCTCACAAATCACCGCCACCGTGATGAGCGCGAGGAGAATCTGGACGGCGCGCACGGCCTGGAGATTCCCGGTGCCCGCGACCGAGAAGATCCCCGCGACGAGCGCCGGAAAGAGCGGCGGCCTGATCGAGGTCGGCTGACTCGCCGACCAGGCGAATCCGTTCCCGGCGACGATGTTCCGGGCGAGCTGCACGTAGTGCTGCTCGTCCTCGATCTCGGTTCCGAGGGTCGGCGTGTGCCAAAATATCGCCAGGCGCACGACGAGCCCGAGGGCGATCGCAATCCGCAGCGCCAACCGGCCATCCGATGAGAAGACAAAAGTCATGGGAACTGACGACTATTGTCGGTTCTGTCTCGACATACTGCCTCTGAACCTCAGACCTTCGCGTGGCGGATACCCATAATTCAATTCGCGTTCCGCTCGGCGGGCTGAATCCGATCGAATGGGCCCCGGAGCGGCGCAGCGAACCGATCAAAATTGGCATTCCGCTCCCGGCGGGCGGGGCGTTTTCGCCGGCCGACATCGAGCTCGATCCGCCGTTTCGTCTCGCGTCCGCCCTGCAGGTCCGCGCGCTCGACACGTGGCCGGACGGCTCCATTCGCTGGGCGCTCGTCGACGCGCTCGCCGACTCCGCCACGGAGGGCGCGTCCGGTTCGGCGGCAACGGCCGAGTCGCATCAAGCGCGAACGACGGGTCACGAAGTCCGCGTCTCAGCAGGCGCTGGTGCCGTCTCGATCGACACCGGTATCGCGACGTTCCGCTTCGAGAACGGAGGATCCTTTCCGTTCGCGTCGATCTCGGTTGGCGATGCGCATCCCGTTGACGCCGATGCGTCAGGACTCCGCGTCGCGATTGGCGATCGGCTGATCGCATGTCGGATCGGCGATGTTCGCGTGCAGGAGAGCGGTCCCGTTCGCGCGGAGATCGAGCTGCGCGCGGTGGCTTCCGATGCGTCGCCGCTCGAGGTCCTCGGCCGTGTCGAGCTGTTTGCGGGAAGCGCCACCGCGCGCGTGGAGATCACGCTCCACAACCGGCGCCGTGCCCGGCATCCCAACGGCGAATGGGTTCTCGGGGACGAGGGTTCGCTTCACGTGCAGTCGGCGGCTGTGCTCCTCACCATCACTGACGACATACGCCGCGTGCGCTGTGCGCCGGAAGCCGGCATGCCGCTCGCCGACGTGACGACGCCGTTCGAGATCTACCAGGAGTCGAGCGGCGGTGAGCATTGGAACGGCGCGATCCATCGCAATCGTGAAGGACGCGTGCCGATGCGGTTCCGGGGGTACCGTCTTCGATCCGGCGACACCGAGCGGACGGCGTTCCGCGCGTCACCCGTCCTGACGGTCGAGACCGATCGCGGCGGCGTCGCGGTCACTCTGCCGCAGTTCTGGCAGAACTTTCCGCGCGCGATTGGCGTCGAGGGGCGCACGATCGAGGTCGGTCTCTTTCCGCGCCAGGCCGGCGATACCTACGAACTGCAGGGTGGCGAGCAGAAAACCCATGTCCTGGTCGTCGCCTTCGCAGCTGACCGCGTGTCGGATCCGCCGCTCGCGTGGTGCCACGATCCGTTGTTCGCCTATCCGTCCCCTGCGTGGTGCTGCGCGACCGGCGCCGTACCGTGTCTCATCCCCGCGGCGGACGATCCCAATCGCTCCTACCGGGATCTCGTCAACCTGGCGCTCGATCCGGTCCACGGATTCGAGCGCAAGCGCGAACGGGCCGACGAGTACGGCTGGCGCAACTACGGCGATCTCCATGGCGATCACGAGTCGGCGTTCCAGCCTCCGGACCAGCCGTTCGTCTCGCACTACAACAACCAGTACGACGCCGTCGCCGGCTTTGCGATGCAGTTCCTCGCGACGGGCGATCGCCGCTGGTGGCAGTTCATGATCGACCTCGCGCGTCACGTCCGCGATATCGACATCTACCGGACGCGCGAGGACAAGGCGGCCTACAGCGGCGGCTTGTTCTGGCACACGTGCCATTACACGGACGCCGGCACGTCGACCCACCGCACGTATCCTCGCGGGGTGCCGGGCGGCGGTCCGGGTGCCGAGCACAACTACAACGCCGGCTTGATGCTTCATTACTTCATGACCGGCGACCGGGCGTCGCGCGACACCGCCATCGCTCTCGGCCGCTGGGTCATCGATATGGACGACGGGCGGCAGACCGTTTTCCGGTGGCTGGCCGGCGGCGCGACCGGACTCGCGAGCGCGTCCGGCTCGGTGGGCTATCACGGCCCGGGCCGCGGCGCCGCCAACTCAATCCTGGCGTGTCTCGTGGCCGCGCGGCTGTCGAAGGCGCCGGAGTTCCGCGCCAAGGCGGAAGAACTGATCAGGCGCTGCATTCATCCGCAGGACGATCTCGAGGCGCGAAACCTGCTCGACACCGAGCGCCGCTGGTTCTATACGATCTTCCTGCAGGTTCTCGGCGCCTACCTGCAGATCAAGGAGGAGGGCCGGGAGTGCGACGACATGCAGGCCTACGCGCGCGCCAGCCTGCTCCACTACGCGCGATGGATGGTCTCGCACGAACGGCCGTACCTCGAGCGTCCCGAGGTCCTCGAGTTTCCGACCGAAACCTGGGCCGCGCAGGACATCCGCAAGGCCGAGGTGTTTCTGTGGGCGGCCCGGCATTCATCAGGCGTCGAACGCGATCAGTTCCTCGAGCGGGCGCTGTTCTTCTTCGACTACTCCGTGAGCTTCCTCACCGCCAGCGCGACGCGCCACCTGACGAGGCCGGTGGTGCTCCTGTTGTCGAACGGATTCCGGTACGGTTGGTTTCAGCGGCATGGTGCCTCGCTGCAGTCCCGCGAGGCCCCGAGGTTTGCCGGTTCGCCGCCCGGCGCATTCGCACCACAAAAATTGCGCGCGCTGCGGCGCGCCGCCCAAGCCGCCATTTTTGCGGGCTTCACCGCGATCGCCGCGCTCGTTTTCTGGTCGTGGTAATTGACGTGCTCGGGCTTACTCGCGAGGCCGGCGCCGTTTTCGAGGCCCCGCCTTCTGGTTCGAAGGAAAACCTGCTGCAAGGCGACTAATAACCCGCTCGTTCGAGATAATGGTCGTCGGACGGGTCGTTCACGGGCCGAAAACCGGGCTCAGGGCGCATTTGCGGGGGCCCCCTTCTGGGAGCCTTGGACCTAGGTTTGCTTCATGATGACCCCGTTGGCGGCCTGGGGACAGGTCTCCGGGCAGCCGCCTATGGTGAGTGATTCCCCGACCGATCGACACCTCGCGGCCGTCCATCTGGACCTCGACGGCGCGCGGCACATCTATCGCGCGCACGGCTGGCGCTACGACCCGTCCGACGATCCGTTGTTCGAGTCGGGGTTGCGCGGCGCGCTGGATCTGTTCGCGCAGGCACACGTCGCCGCCACGTTGTTCGTCGTCGCCGAGGATGTCTTCGACGCGAAGAAGCGTGCGCTCCTCGAGGAGGCCGTGAAATCGGGTCACGAGATCGCGTCGCACTCCTTCAGCCACGGGCGGCTGACGCGGCTCGACGCCGCCGGAAAACGCCGCGAGATCATCGAGAGCCTGCGGTGTCTGAAGTCGGAGCTCGCGACGGACGTGCGCGGGTTTCGCGCGCCCGGATTTCACATCGATCGTGAATGCCTCGAGCTCATCAACGACGCCGGCTACGCGTACGACTCGTCGATGCTGGCCGAGCCGAAACGTCACACGGCGATCCCGCACCGGCCGCTTGCCGGTCAGCCGCTGTACGAGCTGCCGCTGCCGTCGGCCGGGCCGTTCTCGTTTCCCTTTCATCCGTCGTACAGCCTGGTGCTCGGAAACTGGTATTTCCGCGCCGGCCTCACGGACTATCGGCGCCAGCGCACGCCGCTGGTGCTGCTGTTTCATCTGACGGACTTTGCCGATCCGCTCCCGAGCGGCCGGCTCCGCGGCGTCCGGCAGCGGCTGTTCACGCTGTCGCACCTGTCCGCCGAGACCAAGCGGGCGCGCTGCCTGGCGATGCTGAATCTGGTGCGGCGCCACTACACGATCGTCAGCACGGGAGACGTGCTGTCGCAGTGCACGAACGGTCACAACCGATGAAAGCAGTCACACAGAATCTCAAGACCGGCAAACTGCAGGTCCAGGAGCTCCCGTCACCGATCCTGAGACCCGACGGGCTGCTCGTTCGCGTCCGGCGATCGCTCATCAGTCTCGGGACCGAGCGCGCCGTCATCGCGCTCGCCAACAAGGGTCCGCTGGGGAAGGCCAGGGATCGACCCGACCTCTTTCGCAAGGTGCTCAACAAAGCGAAGCAGGAAGGGTATTGGAGCACCTACAAGGTCGTCAGAAATCTGATGAGCACGCCGATTCCGCTCGGCTATTCGTGCGCGGGCGACGTGCTCGAGGCCGGCGCCGCCGCGACCGGGTTCCACGTCGGCGACCGCGTCGCCTGCGCCGGTCTCGGCCACGCGAACCACGCGGAGGTCGATTACGTTCCAAAGAATCTCGCGGCGCGGATGCCTGACGGGCTGTCGTACGACGACGGCTGTTTTGTCACGGTCGGAACGATCGCGCTGCACGGCGTACGGCTGGCGGAGATCGCGCTTGGGGACAAGGTCGTGGTTCTCGGTCTCGGCCTCGTCGGTCAAATCGCCGCCCAGCTCGCGCGCTGTGCCGGCGCGACGGTCATTGCGTCGGACATCGATCCGGCGAAGCTCGACATGGCGAAGCGGCTCGGCGCGCATTACGCCGTGCCTGCCGGGGCGCTACCGGGCATCGTTTCGGAACTTACGGGCGGACTGGGAGCCGATTCGGTCCTGCTCTGCGCCGCGGCCAAGTCGGATGAGCCGATGCGGCAGGCGGCCGCTGTTTCGCGCCTCAAAGGGCGCGTCATCGTCGTCGGCGACGTCGGGATGGCGATCGAGCGCCGGCCGTTCTTCGAGAAGGAGCTGACGCTGCTCGTCAGCCGATCGTACGGGCCGGGCCGGTACGATCCTGCGTACGAAATTCGCGGCCAGGATTATCCGGCGGCGTACGTCCGGTGGACCGAGGGACGCAACATGCAGGCGTTCCTCGATCTGGTGGCGCGCGGTGACATTTCGCTCGGGCCGCTGGTGACGCACCGCTTTGCCATCGACGACGCCGAGTCGGCGTACCAGGTGGTGACGGGGGAGCGGGCCGAACCCGCCGTCGCGATCCTGCTCGAGTACGAAGGCGAGCCCGCGCCCGGCTCGCGCGTGAATCTGACCGGGGCTGCGACGAGAACAAGTCCGCGGCGCGATGGTCAGTTGCGATGCGGCGTCATCGGCGCCGGCCAGTTCGCGAAAGGCGTCCTGCTGCCGGCGCTTACCGCACAGCCCGGCGTCCGCCTGCAGGCCGTCTGCACGGCGTCTGGATTCACCAGCCGTCATGTGGGCACGACGTACGGCGCGGAGTACTGCACGAGCGATCCCGACGAGGTCATCGTCGATCCGAATGTTGACGCAGTCGTGATCGCGACCCGGCACGATCAACACGCGGGTCTCACGGCCGCGGCGATCCGCGCCGGCAAGGCCGTGTTCGTCGAAAAACCGCTGGCGCTCGACTCGGCCGGGCTCGCCGATGTCGTGGAGGCGGTGGAGAAGAGCACCAACCCGCGGCTGATGGTTGGATTCAACCGGCGGTTCGCGCCGCTGACGCGTCGATGCCGCGAGTTCTTTGCCGACGTCGCCGAGCCGCTGTTCATCTCGTATCGCGTCAACGCCGGCGCGCTGCCCGCGGACAGCTGGGTGCTGGATCCGGTCGAAGGCGGCGGCCGCATCCTTGGCGAGATCTGTCACTTCGTGGACACGATCGCGTTTCTCGGCGGTGCGCTGCCGACGCGCGTGTTTGCCGAAGAGGTGGGCCGCGACCCACGGAGCCGGCAGAACGTCACCGTGACGCTGCGCCTCGCCAACGGAGGCGTCGGCGTCATCCACTACATGGCGAGCGGCGATCCGGCCGTGCCCAAGGAGTACGTCGAAGTGTTCGGCGGCGGCCGGACCGCGCAGCTGGACAACTTCCGCCGCCTGTCGATGTTTCGCGACAATCGGCGCCGGCGCCACCGGCTGTTCAATCAGGCGAAGGGACACGCCGAAGAAATGGCCGCCTTCATCGCCGCGCTGCGCAGCGGCGGACCGATGCCCATTGATCTTGCCAGCATGATCGCCGTGACCGAGACGACGTTTCTCATTCGCCAGAGCCTCGATCAGGGGGCGCCCGTCGATTACGAGCCGGCGCCGGCCCGGGATGCGGAAAGGTAATCGTTGGTCGCCATTCCGGTGACGGATCCTCGCGAGAGCGCACGCGCCTTCCCGGCGTCCGCGGCGGCCGGGGTGTACGCCGCGGCGATTCTCGACGAGGCGCCGCGCGTTCTGAGCCTGATGGATCGCGAGGCGCTCAGCCCGACCGCCGGCTGCGGCGACCGCACCTACTGGGCCTGGAAGTTCGTGGATTTTCCGGCGTCACGCCTGCAGGAATCGCTCTGCGTGCTGTCGTTTCTCTACGCCGCGCCGCTCGCATCGAGTCCGTACTGCCGCAACCCGAAGCTGCTCGAGTGGATCGATCGAGGGTTCCGTTTCTGGACGGCGATTCAGCACCCGGACGGAAGCTTCGATGAAGCGTATCCGTTCGAGCGTTCGCTGGCTGCGACGGCATTCACGTCGTTTTATGCCGGCGAGGCGCTCGAGCTCGTCGGCCGCGATCTTCCGGCGGACACCGTGCAGACGACGAAGGCGACGCTGGCGCGAGCGGGTGCCTGGCTCTCGTCGAACGATGAGACGCACGGGTTTCTCTCGAACCATCTCGCCGCCGCCGCAGCCGCCCTGTATCAGGCGTACCGGCACACCGGCGAGTCGCGTTTCAAGGACCGCAGCTGGTACTTTCTCGACAAGATTCTGGGACGCCAGTCGGACGAGGGATGGTACGACGAATACGGCGGTCCCGATCCCGGCTACCAGACGCACGGCAGCTTCTACCTGGCTCGATGCTGGCAATTCAGCGGCGACGAGCGGCTGGCCGCGTCTCTGGCCCGCGCCGCGCGGTTCCTCGCGCATTTCGTCCACGCCGACGGAAGCCTCGGCGGCGAGTACGCAAGCCGCAACACGCAGACCTACTACCCGGCGGCCTACGAGATGCTCGCGCATCGCGACCCGGCTTCGGCGTGGATTGCCGAAGCCATGCGGCCGAGCGTGTCATCGGGCGCCGCGGCGGGCCTTCGGGCGATCGATCTGTTCAACTACTTCCCGTTCCTGAACAACTACGTGTTCGCGTTTCAGGCGGCCTCGGCGCAGCGGGAACCCGTACGCGCCGTCGAGCCCGCCGGCGATCCCGGTCTGGTGTTTTTTCCGCGCGCAGGGCTCGCGAGAATGAGAACGCAGCACTACGACGCGTACGTCGGTACGGCCAAAGGCGGGGTCCTGAAGGTATTCGATCGACAACGCCGGTCGCTGGTCGACGCCGACTGCGGCTACGTCGGCCGTCTTCGCGCCGGCGGGTCGGTCTCCACCCAGTACTACGATCCAGGCCGCCCGACGCGTGCCGTCCAGGCGAGCATCGAAGTGGAGGGCGATCTCGCGCAGTTCTCGCGGCCGACGATGACGCCGATCATGTTCGTGGCGTTCCGGATCTTCACGCTCACGCTGGGGCGCCTGCCCGGTCTGGGGCGCTGGCTGAAGGCGCGGCTCGTGAAGACCCTCATCTATCGCCGCAAGTCCGTTCCCGTCCGCTTCAAGCGCCGAATCGATTTCGGCGAGCGCCGCGTCAGCGTCCGCGACGAGCTCGCGGGTCCCGGCGGCGCGGACATGACCGAGCTCAGGCGCGAGTCGGTGTTCACGACGATCCACATGGGGTCGTCGCGCTACTTCATCGCCAACGAGCTGACGGACATGCGGCCCGCCGACGCCATCGATCCGCGCGCCGTCGTCGCGGGCGTGACGCTGGCACGGGACATCACGGTGGATTGATCGATGTGCGGCATCTGCGGTTTCGTCGGGATTCGTGAGCATGGGCTGCTCCAGCGCATGACGGACGTGCTGCGGCATCGCGGTCCGGACGGCGACGGGTATTTCTGCGCGGACGGCGTCGGCCTCGGGCATCGCCGGCTCAGCATCATCGACGTCGCCGGCGGCCGCCAGCCGATCGAGAACGAGGACGGATCGCTCGTCCTCATTCACAACGGCGAGATCTACAACCATCGCGATCTCCGCCGCGACCTGGAGTCGCGCGGCCATCGCTTCCGCACGGCGTCGGACTCGGAAGTCATTCTGCATCTGTACGAGGAATTCGGGGCCGGCTGCCTGGATCGAATGGCCGGCATGTGGACGTTCGCGCTGTACGACCGGATCACACGCCGGCTGATGATCGCCCGCGATCGGCTCGGCATCAAGCCGCTCTACTACGTCGAGGCCGGTGACGGGTTCCTGTTCGCGTCGGAGATCAAGTCGCTGCTCCGCTACGGCGGGTTCAAGCCGACGCTCGACCCGCAGGCGGTGCACGACTATCTCGCGCTGCGATACGTGCCCGGCCCGGGCGGGTTGTTCCGTGAGGTCCGCAAGCTGCCGGCGGCGCACTACGCCATGGTGGAGAACGGCCGCGTCACGCTCACGCGGTACTGGAGCCCGACGCCGGTTGGGCCGATGGGGCGGCGGAGCGACGAGGACTATCTCGAGGAGTTCGCGGAGCGATTCGAGCGAAGCATTACGCGGCGGCTGATGTCGGAGGTCCCGCTGGGCGCGTACCTCAGCGCCGGACTCGACTCGAGCACGATCGTCGCCGCCATGGCGCGGCTGACGGCGCAGCCGGTCCGGACGTTCACTGTCGGGTTCGACTTCGAGCACGACGAGCTCGAACAGGCCGCTTCCACGGCCCGCCAGCTCGGCTGCGTCCACACGGAAATCTCCTGCCGCGCGTCGGACATCGAGCTGCTGCCGCAGATCGTCTGGCATCTGGACGAGCCGGTTGGCGATCCGATCGTGATTCCGATGTATCAACTCTCACGACGGGCCAAACAGGACGTCACCGTCGTGCTGACCGGCGAGGGCGCCGACGAGACGCTTGCCGGCTACCTGTTTCACAAGGCGCTGCTCGGCGGCGCCTATCTCGGGCACCTTCCGCTCGCCGTGCGGCGCAACATCGTGATGCCGCTCGTCAAGGCGACGCCGGCGGGCGCGCTCAACCTGGCGTTTCAGTACCCGGCCGCGCTCGGCGATCGCGGCAAGCTCAAGCTGCTGGATTACCTGCCGCTCGTCGGCGGCGCGCACCTGCCCGAGGCGTATCGTCATCTAATCTCGTTGTTCGACGATCGCGACACGGAGTGGCTCTACACGGATGACTTCAAGGCCGCGCTCCGCGCCCGCCCGCGTCCGATCCCGCCCCTGGCGACGAACGGACCGTACCTCGATCGAATCCTCGCGCTGCAGTACGACTCGTGGCTGCCGGAAGACATCCTGACGAAGCAGGACAAGATGTCGATGGCCCACGGCATCGAGGCGCGCGTGCCATTTCTCGATCACGAGCTCGTCGAGTTCACGCTGAGGCTGCCGCCGTCGCTCAAACTGCGCCGGGGCGTCTCGAAGTTCATCCTCAGGAAGTACGCCGCGCGGCTGCTGCCGCGGGCGACGGTGCGGCGCCGGAAGATGCCCTTCTACGTGCCGGCCGAGCGCTATCTCGCCGAGCCGGCGTTTCAGGAGCTCGTCGCCGACACGCTGTCGGAGCGCGCGGTGAAAGCACGCGGGCTGCTCGAACCGCAAGCGGTGACGCGCGTGCGCAACAGCATGCAGACGGGCGAGTTCATCTTCGTCAAGCAGGCCATCAGCCTGATGATGCTCGAGTTGTGGTTCCGGATGGCGGTCGATCGCCGGGGGGCGGCATGAACACTGAACTCGATTCTTCACCCGATCGAGTCGAGGTCTCGATCGTCTGCCCGTTCTACAACGAGAGCGGCATCATCGAGCACGCCATCCGGCAGATGCTGGTGCAGCTCCGGACGCTGCGCGCGTCGTGGGAGCTGATCGTCGTGAACGACGGCTCGACGGACGATTCAGCCGAGATTGCCGAGGCCGTCGCGCACGAGAACCCGCGGGTGCGGGTGCTCGGCTATCCGCGGAATCGCGGCCGCGGTCACGCGCTGTACACGGGCGTCATGGCCGCTCGCGGGGATGTGATCGTGACGACGGAGATCGACCTCTCGTGGGGCGAGACGATCGTGCACGAGCTCGTGGCCGCCATGGATCGCTGGCCAACCGCCGACATCGTCGTCGCGAGCCCGAACCTGCCCGGCGGCGGCTACCGCAACGTCCCGGCCAAGCGCGTGTGGATCAGCCGGCTTGGCAATCGCGTGATCCGGCTCTGCATGGCGAATGCGGTGACGATGAACACGGGCATGACCCGGGCGTACCGGCGCGATGTCATTCAGTCGCTGCCGCTCACCGAGCCGGGCAAGGAGTTCCACCTCGAGGTGATCCTCAAGGCGACCGCCTTCGGGCATCAGATCCGCGAGATTCCGGCGGTGCTCGAATGGAAGCAGCACAAGCGGGAAGGCCAGGTCGTGAAGCGCAAGAGCTCGTCGAAGGTGAACCGGCTGATCGTGTCGCACAGCCTCTTCAGCATCTTCGCCAACCCGATCCGCTACGTCTGGCTGATGAGCTTCGGGTTCTTCGGCACGGGGCTGTTCTTCATCGGCGCGGCGTTCGTGCTCTTCTACCTGCGCATGGTTTCGGCCTACACGATGTTGTTCGGGTTGTCGCTGTTCATCGTGGGCGGACTGTTTTTCGTGCTCGGCGTCATTCTCAAGCAGGGCAACATCATCCAGCGCGAGCTCTGGCTCATGCAGCGGGCGCGGATGCCGGCGGTCCAGCGTGAGATGCTCAGCAGAACCAGCGATTCAGAACGGCCCCACCGGCGCGCGTGAGCCCCAGGGGCAGCCGGCGCCAGACCTTCCGCGCGAGGCCGCCGGAGTCATAGTAGGAGGCGAGATCGGGCGCGCGTCCCCGCACGTCCAGGTCGTAGAGCACGACCGGCTGCGTCGTCGCGCCCCATCGCTCCTTGAATTCGATCAGGCCGCCCTGGTCGCGCGAGGAGGTGCCCCAACTGAGCCGGCGATAGCCGTTCGCCAGGCCGAACTCGATCGCGCGCCAGTAGAGGGCGGCATAGGCGCGCAGCGGCACGGCTTCGGGCAGACACGCCGCGAACTTGCTGACGAGCGAGCGCCGCCAGCAGAACATCATCAGTCCCCCGACGCAACGGCCGCCGGCGTCCGCCAGGAACAGCCGCACCGACCCGTCTGCGTGAAACCGCTCGCGAAGCGCCGTGAAATACCGCGCCTGGTAGGGCGGCGTGCCGAAATCCCTGAACACCCGCAGATACACGTCGTAGAACGCCTGGTAGTCCTGTTGCGTCTCGGCCAGACGGACGGTCACGCCTCGCGACGCCGCCTTGCGCACGGCCTTCCGGTGATCGGACGCGACACGTGACTGCACGGCGGCCTCGCTCTCGAGGACCATGTCGGAGATGAGCACCGGCGTTTGCGTGCGGAGCCCGAGCGGCGCGAGCGCCGGCCGCTCCGATCCATGGCGGAGCTCGAGATAGTCGACGCCGCGCTCGCGCGCCAGCGCCATCGCCGCGCCGGCGAGCGCCTGTTCGGCGGCCGCACTGTCGGCCAGCGCGCCGCCCGATCCGATGTCGTACGGGAGCGAGATCAACTTCGATCCCAGCATCGGGAATCGAACGTGAAACAGCGGCAGCACGCCGCTGATTCGATCGCCGTCCTGCGCGACCATGTAGCAGGGCGCGTGGCCGAAGACGGCCGCGATGAAGTCGCGCCAGGGCAGCGTGTGATAGAGCGTCGCGTCCGGATGCCCGTCCACGAAGCTCATCCAATCCGCCTCCCGAAAGTCGCGTCGCACGCGGAGGGCGCCCGGCGGATCGCTCATGTGGCCGCGACCTCCGTGACGATCCCGGCAATACGCTCCCGATGTCCGGCGGTGATGTCCGGATCGGTGGGAAGGCCGATCAGGCGCGAGGCGACCGACTCGGCCACCGGACACGATCCCGGCTCGTAGCCGTACGCGGGCAGCGCCTCCATGCGTTCGACGGGATAGATGACGGTCGCGCCAGGCCACGGGATGATCGGCAGCCGTCGCGCGCGGGCGGCCTGAAGCGTGGCGGTCTTGCGATCGGTCAGGACGGGAAAATAGAGCAGCGGCTGACCTTCGCCGACCGGCGGCAGCTCGATTCGTCCTGCGGCTCGCGACAACCTCTCCGCATAATCGTTGCAGCAGGCTCGCCGATGCGCCGCGATCGCCGGCAGCCGCGCCAGCCACCGCTCGCCGCCGCGAGTCTGAAATGCGCTCGGTCGAAACGCGAGCCCCGCGACTTCGTCCGCGATCTCGTCGGCGATTGGCCGGGGCCGGTAGCTCGGGCTGACCCGCTTGTACAGATCGAGGATCGGCCAATACGACGACGGGCGGACGAGTCCTCGATAGAGCCACACTTGCGCGCGAAGCATTGCCGCAGCAGACCAGTTCCGCACCGGCAGCCGATCTCTCGCGTCCCGCACCCTCGTCGCCAGATCACCGTCGTCGGTTGTGACGAGACCGCCACTGGCGGCGGGCAGCGGTTTCAAGAGGTTGTTGCTGAACACCGCTCCACGGCCAGTGCGGCCCGGTGCATAGCGGCCGTCCTGCACCGGGAGACACTGCGCGCAATCCTCGACCAGAAGCGATCGATGATCGCGCGCGACCTGCGCGATGTCGGCGACGCCCGCGTCGCTCCCGTACGTATGTTGAAACATCACGGCGCGCGTCTTCGATCCGAGCCGGCGCACTAACTGTTCCGGATCGATGTTCAACGTCGCAGCTGAGATATCGACGTAGACGGGCCGCAAGCCGGCCCAGATCAGGGCGAGCGGCACGACCTTGCACGTCAACGGCGAAAGCGCGACCTCGTCGCCGCGCTCCAGTCCACAGCATTGGAGCAGCGACGACAGCGCGTGACGCGCGAACGCGAACGCCACCGCGTGACTGGCACCCACGGCGCGCGCAGACGCGGATTCGTAATCGGCGGCAATCGACTCCGCCATCAGGACCGTGGGACCGCGCGTCGCCGGCTCATCGGTTCGGGCGGCGGGCGCCCGCGCCATCGTCGAGCCGGCGGAACGTGCTGAGGAGCCCGTTGCCGCGCGAGAGCGGCGGCAGGACCAGTCGCGACAGGCCCAGGACCGCCTGCCGGGTGTGATAGTTGAGCGAGAACGCGAATGAATCACCCAGCCAGTCCCGGCGCAGCTCCGTCGTGAACGAGCTGAACTGGAAATCGCCGAACCCGTGGCGGCCGAACGTCTCGGAAATGTCACCGCGCGTGAGCGCGCGCTGATTCGGCGTCAGCCAGCTGAGGCGGTGGACGCGATGCATCACGTTGAAGAAGAGCCACACGAACGGATTGTGGCCGTTGGTGTCCGTAGCCACGACGACGCCGCCCGGCCGCACGATCCGGCGAAGCTCGGACGCCACCGTGTCGAGCGAGCTGAAGTGATGAAGAAACAGGCTGCAGATGCACGCGTCGATGGATGCGTCCTTGAGCGACAGCGCCTCGGCATCAGCGTTCACGACTCCGATCATGCGCGACATCCCGCGCGTGTTGGTGCGGCAGAGCTTCGTGGCTTCCAACGAGAGATCCGCCGACACGACGGAGAATCCCTGGTTGAGGAGGCAAACGGCCTGCGTGCCGGATCCACACCCGAGGTCGAGGGCCACCGACCCGGAGGTGGCCTGGCGTGCCGCCGCCGCAACGGTCTCATAGAGCCGCTCATCGGTGAACTGATCGAACCGTTTTCGAGTCGCGAAAAGCTGATCGTAGTAATCACGCTCCGACGCTTTGTCCTGGTAACTCATGCAACTCCTGATCGGTCAGGCGAGAGGATGGGTCGGCGCCGCGCTCTTTTCAAGCGGTCCGGCCGACGTCGACAGCCGCGTCCCTTTATCGCCGAAGATATACAAGCCCGCGCCGGCGATACAGACGCCAATCATGCCGACGCGCCACGCCGCGACGAGCGCCGCGCCGCCGGGCACGCCGACGGCCCGGAACAGCGCTTCAGCCGCCGCCTCGCCAACTCCGACACCGCCCGGCGTAATCGGAAGGGCATTTGCCACCAGACCCAGCAGGGACAGCGTGGAGACGAGCAGCGACGGCACGCCGGGCACGAGCACGGTGCCGGCGATGGCGAAGGTCACCGCGAGCAGCAGGTGTCCGGCCAGCGAATAGACGCCCGCGAGCAGCAGCGCGCGTTTCCGGGACTTGAACGCGTACATCGCATCCGCCGCCCGTCCGAAATATCGGCCGAGCGGCCAGCGCAGAATCACCGTCTGATACGCGCGGCTCGCGCGGATCCGCGGCGACCAGATCGCGGCCAGGAGCCCAAGGAGAACGGCAAGGCACGCCAGCACGGCACCGGTCGCCCGCTCGAGCGTCGGCGTGGATCCGGCGATCGATCGCTGCGCCAGGATCAGGCCGACGATCAGCACGAGCAACGCGAACAGCGCCACGGCGCGATCGACAACGAGGATGGTCGCGACTTCCACGCCGCGGCCGCGATGCCGCTGCGAGAGGTAGTACAGCTTCATCATGTCGCCGCCGGTCCCGCCGGGAATCCACAAGTTGAACAGCGTGCCGATCGCGACCACGCGGAAGCCGGTGCGAAACGGCACGTTCAACCCCTGAGCGCCAAAGAGCACTCCCAGTCGCAGCGCTTCGATCGACGCGCCGACGAACGGCACCGCGTTCAGCAGCACGATGAGCCAGGCAAATCCGAGCAGCCCCTTCAAGGACTCCCAGGCCCCGCCGGATCTCAGCACCGACACCAGCAGCACGATGCCCAGCACGGCGCGCGCGAACGTGAGAATCGCCGAATACCGCTTGCCGGGCGTCACTGCTGAGGCGTCTCCAGGCTGCCTGCGCGCGTGAAGATCCTCACGGGCGGAGCCACCGATGGATTATCGAGCGCGGGACGGGCGAACGGCAGAGGGACGAGCCTCGGGGGCGGGAATTCCGCCGCGAGGCTGTAGCCGGCCGATCCGTCCACCAGCGCCGCAAACACCTCCGGCGGGCAGTCCGCGCTGTGCGGAATGCCGCCGCGGCTCGTCCAGTCGGGAATCACGATGACGTATGTCGGACCGGTACTGCTGCGCAGGTAGTCGAGCACCTTCGGTCCATGGCCGAACTCGCCGACCCAATGCTCGCGTCCCATGATTCGACGGACGTCCACGCCGGCGTCGAGCGGAGGCAGCGTCTCCGTCACACCGAAGTATTCGATCCGCTCGCCGGCGCGATAGTGCGCCCGCAGCCAGTCCGCGGCCGCGTACCTCGTATCGTGGCGCTGAGCATGGCTGAGATCCACCACCGCGAGCAGCCTGACCGTGACGAGCACTGCTACGAACGGCACGAACGCCGCCCGGATCTTCGAGTCGCGAAGACGCACGAGCGCGAGCGCCGCGGACGCATCGACGAACAGCGTCAACGGAAGCAGATAGCGCAGGACGACGATGCCCGGAATGCGGACGAACAGGACGAACGTCATCAGGAACGGCAGCAGCCACACCAGGTGCCAGGCGGACCGCCGGATCGCGAGGACGAATCCTGCCGCCGCGGCGACCATCACGGGCAGCGACATCATCGACGTCAACCCGCGCACGTACTCGCTCGCCAGCGCGAGTGTGCCCGACCATCCGGCCGGAGCCGGTGGAAAGTACGCGGCCGCGTTCGTCACGCGATGGCTCATCGACAGCAATGCCGCCAGATGAGCGATGTGGCGGCGTGGATCGAACAACATTCCGGTCGCCAGTACGTACACTCCGAGACCGGCGAGCACGCCCACGGTCAGCGGCGCCCATTGATACCGTTGTCCCGGCCGGTGATTGAACTGTGGCACCGCCAGAATGAAACACAGGGGCACGAACAGGGCGATCGCCTGATCCTTCGTAGCGGCGCCGAGCGCCGCGAACGCCGCGAACACCGCCGCGCGCCGCGTCGTCACGCCGCGCGCGAGCATGGTTGCCAGCGCGGCAAGGGCTATCGCGCTCCAGAAGAACGCCGGCACGTCGAGATTGCCGGTCCGGCTGTAGTACGCGGTGGGATAGCTGACGGACGTCAGCAGACCGGCCGCCACGCCCGCGCTGTCGCCCCAGAGCGCGCGCGCAAAGAAGAACGACGCGATGACGATTCCCGCGCCCATCAGGACGCTGACGAGCCGGCCGATCATCGTCAGCATTTCGAGCGAGCCGACGGGATCTCGAAGGCCGTAGGGATACGTGGCGGCCGGCTGCGTCAGCCCGCCGGTCAGCCGCAGGATTCCGAGATAGGGTGTCTGAGCGGCGGCGACCACGAAGTAATGCCACCACGGGTAGCCGAAGTTTCGATCGGGCGCTTCGGCGACGAACGTGCTGCGCATTTCCGCAAGCCCTTCGAGCGGGAGGATCTCGTCCGTCGCGAACGTCTTGATCCGATCCGGCGCGGTCGCCTGCGGCACCCCCCAGCCGATCAGCGGCGCATTCAGGGCGATCGCCGCGAGCCCCAATGCGGCCACCACGAGTCGCAGACGTGCCGGCGTCAGCCAGGCGTCAGGTGTCATGCCGCCCGGCTCCGTCGCCGGCGGCGAGCCTGAACGGACGCGAGGAAACCCGCGATGACGACGAGCATGCCGGCGCCGGCCGCGCGGATCGTCCAGATCTGCGTCGACTGCTTCGCATACGCCGCTTTCACGGGAGCCAGCAGAGCCGCCGGGTCGTAGAAATGCCCGCCCTTCACGACGCGCCAGACTCGCCGGAGATTGGCGGCGTCGGCCAGCGGGTCGCCGTCGAGCACGACGAGATCGGCGATACGCTCCACTTCGATCGTACCGAGATCGCGGCGCTCGATGGCCGCGGCGGCGCGCGAGGTGGCGGCTTGCAGCGCCGCCATCGGAGAGAGGCCGCAATCGCGCAACAGCGCGACCTCGTCGAGCAGCGCCGGACCCGGCTGGACGCCGTCGGTTCCGGTGATCATGATCCCGCCGCGCTGGTGCAGCTGTCTGGCGAACTCGCACATGCGTCCATAGACGGCGTCGACGCGCGCCTGCCGTCTGCGGCGCGCGGACCACCCGGAATCGCCAACGGGCAGCGAAGCCCCGACGAGCTGTTTGAGCGACCGGATCTCGCCGAGATACGCGACGTCATCAGGCAGCGGGTACTCCAGGGTGAAATACTTTTCCGAACCCAGCATCGGCTCGAACCAGACGTGTTGCTTGACGATCGTGTCGGCCACTTCGGACAGGCGCTGTTCGTCCAGGTCGTTCCAGTCTTCCTTCGTCCAGACCCAGTAGTCGAGTCCGCCCGGCGCCGGTTGCCGCGCAGCACCCGCGCGTTTGGCGTACTCCGAAAACGTGTACATGTGCGACACGCCGTCGATGCCGGCGGCGAGTGCCGCTGCCAGGAACGATCCATTCCCGCCCCACGTGTGGCCGAAGACCGGCAGGTAGTGCGCGTGCGCCTCGCTCACGATTGCCTGGACCGCGTCGGCGTCGAAGTCCTGTTTGATCTTGATCGCGTCGACGCCGGCATCGGCCAGGTGTCGCACGGCCGCCGAAATCGACGCGGGATCCGCCTTCCCGTTCTCGGGCGAGACGAGTCCCGACACGACCAGCCGAGGCTCAGCGAGGTCGGCCGCCTCGGCGCGACGCTTCACGGCGAGATTCTGCTCGAGCTGCCGCGGCGTGCCCGCTTCACGCGTCGTCGTCGTGCCGAAGGCGAGGCGAATGACTTGCGCGTCGTGCGCGGCGTTGTTCGCTCCCCAATTGAGATGCACGTGCGTGTCGATCAGTCCGGGTATGACCCATTTGCCCGCGGCATTGAGGATCGTCGCATCGCCGGGGATCTGGCAGTCGGTCACCCGGCCCACGCAGGCGATCCGATCGCCCCGGCCGACGATGACCGAGCCGGTGAGCGGGGGCGCACCGGTCCCGTCGATCAGCACCGCGTCTTTGATCGCCCAGGACGCGCCGGATTGCCCGCCCCAGGACGGCTTCGCGAGCAGGAGCACGACGAGACACAGAATTGTGCGCGGCACGTTCATGAGCGGCTTTTCCAGGCGTCCGGCTGCTGTTCTAAGCTACCTTCGTGCCACGACCGTTCCACATCCTGTGCATTGTCGGTGCCCGGCCGAATTTCATGAAAATCGCGCCAATCTGCGCCGAGCTGGCCGGCCGGCAGGACGGCCTGGTGCCGACTATTGTCCACACCGGCCAGCACTACGACGATCAGCTGTCGAAGGTGTTTTTCGACGACCTGGCGATTCCCCGCCCGGACGTCAACCTCAACGTCGGGTCGTCGAGCCACGCGCAGCAGACGGCGGGCATCATGGCGGCGTTCGAGCCGGTGCTGCTCGAGCGGCGCGCCGATCTGGTGCTCGTGGTGGGCGACGTCAACTCGACGATCGCGTGCGCCCTGGTGGCGGTGAAACGCGGGATTCCGGTCGCGCACGTCGAGGCCGGCTTGCGCAGTTTCGATCGGACGATGCCCGAAGAGGTCAACCGGGTGCTGACCGATCAAATCTCCGAGCTGCTGTTCACGACGGAAGCGTCGGCGGAGACCAATCTTCGCCGCGAGGGGATTTCCGGCGAGAAGGTCCACTTCGTCGGCAACGTGATGATCGACACGCTGCTCGCGCACCGCGCCCGGGCGCGGGCGCTCGGTGTCCACGACTCGCTCGGCGTACGTCCCGGTGAGTACGGGTTGCTGACGCTGCATCGCCCGAGCAACGTCGACGATCCGGCGATCTTCGAGCGGCTGATCGGCGCCATCGGCTACGTGGCCGAAGATGTGCCGGTGATTTTTCCCGTGCATCCGCGGACGCGTCCGGTCGTGCTCGCGTCCGCTGCCGCGAACGGGCTGGTCAAGCGCGAACGTCTTCGTCTGCTCGATCCGCTGGGCTATCTCGAGTTCATCTGCCTGATGGAGCGCGCGAGAGTCGTGCTGACCGATTCGGGCGGGATTCAGGAGGAAACGACGATTCTCGGCGTGCCGTGCCTCACGCTGCGAGAGAACACGGAACGACCCGTCACGGTCACCCACGGCACGAATCGCGTGGTCGGCACGCGCCTGGAATCGATTGTCGCGGCCTGGAACGAGGTCAGAAATCACGGATGCACGCCCGGCGCGCCGCCGCTTTGGGACGGAGGCGCCGCCCGGCGGATCGTCGACGTCCTTACGCGGTTTGCCGGCCACTGATCCGACACGTTTTCAGTCTTCGACAACATGCGTCTCGAACACGCGGCGATACCGCTGCCACGCGGCCGCGTCGAACGCTCCGCTCTTGAGGCAATCGACCGCCGCCTGGGCCATGAAGAGCGCGTGGTGGGTGTTGTCGTGCGCGTACAGACCCTGCCGCCCGAACGAGAGCACATCTTTCAATCCGGTGACCCATGCGTCGACGCGCTCGAAGTTCGCCTCGTAACCGATTCGGTAAATCGGATAGGCTGCCGGGAGCCGGCGAACGGCGATTTCGACAATCGGCGCCTGGATTGGCAGATCGGTACGCGCGAGCCCCTCCTTGACGAGCGCGCCAAGATCCGCGTCGGACATGGACCAGACGGCGTCGCCACGACGGCACGGAATCTCCGCGCACAGAATGGTCCGCCCGCGCGGTTCACTCAACGCCGCGTAGTTCTTGGGCTCCGAGACGCGAGTGAAGGGCAGTCCCTCTTCGGGAAAGTAGTGCGCGTCGAATTCCGTGAATTGATCCGTGCCGAGCACCAGGTACACGAGCAGCATGGCGCGCAGTTCCAGGCGGGACGCTGCCGCGACCACGTCGGCCGGCGCCGGAGGCGTGACGAGCCGGACGAGCGCGGTGACCGGGATCGTGGACCACAAGTAGCGGCCGGCGACGACGCTGTCGCCCGACGTCGAGGCGATCTCGACGCGATGTCCATCGGGCGTCCCGAGATCGATTCGCTTTGCCGCGGCGCCGAGCCTGATGCGCGCGCCGGCCGATTCGGCGGCCGCGCGAAGGCGATCGGAGATCTGACCGTAACCGTGCCGCGGGTAGAAAAAGATCCCTTTCCGTCCGCGGGCGCCGCTCTGGCCGAGCCCCGGAATCAGACGTTTGACCAGCTTGCCAATCGAGTTGGCCGATACGCGCCGCTGCGCCTGGACGGGAGAGATCTCGTCGGGCTCGAGTCCCCAGATTTTTCGCGCGTACGGAAAGTAGAACTCGCGGCAGATCGTCCGGCCGAGACCGCGCTCGAGCACGCTCGCAAACGTGTCGTGGCCTGCGGGGGCTGACTTGCCGGCGACTGCCTTGCGCGCGAGATCGGTGAGCACGCCGGCCGTGAAGCGCGGCGGCGCGTGAAGCGCGAGGTCGACGGATCGAAGCGGAAAGTGAATCCACCGGTTGAGCAGCCTGATGCGGCCGTGGCGCGGGCGCGCCAGCAGATCGTCGCCGAGCAGATCGCGAACGAGCGCGAACACTTGCGGATCAGCGGCGGGATGAAACCGATGGCTGCCGTAGTCGACCTGCAGACCCGCCAACTCGAAGCTTCCGGCATTTCCTCCGACGCGGTCGGCCTGCTCGAGTACCGTGACGTCGTGGCCTTGGCGAGCGAGTCCCAGGGCGGCGCCCAGGCCGGCGGGCCCGGCGCCGAGAATCGTGACGCTCGTCAAGCCGTGTACTGTACTTTACGCGCTGTTGGAGCCGCAAACATCGAGCACGTCCGGTGCGATGACTGACCTGCGTCTCTCGGTCGTGCTCACCGTTGTCGACGGTGGCGACGCCTTGCGCCGGTGTCTGCGCGCGTTGCTCTCGCAGCAAAACGCGCCGTCGATGGAGATCCTCGTGCCGTACGACTCGACGGTGCCGGCGGTGGCGTCGATCGTCGCCGACGTGAGTCGAGACGCGGCTGCGAGCAGCGCGATCGTTCGCACGCTCGATCTCGGACGACTCGAAACCCGGCGCGATCGCGAATCGGCCGGTGGACAACACGAACTGATCGATCGTCGGCGATCGGCGGGACTGGCCGCGGCGCGCGGCGAGATCGTCGCGATCGTGGAGGATCGCGGCGTGCCGAGGGCGGACTGGGCCGCCGCAGCCGTCGGTCTGCACGACCGGCACTCGAACGGCGCGATCGGCGGAGCGGTCGAGAACGGCCGCGACGCGATGCTCAACTGGGCCGTGTACTTGTGCGACTTCGCGCGCTATCAACCACCGTTCGCGGCCGGATCGCGGCGCTACGTGTCCGACGTCAACGTTGCCTACAAACGCCGCGCGCTCGAACAGACCCGCGACATCTGGCGCGATCGGTTTCACGAGCCATGGGTGCACTCAGCGCTCGAGCGCAGCGGCGAGACGCTGTTCCTCTCGCCCGATCTCGTGGTCCACCAGGTCCGCGACGGCCTCAGCCTGGCATCGCTCCTGCGCGAGCGCATCGCCTGGGGCCGCTTGTTCGGCGCCCTGCGGGCTCGCCATGCGCCGCTGCGTCGCCGCCTGACGTGGGTCGCGCTGTCTCCGGCCGTCCCCGCCGTGCTCTTCGCACGAATCCTCCGCGGCCGAGGGTCCAAACCGCCAGCCGCCGGCCGCCTCCTTCTTCTTACTCCGATCACGCTCCTGTTGCTGTCGGCTTGGGCAGCGGGCGAGGCCATGGGCTCGATATCAGCCGATCCCTAAACGCGTCGGTGGAAATGATGTAGAAGTCGCCGGGAAGGGGAACTTTGTTCATCCACGGCAAGGTGTGAGGTGCCGTTCGTCTCGCCTGAAAGAGGGGCTTCTCCTGTATTCTGGAAGTCCGGGCTTGGCACGGAACTGTCAATGTCCCGGATGTTGCTCATGCCGATGCCGGGCCTACACGCTCCCGAAATGCTCGTCTCTGTCCAGGCCATCCTGGGCGCGTTCTCACGCGTGCCGATCGTCGTGGCTTACGTCGGGCCCGATCAGATCATGCCGCTTGCCTCCGTCCTCGGCGCGATCGTCGGCGTGGCCGTGATGTTCTGGCACAAGCTCGTGGGACTCGTCCGCAAGATTCTGGGAATCTTCACCCGCCGGGGCCAATCCACCCCGAGTGATCCTCCGATTGAGGACCGCGCCTAGCATCGATCCGCGATCGCGTTTGGCAGACACGGGATCGCGATGATCTGGCTGGCCATCCTGGTTGGCACGGCCGTGCTGCTCCTG
The DNA here is from genome assembly GCA_050264575.1 of Acidobacteriota bacterium. Lineage (GTDB taxonomy): Bacteria > Acidobacteriota > Vicinamibacteria > Vicinamibacterales > SCN-69-37 > DASQFI01. The sequence goes on along the minus strand of JBLNGH010000218.1, from coordinate 4,711 downwards.
ATGGCTGCCATGCTGTATCTGGCGTGGTACCTCCGCTGGGAAACGGAACAGACCAGGGGCATGGCCTACTACGGGCGGCCGTTGGCTGAGCGCCGCGCCCTCAAACAGCGAATCCAGACGTACTCCGCGCCCGTCAAGCCGCTCGTCCACCTCCTCGCGTCGGCGAACCGCCAACGCGCGACGATGCCGTTCTTCGAATACGAGGGTGTCTGCGGACCCACCAAGGTCAGCAGCCCGGAAGTGTTTGCGCGCGCGAAAGCGTACCATCCGCAGCCGGAAGACGTCTTCGTCGTCACGCAGATGCGCTGCGGGACGACCTGGATGCAGCAGCTCGTCTATCAGATCGTCACGCACGGACAGGCGACGATCGGCGATCGCGATCAAGGCCATCTCTACGCCATCAGTCCGTGGATCGACGCCGTGAACAGCGTGTCGATCGAGCAGGCGCCGGTGGTGGGCCGGCGGCGGACACGCCTCATCAAGAGTCATCTGCCGACGAGCCTGTGCCCGTACAGCGCCGATGCGCGGTACATCTACGTGACCCGCCATCCGGTGAGCTGCTTCGCCAGCATCGCCGACTACAATCGATCGCTGCTCGGTCCGCTGACGCCGCCGATCCAGACGCTGGCCGACTGGTATTGCAGCGATCGGATGTACTGGCTGCCATGGCCGCGACACGTCGATGGCTTCTGGAAGTGGGCTTCGACGCGCGACAACGTGCTGTTCATCCACTTCGAAGAGATGAAGAAAGATTTTGCCGGGGTTCGCGATCGCGTCGCGCAGTTTCTCGATTGCCAGCTGACTGCCGGCGAACTGGACGTGGTGACGACGCGCTGCAGCTTCAAGTACATGAAGGACCACGAAGAGCTCTTCGAGATGGCGCCGCCGACGATGTTTTCCGCCGCGGAGGGCGAGTTTCTGGCGAGCGGGAAGGAATCGCGCGGCGACGATGTCACGCCGGCCGTCCGCGCGCAAATCGTCCAATACTGCCGTGAGGCCTTGACGGCGAGCGACTATCCGGCGAAACGGTTCTATCCGGACCTGTTCGCGTGAGTCGCGGTTGGGACGCTCCACGGTTCTGGAAACGTTCAAGGTCTCGCGCCCGGAACTTTTTCCTTCCAGCGATACACCGACCAGGTTCGCAGTCGCCCGTCGGCGGTGCCGGCGAGCTCGTAATGCGCGAGGATCCGTTCGTAGAACGGCCGATCGATCCGTGTGTGGTACGACTCCTGGTAGGTCAGCTCCCACCGCCCGAGGTTGAACGCCGGCTGCGGAAAGATGTAGATCGGCGTCTGGTAGGTGCCCTCGTCGATCACGATCGGCTTGGGGTCCGCGGTGAGAAGGATCTGCACGACGGATTCAGGATCGCGATTCGACCACGAGAAGCCGTACGTGAGCGGCGTCGGATTTCGCCGCCCCGTGAAATACGCCCACGGACCCTGGTTTCCCGTCGAGAAGACCGGTGCGCGGCGCGACGGATCGATGCGGTCCATCAGTCGAACGACTTCGGTGAATGCGGCGGCGTCCTGTTGCGGAATACGGACCGCGCCGTGCGCGGTCTCGACCCGCGTCGGCGTTCCCCACGACGGCCGGCCGACCGCAGGAAGTCCCAACGCCGGCGTGAGAGTCCAATCGAAAAACGAAAACGCCCCGGCGATGAGCAACAAGATGGCCAGCGTACGGCTGGCCGCGAGGACGGCTCTCGTCTGGCCCGGAAACGCCAGCTTCAGGACGAGCAGTGTCGTCGGGATGTCGATCAGAAAGTGATACCAGTCCACGTGCTCGAAGAGCCGTCGCGCCCGCGCCGCGACGCTGAGACACAGGAGAAACAGACAAAGATTACGGAGCCGATGATCCGGGAACGACCGCCACCGCCGGACCAGCCAGACGAGCACGATCGGCGCGAGAAAGATCGGCCACGCGTTCAGCCGGAGCCGCTGGATCAACAGCCTGAGCGCGCGGACGATCAGGCCGGGCCACGAGTCGGGTGCGCCGGCAAAGAACGCCGCCGTCGGATCGTGAATGATCGCTCCGGCGTGGACGACCGGTCGGACGTGCCCGAGCGTGCCGGCGACGTAGATCGCGACGAAACAGATTGCCGCGGCGGCGAGCGCGACCGCCGTCCTGGTCAGCGCCTGCGCCGGCTGGACGCCGGCGCTGCGCAGGCAGATCACGATCACCAGGACGAATCCCGTCAGGAGCACGAGCTGCCCGACGATCCGTTCCCACGACGGGAACATCCGGCCTGCTTCCTCGTGCGCGGCACTGTAGCCGCTCAGTCCGGCCAGGAAATTCTGCCAGCCGGCTTGCGCTACGGTCAGGACGACGCCGGTGATCAGGACGACGACGAAGGCGAGCCCGACGATCACGCGATCGCGCCGGTTCGGCTTGGACTCGCCAACAGCCGCAAACGCGAGGATGCACGCGGTGGGGAGCCAGAAATCCGGTTTGGTGAGCACGGCGAGCGCCAACAGCACGCCGAGGACGATCGCGAGGGCGGGCCGGGGATGGTCTCTGAGCGTCAGGTAGGTGAACGCCGAGAGCAGCATCAGCAGGCCGCCCAGTGGCGCCGCGGGCGTGTACATCCCCGACGCCAGCGTCTCGGACGCAATCGACGAGTACGCGACGCTCAAGAGCAGACCGCCGGCGACCACGAGCGTCAGCAACACCCGGTCCACCAGCGCGCGGGCAAACATTCCGTACGTCACGAAGATGGCCAGACAGATAGCGGCCGAAAGCGTCAGCAGGATCGAAACGTCGCTGCCGAGCCACCGCGCGGCGAGCGCGTAGGTGTACAGCGCGAGTGGCGGATATTCCCAGGAGAAATCGCGATATGGCACCTGTCCGGAGGCCACCCGATCGACTTCGTGCATCCAGAGGGCGTAGTCGCCCCACCAGATGCCGATAAATGACCAGGTGCAGAAGAGGTAGACCGCATAGATGATGAACACGGCGAGAGCAGTCCGTACGGTTGGAGCGTCCAGCACCGCTCGCGAGGGCACGGCAGAGTATTGCAGATGATGACGCCTCGGGCTCCCCGTCTCTCGTGGCCGGTGTGGGTGACGGCGCTCGTTCACGCGGCGGCGTTCGCGTGGGCGTGGCCCTACATCATGGACGACGCGCTGATCACGTACAGGTACGCGCATCACGTTGGACAAGGGCTCGGTCCGTACTGGAACGTCGGCGGTTCGCTGCGCCCTGTCGAAGGGTTCAGCAGTTTCCTCCACATGTTCCTGCTCGGTGCGCTCAACGGACTGACGCGCGTCGACGTCGAGTGGCTCGGCAAGATCGCCGGGCTCGTGTTCAGTCTCGCGACGATTGTGTCGATCGGGTGGGCGGCACGGCGCGATTCGCTGTCGCCCGCCGGGACGTGGCTGGCGCTCTCGCCATTTCTATTGCCACCGATGGTCATGGCCTCGGCGTCCGGGATGGAGACGGCGCTCTACGTGCTGCTGGCCTGGCTGACGGCGATGGCGTGTCTTCGGCTGTTGACCGAACCGGCGCAGGGAGGATCGGTCAAGACGCTCGTCGTACTCGGCCTGCTCGGGACGTTGACGCGCCCCGAGTTCGCACTCAACGCGATGGGGTTGTTTGCCCTCGTTTTCTGGCGGAAGCCGGAGCTGCGGCGATCGCTCGTGCGGTCGTTTCTGCTCTTGTATGGAGGAGTCGGCCTCGCTATCACGGTCTGGCGTGTCGTGACGTACGGCGACTTCGTGCCGAACACGTTCTACGTGAAACAGCGTCTGCCCGGTCTCTGGGGATTGGAGTACGTCGGACGATTCGTTCTGATCTGCGTGGCGCCGTACGCGCTGATCGCCGCGCCGGCCGCGGCCCGGCTCTGGCGAGAGCGGCGCGATCTCGTGCTCGTGGTGCTCGTCTCGGTCGGGCTGCCGTGTCTGTACTTCACGAGCGTCCGGCCGCTCATGGGCTGGTGGTACCGCTTCCTGATCCCGCAGCTGCCGATCCTGGCGTGGTTTGCGGCCACTGCCGTGTCAACGGCTCCGGCGAAGGGCATCGCGCGGGCCGTGCGTCTTGCCGGCGCCGCCTGCCTCGCGATTTTTGCGGTCGCGCACGTCCCGCCGATTCTGACCGAGGTGCCCGTCCGCCATCTCGAGGATCAGCTGCTCGGCGAGGTGGGGCGGCGAATCCGGCCATGGGCCGCGGCCGATCGCTCGCTCAGCTATTACGACATCGGCCGTCTGCCGTACGCCGCCGGATGGAACGTCGTCGACGTTGTCGGGCTCACGACACACCGCCACGATCTCCACGGCGATTGCGGAAACGCGACCGATCTGCTGCTGAGAGCGATGAATTCCTCCCCGCCGGTGCCGCCGAAAGAGATCGAAAACCCGTGTCCGAAGCTCTACGACACGCTCGCGGATCTCGACTTCTTCGTGGAGCAGCCGATCCTCTCGCGCCGGATGCGAATTTTCGCCCGCCGGAATCTGACGTACCGCGAGCCGCTGCGCCGAGCGCTTCTCGAGGGGTGGCCGGCGCCCTACGTCTTCGAGGGTGGCTGGCTCGCAAACTATCAGAACACCTTCGGCGGGTGGTTCGGACGATGACGGAAGGCTGGATCCGCCGCCGGATGATTGATCGGCCCGGGACCGTGTATTAATGGCTTGTGCGGCGATGAGTGAGCCGATCGACTCGTTCGACCTCATCCTGGTCGGGACCAGCTTTGCCTCGTCGTTCTTCCTGATGGAATACG
>JBLNGH010000217.1:0-4502 GCA_050264575.1 Acidobacteriota bacterium | reverse complement strand
TCCTCTCCGTCGTCGGAATCTATGCGGTCGTCGCTTATTCGGTTGCGCAGCGATCGCGAGAGATCGGACTTCGGATGGCGCTCGGCGCGACCCGATCGAGTGTGCGAATGATGGTCTTGCGCCGGGCCGCGCGGCCCGTTCTCGCGGGCGTTGCCGTGGGTCTGGCGGGGGCGCTCGCGCTGACGCGCGTCCTGGAGGGAATGTTGTTCAACGTCGCCCCATCCGACGCGATGACGTTCACGAGTGCCGTGCTCGTCCTGACGGGCGCTGCTTTCGCTGCATGCGTGGTGCCGGCCTCGATGGCGTCACGCATCGATCCAATCCGCACGCTGCGCGAGTAGACCTCGGGTTCCGTCTTACGTTTTGCGTAAAACGGAACCCGAGGTCTTCGACGTATGATTCGGACTCGTATGACCCGACATTTATCAGCGGCATGTATCTTCGCAGCCAGCCTCACGGCCCTCGTCGCCGGCGCACAGTCTGCGGATCTCGCGTCCGAGGGCGCGGCCTGGTGGGCGCACATCAAGTTCCTTGCGGATGACTCGCTCGAAGGACGCAACGTCGGTACCCCCGGCTTCGACAAGGCTCTCGAGTATGTCGAGGGGCAGTTCAAAGCGATCGGACTGAAACCTGCCGGCACGTCCGGCTATCGTCAGCCGCTGAAACTCGACAGCCGCACGCTCGTGCCCGAGCAGTCGAGCCTCTCGCTGGTTCGCGACGGCGCCGAGGAGCCACTGGCCATCGGGCAGGACGCGACGCTCAACGCGCGCGGTGAGCTCGACGGATCGACCGAAGCCCAGATGGTCTTCGTCGGCTACGGCATGTCGATTCCGGATGCCGGCTGGGACGACTTCGCCGGACAGAATCTCCGCGGGAAGATCGCCGTGTACGTCAACGCGTTCCCGCCGGTGAAAGTCTCCGACAACGTGCGATCGCACGTGAATACCGCCGACGAGCGGTGGCTGGCGCTGAAGCGGGCCGGCGCCATCGGCGTTGCGACCATCGCCCCGGTGGCTCCGGGCCGTGGCGGCGGCGCCGCAGGCGCGGGAGCTGGCGGCGCGGGCCGTGGAGGAGGCGGCGGGACGCCGGCGCCGGTCGTGACGCTGCTCGATCGCACGCTCGTCGACGCCGCAGGCCAGATTGTCGCGATGAGCCTGTCGCAGAGCGGCGCGGCGAAGGTGCTCGCCGGCAGCGACCACACGGTGGACGAGCTCAACCAACTCGTCGCTGATGGCAAGCCGTTGCCCCGCTTCGCGATCGCGGGCACACTCAAGGCGCACGCGAAGCTGAACCGCCAGCCGATCGACACCGCCAACATCGCGGGCATGGTCGAAGGCTCGGATCCGAAACTCAAGTCGGAATACGTGATCATGACGGCGCACCTCGATCACGTCGGGATCGGTCGTGCCGTCAACGGCGACAACATCTACAACGGCGCCATGGACGATGCGTCGGGGGTCGCCGCGGTGATCGAGACGGCGCGACTCCTGAAGGCCTCAGGCGTGAGGACGAAACGGTCGGTCGTGTTCGTGGCGGTCACCGCGGAAGAAAAAGGGCTGCTGGGGTCGCGGTACTTCGCAGGCCATCCGTCGGTGCCGTTCGAGTCCATCGTCGCGGACATCAATCTGGACATGTTCCTGCCGTTGTATCCGCTGAAGGTGATCGAAGTGCAGGGGCTGGCCGAGTCGTCGCTTGGCGAGTCCGTGCGCGAGGCCGCCAAGACGCTTGGCGTCGACGTCCAGACCGATCGCGAGCCCGAGCAGAACCGGTTCATCAGGAGCGATCAGTACAGCTTCATCCGCAAAGGCGTGCCGGCGCTGGCGTTCAAGTTCGGGTACGAATCCGGCTCGGCGGATGAGACGACCCGCCGCAACTGGGTGCGCGACGTGTACCACCAGCCGAACGATGACACGAAGCAGACGGTGGATCTCGAAGCGGCCGCCAAGTTCAACCGCGTGATCATGACGCTGCTGCAGCGCGTCGCGAATGACCCGGCGCGGCCGACCTGGAACGCAGACAGCTTCTTCAAACGATTCGCGACGGGACGGTAGGCTTCTAGGTTTGTCCGCTTCCGGATAGACTGGACGGCCGACGACCTGCGGGTAGCGTCATAACGCGCGATCACCTTCACGCCTCCACGTCCAGAGCAGCCATCGGCTTCATGACCAAGGACTCGTTCCGTGCCAGCCCGCTGAACTCGCGTGTCTGGTTCCTGAGTACTGTCGCCAGCCTCGTCATCGCGGCCGGCGCGGCCGCCCCTGCCGTTGCGCAGACGATCTACGTCAAAGGCGCGGCTCAGGAGTCGGTTGTCGAAGCGACGCTGCGTCAGGCGACCGCCTCCGGCAAGCCTGGACCGGACGGCGTCGCGACCCTCGCGTTGAACGCGATCCAGGACCGGGCGGCCGAAATGGTGGTCCACGTTCATGTCGATGGCTGCGGATCGACCTGGCGTGTCGTACTTGCTGAAACATCAGTCGCCGCGCCGGCGCCTCAACCGGGCTGCACGAGGCATGACGTTGGCGGCGCTTACGTGCTGCGAAGCGTCACGTCGCTCGCGATCGACGTCAGGCCCCAGACACCCGCTCTGATGATCCGACAGGGGCCACCCTCGTCCGCCTGGCTCAAGGACGAGGTCGAGTCGAAAGCGAATGAGGTGCAGTACGAATCGCCGACGGGGCTGATGATTTTTGGCGGCGGGGGGTTCGGCAAAATCCACGACGCGGTGCGGCTCTTCTGCGGAAACGTGCCGGAGTGCAGCGGCGATTCGTACCGGCCCGCGTTCGAAGGTGGCGCCGCCTTCTGGCTGTCGCCGTACATCGGCGCGATCGGGAGCTACGCCTCGATGGGGAAGACCACCGCCTCAGGCAGCAGCGATCGATTCAGATTCAGCAGCGAAATGGACGCCGAGGTCCTGACCGCCGCGGGCCTGGTCGGCGTGCCTGTTCGTCGCGCGAAGATCTACGGACTAGGCGGCCTCAACTATCACCGCGCGCGATTCACCACCGTCCAGACGACCGACCCGGTCACTGCCACCATTGACGATGTCCCTGTTGTGTTCCAGGGCGGAACACAGACGCTCGAGTTCGAAACGAGCGGTTGGGGCTGGGTGTTCGGCGGAGGCGTCGACGTCTGGACCAAGTGGCCGATTGCGATCTACGGCCAGTTCCAGATCGCCGGGCTGAAAGGGGACGATCGCAGCGGGGGCGAGGCCCGCATCAACGACAAAATGACGCTCATCGTGGTCGGCGTCCGGTACCGGTTGTCGCGGCACTGACCTCGAGTTTCGTGGAGGCGGCTCTACCGGCTCGCTTGCGCCGAGGTCGTGACGGACAGCAGCTCGATTTCGAAGACGAGCGAGGCGTACGGCGGCAACGCTCCGGCGCGCGTGGCGCCGTAGCCCAGGGACGGCGGAATCAGCAGCTTCCGGATACCACCCACTCGCATCCCGGGCACGCCGCGCTCCCATCCGGCAATCACGCTGCCGGCTCCGAGCGTGAACACAAACGGCGCCCGGCCCAGCGACGAGTCGAACACCGCCCCCTTTTGCTCAGGCCGCAGCGGGTCGAATATCCAGCCGGTGTAATTCACGGTCACGACAAGGCCAACGACCGCTTCGTCGCCGCTGCCAAGCAGGAGATCGGTCTGGTTATAGACAGGTGTCCGGGTCGGACTCGCGGAGCCAACGCAGCCGGCCGTGCCCGCGAGCACAGCGGCCATCAGGACGAGAAGTCGAACAGGGCGCATGACCTGCACCAGTATAAGGACCTTCGCTGGCTTGCGAACAGGGACCACTGAAGACACCGACACTCAGGCGCGGTCCCGGTCGACGAGCTGCTTCACGAGCGTCATCATGCCGATCGTCGTGTCGACGCTGCCGGACACGAAGACCTTGAAGCGCGCGCGCTCCGCGTCGTAGCTCGTGTCGATCCGCAGCGGCTGATCTTCGTCGCGCGGCGCCTTCGCCGCCGCCATCAGCGGGGGTGCGGCGAACCACGCCCGAACTTCAAGCGGCGAACCAGCGGCTATCGGGCAGGCGCTTGCGCCATCTGCTTGAAGAACTCAGCGGCACGCTGTTGGATTTCCGCGTGCGTCAGGTCTTCCTTCCGCGTGGCGATCCACCAGGTGTAGCCGGACGGGTCGGCGACGGCGCCGCCACGATCGCCCCAGAACTGATTGTCCAGAGGCATCTGGACCTTGGCGCCGGCCTTGACCGCGCGATTGAACAGCGCGTCGGCGTCATCGACGTACAGCCACAGCGACGCCGGCGATCCGCCGAGCTCACGCGGCCCTTTGCCCATCATCACGTCGTTCACCATGAACCGTGAATCGCCAATCTCAAGCTCGGCGTGCATGATCTTGCCGTCCGGACCCAGGCCGCGACTGATCTCCTCGGCGCCGAAGGCCCGCTTGTACCAGTCGATCGTCTCGGCGGCGTTATCGAGGGTCAGCTGCGGCGTGATCGTGCGAAGTCCCTCGGGAACCGGTCTTGCTGCTTTTGCCAT
>JBLNGH010000216.1:0-3201 GCA_050264575.1 Acidobacteriota bacterium | reverse complement strand
AAGGTGTACGTCGCGATGAAGCGCAAGCTGTCGGTCGGCGACAAGATGGCCGGCCGCCACGGCAACAAGGGCGTCATCGCGCGCATCCTCCCCGAAGAGGACATGCCGTATCTGCCGGATGGCACGCCCGTCGAGATCGTGCTCAACCCGCTCGGCGTTCCGTCGCGGATGAACGTCGGGCAGATTCTGGAGACGCACCTCGGGTGGGCCGCGCACGCGCTCGGGCTCTACTTCGCGACGCCGGTCTTCGACGGCGCGACCGAGTCCGAGATCAAGAAGTGGCTCGAAGAGGCGGGGCTGCCGAAGGGCGGCAAGAGCAAGCTGTTCGACGGGATGTCCGGCGACTCGTTCGAGCAGGACGTCACCGTCGGCTACATCTACATGCTCAAGCTGTCGCACCTGGTCGACGACAAGATTCACGCGCGATCGATCGGGCCGTACTCGCTCATCACGCAGCAGCCGCTCGGCGGCAAGGCGCAGTTCGGCGGCCAGCGGTTCGGCGAGATGGAGGTCTGGGCGCTCGAGGCGTACGGCGCCGCGCACATCCTGCAGGAGCTGCTGACGGCGAAGTCCGACGACGTGACGGGACGGGCGAAGATTTACGAAGCGATCGTCAAAGGCGACGCGTCGTTCCAGCCCGGACTGCCGGAATCGTTCAACGTCCTCATCCGCGAGCTCCAGGCGCTGTGCCTGGACGTCGAGCTGATGAAGACGAAGCCGCGTCCGCCGGCCGAGTTGCCGCCGGCTGAAGAAGCCGTGCCGGTGCCATCCACGTTGGAAGGGGTCAAGGTCTAAGAGGAACGACAAAACAATGAGACCAAACATTCACGACAAGGGCCAGCTGACCGCCGACTTCGACGCGATCCGCATCAGCCTCGCGTCTCCCGAGCGGATTCTGCAGTGGTCGCACGGCGAAGTGACCAAGCCGGAGACGATCAACTACCGGACGTTCAAGCCGGAGCGTGACGGGCTCTTCTGCGCGAAGATCTTCGGACCCGTCACCGACTGGGAGTGCCTCTGCGGCAAGTACAAGCGCATGAAGCACCGCGGCGTGATCTGCGACAAGTGCGGCGTCGAGGTCACGCAGGCGAAGGTCCGCCGCGAACGCCTGGGCCACATCGCCCTGGCGACGCCGGTGAGCCACGTGTGGTTCTTCAAGGGGCTGCCGAGCCGCATCGGCCACCTGCTCGATCTGTCGCTGCGCGATCTCGAACGAATTCTGTACTTCGAGGCGTACGTCGTGATCGATCCGGGCGACTCGGACCTGAAGGAAAAGCAGCTGCTCACCGAGGAGCAGTACCGCCAGGAGCGTGAGCGCTGGGGTGTGCGGTTCAAGGCGCAGATGGGCGCCGAGGCGATCAAGGAAATGCTGCGGCGCGTGCACGTCGAGCGGCTCGCCGAAGAGCTGCGCGAGAAGATGCGCAACGAGACGTCGGCGCAGAAGAAGCTCAAGTTCGCCAAGCGGCTGAAGGTCGTCGACGCGTTCCGCCGCTCCAACAACAAGCCGGAGTGGATGATCCTCGACGTCGTGCCGGTCATTCCGCCGGAGCTGCGTCCGCTCGTCCCGCTCGACGGCGGCCGCTTCGCGACGTCGGATCTGAACGATCTCTACCGCCGCGTCATCAACCGCAACAACCGGTTGAAGAAGCTCATCGAGCTCAAGGCGCCGGACGTCATCATCCGCAACGAGAAGCGCATGCTCCAGGAAGCGGTGGACGCGCTCTTCGACAACGGCCGGCGCGGCCGCGTGCTCCGCGGCGCGAACAACCGTCCGCTGAAGTCGCTGTCCGACACGCTCAAGGGCAAGCAGGGCCGGTTCCGCCAGAACCTGCTCGGCAAGCGCGTCGACTACTCCGGCCGTTCCGTCATCGTCGTCGGACCCGAGCTGAAGCTGCATCAGTGCGGATTGCCGAAGAAGATGGCGCTCGAGCTGTTCAAGCCGTTCATCTACAACAAGCTCGAAGAGCGCGGGCTGGTCTCGACGATCAAGCAGGCCAAGGAGATGGTCGAGCAGCAGCGCGGCGAGGTGTGGGACATCCTCGAGGAAGTGATCCGCGAGCACCCGGTGCTGCTGAACCGCGCGCCGACGCTGCATCGCCTCGGCATCCAGGCGTTCGAGCCGGTGCTGGTCGAGGGCAAGGCGATCCGGATCCACCCGCTGGTCTGCACGGCGTTCAACGCGGACTTCGACGGCGACCAGATGGCGGTGCACATTCCGCTGTCCCCCGAGGCGCAAATCGAAGCGTCCGTGCTGATGATGTCGTCGAACAACATCCTCTCGCCGGCGTCGGGCCAGCCGATCGCGATTCCCTCGCAGGACATCGTGCTCGGCTGCTACTACCTGACGAAGTCGAAGACGGGCGCCAAGGGCGAAGGGCGGGCGTTCGCGTCGATTGACGACGTGCTGCTCGCGCTCGACGCCGGCGAGGTGGAGACGCTGTCGCCGATCCGGCTGCGGTACACGGGCCGGCTCATCGATCTCACGACGTCGCGCGATTCGCAGGACGTCGGCGAGGCCGAGGAACAGCACGTCGAGAACCGGATTATCAACACGACGGTCGGCCGCGTCATCTTCAACAACGCGCTGCCGAAGGAGATGCCGTATCTCAATGGCCTGCTGAAGAAGAAGGGCCTGCAGCAGGCGGTGCGGTACTGCTACCTGCGGCACGGGCTCGAGCGCACCGTCGACATGCTCGACAGCCTCAAGCACCTGGGCTTCACCTACGCGACGCGGTCGGGCCTCTCCATCGGCATCGACGACCTGATCATCCCGGAGAAGAAGGTCGAGTTCGTGCAGCAGGCCCGCGACGAGGTCATCAAGGTCGAAGGGCAGTACCAGGACGGCGCGATCACCAACGGCGAGCGCTACAACAAGGTCATCGCGATCTGGTCGGAGGTCACCGAGAAAATCGCCGACGAGATGTTCGGCGAGATGGAGGGGCTCGACAAGTCTGGCCGGAGCTTCAACCCGGTCTACATCATGGCCGACTCGGGCGCGCGCGGCAGCAAGCAGCAGATCCGGCAGCTCGCCGGGATGCGCGGGCTGATGGCGAAGCCCTCGGGCGAAATCATCGAGACGCCGATCACGTCGAACTTCCGTGAAGGGCTCACCGTGCTGCAGTACTTCATCTCGACGCACGGCGCCCGCAAGGGTCTGGCCGACACGGCGCTGAAGACGGCCGACTCGGGCTACCTCACGCG
>JBLNGH010000215.1:0-12107 GCA_050264575.1 Acidobacteriota bacterium | reverse complement strand
TCTCGACAAACTCGGAGCCCGAGATCGTGAAGAACGGCACGTTGGCCTCGCCGGCGATGGCCCGCGCGAGCAGCGTCTTGCCGGTGCCCGGCGGGCCGACGAGGAGCACGCCTTTCGGGATACGGCCGCCGAGCGTCGTGTACTTGCGGGGGTTCTGCAGGAACTCGACGATTTCGCGCAGCTCCTCTTCCGCCTCATCCACACCTGCCACGTCCACGAACGCGACCTTGACGTCGTCTTCCGCGTAGATCTTCGCGCGGCTGCGGGCGAACGACATGATGCCGCCCTCGGCGCCGCCCATCCGCCGGATGAAGAAGATCCAGAGGGCGAGAATCAGCAGGAACGGCACCACCCAGCTGAGCAGCTCGGTGACCCAGCGATTGTCGGGCTCGCCGCGGAACTTCACTTTGTGCGCCTGCAGATCCTCGGCAAGCTTCGGATCGTCCACGCGATTCGTCTGGAACTTGACTTCCCGGTTGTCGCCACTCAGGTACGTGCCGGTGACCGCTTCTTTCGCGACGTCGGCCTCGACGATGCGGTCCTGCGCGAGGAGCGTCTTGAACTGGGAGTAGTCGATGGTCTCGCCCTGCTTCAGAACCGAGGCAACGAGGTTGGCGAGGAGCAGCAGCGCAAACAGGCTCAACCCGAACCACATCGGGGAGAAGGGGCGACGGAACGTCGCGCGTCGCGGCGGGCGTCCGGCTGGATTCGGGGTCGGAGTCATGTCAGACAAATTACGAATCTGTGCGCATCAGCGGCATCACGCGACAGGCGCGGGCGCTTCCCGCAGCAACTTGAGCGCGCCTTTCTCGGCGTCAACCCTGATCAGGTCGCCTTCCCGGAAGTCTCCCTGTAGCACGCCCAATGCCAACGGGTCGAGCACCCGCCGCTGAATGGTCCGCTTGAGCGGACGCGCGCCGTACACCGGATCGTATCCCTCTTCGATGACCAAGTCCCGCGCTTTATCCGTGAGCTGGATCCGGATCTTGCGGTCCTCGAGGCGCTTCAGGAGTGTGGCGAGCTGGATATCGATGATGTGCCGGATGTGCTCGCGCCCGAGCGCGTGGAAGAAGATCACTTCGTCGACGCGATTCAGGAATTCCGGTTTGAACTGCGCCCGCAGCGCGTCCATCAGCTGGCGGCGCGTCCCTTCGTCGAGGTCCGGCGTGCCCCGGGCCGCCCGCTCGGCGATGAAGTGGCTGCCGACGTTCGACGTCATGATCACGACCGTGTTCTTGAAGTCGACCGTCCGGCCCTTGCCGTCGGTCAACCGCCCGTCGTCGAGGAGCTGCAGCATGACGTTCAGCACTTCCGGATGCGCCTTCTCGATTTCGTCGAAAAGCACGACCGCGTAAGGACGTCTGCGCACGGCTTCGGTGAGCTGTCCCGCCTCTTCGTAGCCGACGTAGCCCGGCGGCGCGCCGATGAGCCGTGAGACGGTGTGCTTTTCCTGGTACTCCGACATGGCGATGCGAATGAGCGCGTGCTCGTCGTCGAAGAGGAACTCGGCCAGCGCGCGGGCCAGCTCGGTCTTGCCGACGCCCGTCGGGCCCAGGAAGATGAAGCTGCCAAGCGGCCGGTTCGGATCCTGAAGTCCGGCGCGCGCGCGACGAATCGCGTTGGCGACGGCGGTGACGGCCTCGTCCTGTCCGACGACGCGCTTGTGCAGCCGCTCTTCCATGCGGACGAGCTTCTGCATTTCGCCTTCCATCAGGCGCGACACCGGGATGTGCGTCCAGCGCGAGACGACCTCGGCGATGTCCTCCTCGTCGACCTCTTCCTTGAGCATCCGCGGCCCGGCCGTCGGTTTGGCGACCGCCTGTTCGTGCTCGGCAATCTTTCGCTCGAGCGCGGGAATGCGGCCGTACTGCAGCTCTGACGCCTTCCCGAAGTCGCCGGCGCGCTGCGCGCGCTCGGCCTCGAGCCGCAGTTGCTCCAGCTCCTCCTTCATGGCCCGGACGCTCTGAATCGCGTCCTTCTCCTGCTGCCACTGCGCGGCCAGGCGCGTGCGCTGTTCTTTGAGCCCCGCCAGCTCTTTTTCCAGCTTCGCGAGCCGGTCCCGCGACGCGGCGTCGGATTCCTTGCGCAGCGCCTCGCGCTCGATCTCGAGCTGCATGATGCGGCGTTCGATTTCGTCGAGCTCCGCCGGCATGGAATCGATTTCCATGCGCAGCCGCGAGGCCGCCTCGTCGATGAGGTCGATCGCCTTGTCGGGCAGAAATCGATCGGAGATGTACCGGTTGGAGAGCACCGCCGCCGCAACGAGCGCCGAGTCCTTGAACTTGACGCCGTGATGGATCTCGTAGCGTTCCCGGAGCCCTCGAAGAATGCTGATGGTGTCCTCGACCGTCGGCTCCCCGACGAGCACCGGCTGAAACCGGCGCTCGAGCGCGGCGTCCTTCTCGATGTGCTTGCGGTATTCGTCGAGCGTCGTGGCGCCGATGGTGTGCAGTTCGCCGCGCGCCAGCATCGGCTTGAGGAGGTTCGACGCGTCGATGGCGCCTTCGGCCGCCCCCGCGCCGACGACGGTGTGCAGCTCGTCGATGAACAGCACGATCTGTCCCTGCGCGTCGCTGATCTCTTTCAAGACGGCCTTCAGCCGCTCCTCGAACTCGCCGCGATACTTCGCGCCCGCGACGAGCGCGCCCATATCGAGCGCGATGATGCGCTTGTTGCGGAGCCCTTCCGGGATGTCGCCGCGGACGATGCGCTGCGCCAGCCCCTCGACGATGGCGGTCTTGCCGACGCCCGGCTCGCCGATGAGCACCGGGTTGTTCTTGGTCCGGCGCGCCAGCACCTGGATGACGCGGCGGATCTCATCGTCACGGCCGATCACCGGGTCGAGCTTGCCTTTCCGCGCCACGTCGGTGAGGTCGCGTCCGTAGCGTTCGAGTGCCTGATACTTGCCCTCGGGAGTCTGATCGGTGACGCGCTGCGATCCGCGCACGCTCGTCAGCGCCTGGAAGATGCTGTCGCGCGTCACGCCGCGCTTCTTCAGCAGGTCCGCGGCCGGCGCGCGCCCCGTTTCGGCGGCGATCGCCAGGAAGAGATGCTCGGTGCTGGTGAACTCGTCCTTCAGCCGCCCGGCTTCCTCCTCAGCGGCGTTGAGCACGTTCCGAAGGCGGGAGGAAAGTCCCGGCTGCGAGCCGCCCTGCACCTTGGGCAGCTTGTCGACAAGCCCTTGGACGGCCGGGCCGAGCACCGACTCGTCGATGCCCATCTTGCCCAGGAGCGCCGGAACGATGCCGTCACGCTGCGCGATCAAGGCCAGGAGCAGATGCTCGGGAACGACCTCGGGGTGCCCGGAGCGATCGGCGAGCTGTTGCGCCGCGAGAATGGCTTCCTGCGCTTTTTCCGTGTAGCGATTGAGATTCATGTCGGTTCCTCGAGTCGCCGGGTCTCACGACCCGGTCACGATCCGGCTTTCAGCGCCTCGTAGTGCTTTCGCTCTTCAGGCGACAGGCTCGACGGGAGCTGCACGTCGATCGTGGCATAGAGATCGCCGCGCTCGTCGGGGCGTCCCACCGTCGGCATGCCGTGTCCGCGGAGCCGGAACACGCGGCCGTTGGCCGTGAGTTCAGGGACCTTGAGGCGGAGCGTGGAGCCGGTCAGTGTCGGCACGCTCACCTCGCCGCCGAGCACCGCCGTCGTTACCGGCACCGATACACGCGTGTAGAGATCCTGTCCGCGACGCTCGAACTTCGGATGCGGCCGCAGGCGCACCGTGAGAAACAAGTCGCCGGCGCCGCCGCCAGCGCCGCCCGGCGCGCCCTCGCCCGCGACGCGAACGCGGGCGCCGTCCTTCACGCCCGCGGGAATGCGGACGTCGACCGTCCGCTCCTTGCCGTCGCGTTCCATGACGAGACGGCGCGAGGTTCCCGTGAACGCCTCTTCGAGCGTGAGATCGACCGTCGATTCGAGATCGTGGCCGCGACGGGGCCGCGCCGCGCGGGCGCGTCCGGCCTGACCCTGCGCGGCACCGCCAAACGTCGAGCCGCCGAAAAACGTGTGGAAGAAGTCCGAGAACGGATCGTCCGTCCCGAACAGCTCCTGCATCTCTTCCGGCGTCATCGTGCGATAGGTCGCGCCGCCTTGTCCGCCGCCGAAGTGCGCCGACCAGCCCGGCGCACCGGGTTGACCGCCGCCGTCGCGCTGTGCCTGCTCGTACATGCGCCAATTGGCGCCGAGCTCGTCGTACTTCCGGCGCTTGTCGGGATCGCTCAGGACCTCGTTGGCTTCGTTGATTTCCTTGAACTTCGCCTCGGCGGTCTTGTCGCCGGGGTTGAGATCAGGGTGGTACTGTCGCGCGAGCTTTCGATAGGCTCGCTTGATTTCCGCATCGGTCGCGGTCTTGGCGACGCCGAGCGACGCATAGTAATCCTTGAAATCCATCCAGACGCACCTGGCAGGCCGGAGAAACCCGCAGCCTTTTCAGCAGCCTGCTCTTCGCATCTTACCGCCAGCGCGGCACCCTTCCGTGACAGAAGCCCCTCTTTCGGCCGATACTGAGGGTCCTTCGATCCAGTGCCTTTCGACGTCCAACCGAGCGATCTCTTCACAGTCGGACTGCTCATCATTCTCGAAGGGCTGCTCAGCGCCGACAACGCGCTCGTCATGGCGATCATGGTGCTGGGGCTGCCCCGGCGGGAGCACCACAAGGCGCTGCGGTACGGGCTGGTGGGCGCGTTCGCGTTTCGCATTCTCGCGACGCTCCTGGCGACGTATCTGATTCAAGTCGCGTGGGTCAAGCTGCTTGGCGGGGCCTATCTCCTGCATCTCACGCGCGTCCATTTCATGACCCGCCGGCTCGAAGGCAAGCCGACCGCGCCGCCTGCCGCCAAGCCCGCGTTCGGACTGTCCGCGTTCTGGGCGACGGTCGTCCGCGTCGAGCTCGTCAATCTCGCGTTTTCGATCGATTCCATCCTGGTTGCCGTCGCGATGTCACCGAAGATCTGGGTCGTCCTGGCCGGCGGTATTCTCGGCATCATCGCGATGCGCATCGTCGCAGGCCGGCTGATCGATCTCATCAAGAAGTATCCGGCGCTCGTCGACGGCGCCTTCGTGATCATCGGGTGGGTCGGCGTGAAGCTGCTCGTCGAATACGCGCACCAGATGCACTGGATCGGCTGGGAGATTCCGAAGCCGATCTCTCTCGGGCTGATCGTCGTCATCTTTCTCGCGTCCTTCCTGTACGCCCGCCGCCTGGGTCCGGCCCCTCAGGATTCGGAGTAATCCGCCGCGCCGGCCGTTTACACAAGCGTCGGCCCACGACGCAGAACTGCGAGATTCGAATTTGTCCGGGGCGTCGGGGCTGGACTCCACCCTGACGGTGACGGGCGTATCCAAGTGGCCACGGAAAAATCACTTACGCCACTTCGCACGGCCGCGGGCCGTATCGATTCCGATACGGCTGACCCCTGGTACGCCGCTTGCCCCCCTTTTGTGGAGTCGAACGGCGGAGCCGGCCGGGGCCGCGCATCCGCCGCGCCTGTCCGTTGGTCCGCCAAGTGCTGCGGGCTGAAGGAATTGCGGCAGGAGTCGATATTGATTTTAGAGAGGTCCGGATGTCGTTGCGCGCCACGCTGGTGCACCCGCCACCGCACTCCCCCCTTGGCAGCGAGGCCGAGCGGCCACCTCTCCGCGCTGGAGTTGATACAGACGCCGCGTGGTTCGCGGTCTGGACGCGGTCCAGACACGAGGCCGCCGTCGTGAGCCAGCTCGAGGACAAGGAGATCGAAGCGTTTCTTCCGACGATCACCCGCTGGAGCCGGTGGAAGGATCGGAAGAAGCGGATCGACTGGCCTCTGTTTCCTGGCTACTGCTTCACGCGCATCGATCCGTCCGAGTCGTTGTCGGTGTTGAAGTGCTCCGGCGTCGTGAGCCTCGTGTGTTTCGAAGGGCAACCGGCGCCGATTCCCAACGTCGAGATCGAAAGTCTCAGAACCCTCGTTGCAAGTGAACTGCGCTACGACCCGTGTCCGTTGATTCACGAAGGCATGATGGTCGAAGTGCAATGGGGGCCGTTGCGCGGTGTGATCGGACGGCTCGTGCGCAAAGGTCCGCACACGAGGCTGATTCTGAGCGTGGATTTGATCGGACGCGGGGTGAGCGTCGAAGTCGACGCCGCGGACATTCGGCCGTACTGACAGGCTGCGGAACAACGCGGCCCGCACGTTTTTCACGACAGCGGTAACCAATCCCCTGTAAGTGACGGGGCGAAGCTGTGCCGGCCGGGCGATCTCATGTCGGCGGTCAGTCAGCTCTCAAGCTCGTGAGATCACGACACATTTTCATCGCGGTCACGATCGCGGCTATCGCGAGTGCTGGATGCCGGCAGGAGCCGGACCAGCGCGAGGGCGACCGCGCGACGCCCGTCTACAACAAACAGACCGGCCGGCTCGAGGAACTGCGCTCGGACAAGAACGGTGACGGCAAGATCGACACGCGCGCGCACATGGAAGGCGTACGGGTGAAGTACATCGAAATCGATCTCAACGCGGATGAACGGCCCGATCGGTGGGAATACTACGTGCCTGGCTCCAGGACGGGGAGCGTCGCCGGGTTGCAGGAGTCCGTTCTCGAGCGCGTAGAGGTCGCCACACAGTTCAACGGCAAGATCACGCGCCGCGAGTTCTATGAGAACGGCGTCATCAGCCACACCGAAGAAGACACGGACTTCGACGGCCGGATCGACAAGTGGGAGACCTATGCGGAGGGTCAGCTGGCGCGCGTCGAGCTCGATCTCGACGGGAAAGGGTTCGCCAGCCGCCGGTTGGTGTATCGAGCCGACGGCGCGTTCGATCACGTCGAACAGGATTCCGACGGCGACGGCAGATTTGACGTCGTGCCGCCGCCGAAGAAGGGGGGCGACGGGCGCTGATGGCGTCAGAGCTCATGGCGGGCCGGACGGCTGAGGCAGCGGCTGCCGACAAGATCACCGACAACGCGGCGATCCTGTACCTCGAGGCTTCGTCGCGCGATCGGTCAGCCGTGCGCGACCGCCTGGCGCGTGGCGGGCTCGACGTGACGGCAGCCTCGGACCTCAGCGAAGCGCTCCAGCTCCTGGCGAGCCGGCGATTCACGCTTTGCGTCGCCGATCTCGTCGACGATCGCACGGCGCTGGGGTCCATCCGCGTGTTGCGCGCGAAACATCCCCAGCTGCCGCTTGCGGCGATCATCGATCCGGCCAACCCATTGGCGGCAGGCGAGGCGCTGGATGCCGGCGCCGTCGATCTGCTGCCGTGGCCGTTCGACGAGCGGGACGTGGTCGTCATCGCCGCCAACGCGCGCGATCGCGCTGGGGTCGACGCGCCCGGCGCCTTCGTGCCCGGGGTCGAGCCCTTGTTCGCGCAATCGGCCGCGATGCGATCGATCGTCGAGCTCGTCCACCGTGCGGCCGGGAATCGCGGCGGCGTGCTCATCTCGGGGGAGCCAGGCACCGGCCGCGAGCTGATGGCACGGACCATTCACCGGTGCGCTGATGACGCTGGCGAGACGCCCTTCGTTGTCGTGGATTGTGCGGATGAATCGCCGCAGGACCTCGAGCGCCGGCTGTTCGGCGTCACCGCCGACCGCCGGCAACACGACGCCAAGCCGCCGCTGACCGATCGCGTCAGTCGCACGAGCGCCCTGGTGCAGGCCAACGGCGGCACGCTGCTGCTCCTGCATCTGGTCGAGGCGCCGGCTCGGGTCCAGAGTCGTCTCGCGCGGCTCCTCCGCGATCGCGAGGCGATGGTCGCCGAGAAGCGCGCGCTCGCCGAGATCGACGTCCGCGCGATCGCCATCCTCGATCCGGAAGTCGACACGGCTGTCGTGGATGGACGTCTGCGCCGGGACCTCTACGAGCGGTTGACGCAAAACCTGATCGAGATGCCGCCACTGCGGCGGCGGCGCGAGGACATCCCGGCACTGGCCGCGCACTTCCTGCGGCGCGCCTGCGAGAACCATAGCGTTCCGCAAAAGAGCTTCAGCCGGACGGCCTTGGTACTGCTCTCCGCGCTCCCGTGGCATGACAACGCCCGTGAGTTGCAGCAGGTGGTCGGGACTCTGGTCCGCGGAACGAGGAAGCCCGTCGTGCAGCTCGAGGACCTGCTGGAACACGCCAGCCTCGATGGCCTGGCCGCCAGGATTGACCCGGGCCTGACCCTGCGCGACGCGAAAGCCCGGTTCGAGCGGGACTGCATCAGCGCCGTCCTCATGCGGCACCACGGAAGGGTCGGGGAGGCGGCGAAGGCGCTGGGAATCCAGCGCACGAACCTCTACCGGAAAGTGAGACAACTCAATGTTGCGAGATCCCTTCTGACACCGCGCAAATAGGGGCTGTATCATTTTTGCCACTTTTCAGGCCTGTTTTCGATACATTCTGCTTCTGGGCTGACTTGACTCTTCCTGATGTGTTCGCCGACAATCCGTCATCTAACTTTCGTGGTATTCGGTCTCGGTCTCATGAGAGGGTAGGGAGATGATCACCCGACGGATCGTGGCAATCATGCTTGCGCTCTTCATTGCGGTGGGTATGGCACCGCTCACTTTGGCCCAACAGGCCTCCGGCGTTCTTGGCGGCAAGGCTACCGACGAGGCGAAGAAGCCGTACGACGACTATTCAGTCCAGCTCCGCAATCCGCAGACCGGTCAGGTCGTCGCGACCCAGCCGCTCAGCGGCCAAGGGCAGTTCAACTTCGACAAGGTCGAGCTGAACCAGAAGATGCTGGTCGAGTTGCTCAATCAGAAACAGAACAAGATCGTCTGCACCGAGGGTCCGTTCGAGCTCTCGGCCGCGCATACGTCGAAGACCGACGTGAACATCGAGTGTGGAAAGAAACCGGCAGCCGCGTGGCTGCTTGCCGCCGCGGCGGGCGCCGCTTCGGCAGTCGCCATCGGCACGCGCAGCGCGAGCAAATAAGTCAACCGGCCAACCTCCACGTCTTCGTCCACCACTACACATTCTTCTCCCGAGCCGGCGCGGGCAGGCGCCGGCTTGGGGCAGTCAACTGACGTGTCTCTTGTCAATCGGCATCTGAAGCGGGCCGTGCCTGGTGCGGCTCTGACGGTCTTCCTGTCAATCGGACTGTTGCCATCGGCGGCCCGGGCGCAGTCCGCAGGCGATCCGGCGGAGAACGCTCAAATGCATCTGGGCCCGCTGGCACTGAGTCCGCGATTCTCCATCCGGAATCTCGGCGTGGATACCAACGTGTTCAACGCCGCAGAGCGGCCGACGAAGGACTTCACGGTGACGTTCGGGCCCGGCGTCGACACGTGGCTGCGGATTGGACGCGCGCGGCTCAGCACGCAGACGCTCGTCGAGTGGACCTACTTCCAGGAATCCGCCGGGCAGCGATCGCTCAATACCAGCCAGACGGGCAAGCTCGAGTTCGACATGGCAGCCGCGACGCCGTACCTGGCCGGTGGCGTGATCAGCACCCGGCAGCGTCCCAACCTCGAGATCGATCAGCGGGTCCGGCAGAACCGCGTCAATGCGGCAGCCGGTACGCGCGTGGACCTCGGCGGACGCAGCCGCATCGACGTGGACGTGCGTCGCGAACAGATCGATTTCGGCGACGAGGAACCCGGTGACGCGCTCGTGCGGGCCGCCCTCAATCGCGAGGTGACGGAAGGCGGCCTCGCGTTCCGCATCGATCTGACGCCGTTGACGACGTTCGTCGTCAAGACCGGCGTGTCGTACGACACCTTCGAGTTCTCGCGCACTCGCGACAGCGACAGCGTCACGATTCTCCCCGGGCTCGAACTCAAGCCGTCGGCGCTCATCTCGGGCAAGGCCTCCGTCGGCTATCGCCGGTTCGACGCCAAGAGCCCGATCGTTCCTGACTTCTCAGGGGTTGTGGCCGCCGTCGATGTCGGCTACGTGATGCGCGAGTCGACGAGGTTCGGCGTCAAA
This sequence comes from Acidobacteriota bacterium, assembly GCA_050264575.1. Classification (GTDB taxonomy): domain Bacteria; phylum Acidobacteriota; class Vicinamibacteria; order Vicinamibacterales; family SCN-69-37; genus DASQFI01. The sequence goes on along the minus strand of JBLNGH010000215.1, from coordinate 2,212 downwards.
GTCGACCGCAATCTCGACTACTCGCTGCAGGTGGACTCGCCGTACTTCGTCATCACGAGCGCGAATGTCGACGTCAAACAGGCGCTCGGCTACGCCTGGGACGTCGTCGGACGTGCCGGCGGCGCGCGTTTGTCATACCAGGGCGTGCTGGTCGACGGCAGGGGCGAGCCCCTCGCCCGGCAGCGCGATCGGTTCACCACATTTGGCGCGGGCGTCGGCCGCCGTCTGGGTGAATACATCCGCGTGGGTTTCGACGTCGATTACAACCAGCGCCGTTCAGAGACCGCGTTCCGAGAGTACGAGGGATTCAAGGTCGGAGGATCGTTCACGTATGGCTACTAACTTCTGGCGCGCGGGAGTGCTGACGTGTCTCCTGGCCGCGTCCACGGCGGGAGCGGCGGCCCAGCAACCCAGCCCGAAGATTGTTCCGCGGGACTACCTGACCATTACGGTCCTCGGCGTACCGGATTTCTCGGGCAAGTTCCCGGTCGACGCCGACGGCATGATCGCCTATCCGTTCCTCGGACGCCTGAAGGCGGCCGGGTTCACGGCGTCCGAGCTCGAGGCCGACATCCGGAAGCGGCTCGACGGCGATTGGGTCCGCAATCCGCAGGTTCGCGTCGAGTTCGAGCCGATCGAGAGCAAGAGAATCTCAATCACCGGCGCGGTCAAGGCGCCCGGCGAGCTGAAGTTCGCCGGCGAGCTGCGCGTGTTCGACGCCCTCGTGAAGGCCGGCATGACGACGGCCGACGCCGGCGACGAGGTGCTCGTGGTCCGTGTCGCGCCCCCGCGCGACGGCCAGACGGCGGCCGAGACCGAGGTCATCTCGCTGAGCCTGCGCGGCATCGAGAAGGGCGACCCTGACAGCAACATCGCCCTCAGGGATGGTGATCACATCCGTATCTCGAAGGGGCAGCTCGTCACGATTACCGGACAGGTGCGATCGCCGGGCGCGTATGCCGCCATGCCGGGGATGACGGTGCGGCAGGCGCTGGCGCTCGCGGGCGACGTGACCGAGAAGGGCACCCATCGCGGGCTCAAGATCCTGCGCAGGACGCCCGGCAAGACCGAGCCCGAAGAGATCAAGAACGTCAAGCTCGAAGACATCGTACAACCCGGCGACACCATCATCGTCGCGCGGCGGATCATGTAGGACCGTCACAATGACCAAATCGGCACAAGCCCGCCGCTCGTCCGCGCAGTCGTTTCATCCGACTCACTACCTCCGCGTGTTCTACAAGCGGCGCTGGGTCGCCATTCCCGGTTTCCTTTTGGTGTTTCTCTCGGGTGCCGTCGACAGCGTACGGACGGTGCCGATCTACCAGGCGACCGCGCAGCTCATGATCGAGAAGAGCGCCCGCCGAGCGACGTCGATCAACACGGTGCTCCAGGAGCGGGACGCGTGGTACGACGATGGGTTCCTTCCGACGCAGCACAAGATTCTCCAGAGCCGTGCGCTTGCGGCGCGGGTCGTCGACGCGCGCGAGCTGCGCTTCAGGCCGGAGGCCGTTCCGCCTTCTCCGAGGTTTTCGTTCAGCGTGGGCGCGCTCATCGGCGCGGCGCGGGCAGGGATTTCGCGGTTCACGTCCTCGAACGAGCCCAGGGAGAAGCCGGCGCCCACGACGGCCCAGGCTGAGGCCGCGTTGCTGCAGTCATCGAAGGTCAATGAGTTCCAAGCCGGGCTGACCATCTCACCCATCCGCGCGTCGAGCCTCGTCGAGATCAAATACAAATCGCCTGATGCCGAGTACGCCGCCTGGGCCGCCAATGAGGTCGCCAACCAGTACAAGGTCTATACGCTCGAGTCGAGATTGAACGCGTCGAAGGAAGCGAACAGCTGGTTGAGCGACCAGCTTCGTGAACAGCGCGCGAAGGTAGACGCGAGCGAGCACAAGCTTCAGGAATACAAGGAAACGAACAACGCGTCCGCCGTCGACGACAAGCAGAACATCGTCCTGCAGAAGCTGACGGCGCTCCAACAGCAGGTCGTCGACGCCCGTTTCGAGCTGGTCGGCAAACAGGCCGTGTACCAGCAATTCCAGGCGCTCCAGACTGCGAACAAGCCCATCGACTCGCTGCCGGCCATCGTCGGGAACGAAGCGATCCAGACGCTGAAGACCAACCTCGCGACGCTCCGGGACGAGCACGCGAAGCTGACCGTGCAGTTCGGCGACAAGATGCCGCAGGTCATCGCCTCGAACGCGCGCATCAC
>JBLNGH010000214.1:0-10260 GCA_050264575.1 Acidobacteriota bacterium | reverse complement strand
ATCCGGATGCCGATCTCGCGCGTCTTCCGCGCCACGACGTACGCGAGCACGCCGTAAAGTCCGAGCACCGAAAGGAAGAGCGCGACAATGCCATACAGGCTGGCGAGTCCCATCGCGAGCCGCTGCGCCACCAGCGACCGCTCCGTTCGTTCGGTCATTGTCTGCACATCCGACAGCGGCAATTCAGGATCGATGGCGATCAACGCTGATCGAATCGCTCGAGTCACATCGCCAGATTCGTTGGTGGACTTGACTGCGATCCAGCGCAGCCGGCCCAGTGGAGGCGCCTGAGCGGGCGGGAAGTACGCAGCGCCGATGGCGTCTGACTGCCCTGTCAGATCCTCGAATCGCGTTTCGCGAACCACCCCGACTACCGTGTAAGGATCCTCACCGCCAGGCTGTATGCGCTTCCCGATCGGATTCTCAGCCGGCCAGAACCGCGCGGCGAGCCGCTCGTCCACGATGGCAACACGAAGACTGCTCTCCCGATCGCTTTCCGCAAAAAACCGCCCGCGAACGAGCGGCGTGCCCATGGCTTCGAAATACCCGGACGAGACGGTGGCGACGGAGGGAACGACGAGGGCTTCGCCCGGTTGTGGCGGCCGGTCTGTCGAGGAAACCCCCATGGGACTTGTCGCACCACTGAGCGCAATGTTCGAGGTGATGCCCGCGGCTTGAACGCCGGGCAGCGCGCGAACGGATTCGAGAATGCGGTTCGATACCTCCACCACCGCGGCATTGTCCTTGTAACGCGACGGCGGCGGGAAGATCGTCGCCGTCGTAACCCGCTCGGCGTTGAAGCCGGCATCGACGGCGAGCAGATTGCGGAAACTCATCAATAGAAGACCGGCGCCCATCAGCAGCACCACCGAAGACGCGACTTGCGCGACGACGAGGCCGCGACGGAAGAACTGCGTGGCGCGCCCGGCCGTGCCGCCGCGGCTGCCGTCGGTGAGTACCTGATTCAGATCCACCCGGCTGATCCACGTCGCAGGCACGAGGCCAATCAGCACGCCGACGAGGATCGACATCCCCAGCGTGAAGGCGAGGCCGACCCCGTCCATCTGAATCGACGCGGCGTTCGGCAGGCTTGCCATCCCGCTCGACGCGAGCATGCGCAACATCCAGGAGGCTACGCCCAGGCTCGCGACGCCTCCGATGCCGGCGAGGAGCACGCCTTCAATCACCAGCTGCCGTGTGATTCGGAGCCTGCCGGCGCCGAGCGCCAGCCGCGTCGCCAGTTCCCGCGTCCGCGTACTCGCGCGCGCGAGCGCGAGGTTGGCAATGTTGAGGGCGCCAATCAACAGGACGAACGCGACGCCGCCCCACAGCAAATAGAGAATGCGGCTGACGCCGCGCGTGAGCGCCTCCTGAAGCGGCGTGACCGCCGTGTACATGTGGAGCTCGGCCAGGCCGAGCTCGGGAAATCGCTTGAAGTTCGCGGCATTGAGCGCGTCCACCTGCGCTTTGACCTGCTCGACCGTCGCGTCGGGCCGGAGCCGACCGATGTGGTAGTAGCCGTACCGGGTTCGCGCCGCATCGGACTTCTGCGCATCGTTGAAGGCCAGCGGGATCCAGAAATCGATCGCATCGCCCGGGCCGCGTGCGTGGCCGGCGTCGCCGACCTCGAAGAACGAGAACCCGCGCGGCATGACGCCGACGATCGTGTAGGGTTGCCCGGTCCAGCCGAGTTTCAGATCGCGGCCGATGGCCGATGCGTCGTCGCCGAAGAGCCGCTGCCAGAGCCCGTGACTCAGAATGATCTTCTTGTCGGCGCCGACCTCGCCCTCGGCGTCGATGAACGTCCTGCCCAGTGCCGCGTTGACCTTCAGCACGCGAAAGAGCGACGGCGTCGCGCGCATGCCGCGCAACTCTTCAGCACTGCCCCCGATCCGGAGCGTATCGAACCACATCGTGAACAGCGCCTGCTCCTCGAGGGCCGTGACCGTCTTCAGGCGATCGAGGTACGCCGGTACCGTGTTGGCGAGAATGTCGTTGGGCGTGACCGTCGGATATACGTCGCCGAGTCCGACGATGCGATGCGAGTCGGGTACCGGCAGCGGCCGCAACAGCACTGAGTGCACGACCGTGAAGACGGCCACGTTGGCGCCCAGACAGACGGCAAGCGTCAGGATCGTCGTCGCCGCGAAGCCCCGGCTCTTCAGAAGCAGCCTGACGCTCGAGCGCAGATCCCAAACGAGGCCCGCGCTGAGCAGAGCGCCGACGCGCGACATCACGCCTCGCTTCATCTCGCCGGCGAGCGGCCCGCGATCCGGCTGCGCGAGCTTGACGATGACAGGTTCGCTGTCGAGAAGGTCGTCGCGGAACGAGTTCCAGTCCGGGATGTGTCGCTGAACCTCGCGCCAGGCATCATCCTCGGAGACACCCTGCGCGGTGAGCGCGTCGTAAGACTCCTCGATCTGTGCCGCCAGTTCCTCGATGATCTTGTTCTCGCGCGCTCTGGGCAGCGCGAGTGAAGCGAGGTGCTGCCGGACGTATGCTTTGAAATCACGCATAGTCGAGTCCCGCGGCGGCCTGCACGGCCTGCATGAATGCGCGCCAGGTCTTGCGCCGCTCCGTGAGCATCTTCCGGCCGGCTGCAGTGAGCGAGTAGTACCGCCGGCGGCGCTGACCGGCCTTCTCCACCCACCGCCCGGCGATCAGGCCGCGACGCTCCAGCCGATACAGGACGGGATAGAGCGATGCCGCGTGGAACGAAACGGCGCCGTTCGAGCGGCGGGTGATTTGGTGCGCGATCTCGTAGCCGTGGCTGGCGTGATCTTCGAGCTGCGCCAATACCAGCAGCTCTGCCGTGCCCTTTTTCAGCGTTTCGTCTTCACCGGCTGCGCGCGCGTCGATGGAACGCCTTCCTGATACTTCCGATGCCATATGTGTGAATGATATATAACTGTGCCCGCGGCCGGCAAGCATCGACTTCCGCCCCCCGTGGAAAGCTGTGGCACAATCCTCCGTCCCCGTGAAGCCGCTCCCCGTCTCGGACGCTCCACTGGTTCTCCGTACCGATTTCTCTAACCAGGAGGCCTGGTCGGCAGTCTGCGACCGAATTCGACGCCCGGACGCCGTGTTCCGTGCGTCGGTAACATTCGTCGACGATCCCGACTTGGCTGGTCTGACTCCAGATGATTTGAGGACGCGGGGGTATTACGAGCAGCAGACATTCGCGTTCTTTGCCGACCACGTGACGATGACGCATCCGGAGCATCCCGTGCTCATCGCCTTTGTCTTCGAGGACGAGCGCGTGGAATTCCGGGCCATTCCAGCGGCGATCCCGGGCATCGAGAACAACCTCTCGCTCGGCAACATGGATCCCGAAGACTTCGCTGAATCGGCGGACGCGGACGGGATCTTCCGCGGATTTTAGAAAGAACCTGCCTTTCTCACAGTTCCCAAATTCGTTCTGCCTTTGAAGTGCGTCTCGCAGGCAGCGTCATCGCGGGCGCGGCTCGCACTCGTCAGCGGACAGATCGCCCGGACCGTGTGGTGCTCGCGTTCGCCGCTGGCCGCTCGAGAATCGAAAACCCTCAGCGGGTCGCGGGTTTCTCGAACACGCCGATGCGGCCCAGAATGAGCGCCGCGAGCCTGTAGTGATCGTTCAATGCCGAACGCATGCGCTCGTCGGCCTCCTTCTCGGAAAGGGAGGCAACCAGATAGTTGTAACGCTCCGAGTTGCCAGGCATCCGTTGCATGACGCAGATCGTCTCGTTGGCGGCGTCCGGTGTGGCGACCAGTCGATATCCTTCCTCACCAGCCTGACGCAGTTCTTGCTGCGCGGTCGCGAGCCTTGTGGTCGCGATCACCCTGAAGTCGGCTGGACGCGTCTCGCCACTCGTTCGTTCCAACACAACGGTCATGTATCCCCAGCCGATGATGCGAAATCCTTCGGAGGCTGCCTGGATGACTTCCTTCTCCAACGTGGACGTCTTGGTGGTCGACACCGCGCGGTAGTCGCGTTCTCGGACTTCCTCTTCCGACAGCGGCGATCCTCCTTGCTCGACGATGACAATCGGCGTGGGATTCTTGAAAGACATGGCTGAGAAGCTGTTCGGGTTCAACCGCTTGCCGAGGACGCCCACAACGCGCGCACTCCTTTGACGGGCCGAGTCAAGTGCCCGATTCACGTTGTCGTCGGCCTTGATTGCTTCATAGACGAACTTCACACCTTCAGTCCGCTGCTCGAGAATGGCTATCCACTCGTCACCCCACGTCATCAAGCCGGCACGAGCGAGCTGAAATCCGCGAGCCCCCGCCTGGTTGAGCTCCCGCACCAGCGTGCTGTCGCGCGTCGCCGCAACCACTTGGTACGTTCGCGGACCTGACTGGGTACGCTTGAGCAGCACGCAGAGATTCGAGGAGGCAATGATCTCGAAGCCTTGTCCCCCGGCTGCGGCCAGTTCGCGTTGCAGCGTGCCGGTGTTGACGACATCGATGATCAGGTATTGCTGATCGGGCGCAATCGGCGGTGACGCAGGCTGCCCTTGCGCAACGGCGTCGCCAACGCAGGCAAGCGACACAGCCACGGCGGCAAACACGACACGGTGCATAGAACCTCCGTATTGGCGAGGTTGGCTACAACCGACTTCTCGACGCAGAACTTCCATCCCTTACCGCTCTATCGGCCTAAGCCCGAACATCCATTGCGGCATCGCGAACGGAGTGACACCTTGGCTAAGCGCTCTTCAGAGGAGCCAGATCAACGTTCTGGCCGATCCCGACCGTCTCCGTCAGCTGGACAGGGCAGGACCGAATGACTGACGGGGAGAACTGAGCAAGTGTCTGAGAGACCTTACGAGCGAGATCTGCGCCTGGTCCGGGCCGGGGTTCTGTGCGCCCGGTGGCTGCTGGCTTCGGTCTCGACAATCGAACCGGCTAGAACACGTACGGAACGATCATCCGGGTCCGCGTCTTGTAGTGAAGATAGCGATCCCCGAAAACAGTCGTCAGCATGGCTTCCTCTACGCGAGCCCGCCATAGCAAAGTCGGAATGACCGCGACCAGGACGACGAGGAACGCCGGTCGGCTGCTGAATGCAATGGCTTGTCCGAGAGCAACCAGAGACAGTCCAAGATAGATGGGATGACGAACCAGCCGGTACGGCCCCGTGCTCACGAGCCCTGACTGTGCTGCGGCGGTCGGAATGAAGCTCCAAGCTTCGCCAAGATTCGCTCGAGACCACTGGATGACGGCGGAGCCTCCTGCAGCGACGACAGCTCCCGTCGCCGCAAGATACAGCGCGGTCAGCCCTGCTGTCTCCTCCGAACGGACGATCAGGAGACCGGCGAACAGGCTCCACGCTCCGACGTTTGCCAGAAAGGGCAGGCGGCTCCCGAGGCGCCCGCCTGACGCATTGCCTGCCGTCCGATGATCGACGGTGCGCCGTATCAGCATGGGAACGGCGAAGGCCAGCAACGCAATACAACGGAGAATCGTGAGAGCGCTCAGCATTTTCTGGCTCAGAAGCGTACTGCCGACGCCCCTAATCGAGAAGCCCACTGCGATGAGAAGCGGCATCACGCTGCCGAGTAACAGGGCGACGCCAGAAACCAGGAGCACGCCCGCGAGGTACATGGGATTGCGTGTCACGCGGCCAGTCAAACGGTGCGGCGCACAATCCAGTCGAAGAAGAAGGCCATTCCAGTCACAGGCACGGGAAGGCCCAGCAAGGACCCAACCAGATGATCGCGCCACCGAACGGCGGTCATCGCTAGCGCGTAGTTCAGAGGTGGCGCCGTCTGGAAGAGCAACCGCAACAGCGCGACGGTTACCACCGGGCGACTGTCGATCCTGCTCAGTAGATGCCTGACAACGGGACGCTGCACCTCGGCAAGCGCTTGGCCCGCGAACGCGCGCACGACCGTGAAACTCAGGGTCGCCGACACCAGCGCTCCGAGTAGAGCCACAACGGTGCCAAGGTTCCTGCCGTAGACGGCTACCGCTGCTGCAACGAATACGGGGCTGGGAACGCGAAGCAACTGTCCAGCGGCAAAAAATGCTGCGAAGGCGGCGACGCCCCAGAGACCTCGCTGCGCCAGTAACCTGCGGATGCTCTCGGACGTGAATCGCCCCGTTACACCGGTCGCCCACGCGACGAGCCACAGGCCAACGATCACGACCATTAGCAATGGCAGTCGCTTCCACCTGTGCCCGGTCGCAGAAGTCAGCGCCGGCGGATTCGGCCTGGTCACCGCCTCTGCGCCGTTGACGGCCTCCTCGACTTGATTGTTCCGCCTCACACGTCCATCATCGATGTTGAAGTGCACTTCAAGTCAAGAGGTGATGATGACGAAGCGGACCGGCTTTCTTGGAATCGGCGAATTGGGTCGACAAACGGGTCTGGCGACGTCGGCGCTGCGGTACTACGAGCGAGTTGGACTCTTGGCGCCAGATGGCCGGGTCAATGGCCGCAGGTACTACGGCTCCGCGAGTGCCGAGCAGATAGCGCTGATTCGACTCTGCCAGGACGCCGGTTTCACCCTTGCGGAGATCCGGACGTTTGTCGCGGCTGGAAGTCGGCGACACCCCTCATGGACGCGCTTGATGGAGGCCAAGCTTCTCGAGCTCGAGGCTTCTATTGCCCACGCGAAACGCGCGAAGGCGCTGATTGAACACGCGCTCACTTGCCCACATCGCGAGTTATCTACCTGTCCGAATTTCCGCGCCGCACTGAAAGCACGCCTTAGCCGCCAATAACCACCTCGGTCGCGTTGTCGGACCAATCCTGTCCCTGCCGCTCGGCGTGTGCCTGCTCGCCTGCGTCATCCCGGCCCGGCGCATGTTGAGAGTGGATCCGATCGCCGCGTTGAGAGCGGAATAGGCAGGAGTCCGCGGATCGCCCCTGTGCCGTTCATGTTCCCGGCTTTCTCGAGTACTGATTGGGCGCGCCTGGCGTCGGCTCCGCAGAGATGACACGTGCGCCAGCCGCATGCGCCCTCGTTAACGGCGCCGTCAGCGTCATGCCCGTACCCGCTACCTGCGCACCAACCGCGTGCGCGAATCGGAGCGGTGCAGAAACCGTGATCGTGATGGGCGTGCCACCTCTGCCGCCGCCCGCCGTGGAAAGGACCACCGCGGTCTCGGCAGTCGCGGCACTGTCGATGGTGATCGCCTGACCGGCGCTGAAGCCGACAGCACTGGATACCGGGATCACGGTCGCGCCCACGGCCGTTGCCGTGCCGATCGTTGTTCCGCCAGCCGTGCCCACCGTGGCAATCGTCGCGGCTTCCTGATTCGCGCCCGCGTCAAGCAGGATCGTCTGCCCGGCGCTGAAATCGGTCACGCTGGCCACTTTGATGTTGGTCGCGCCGGCGGCCGAGTCGACGGGCAAGGTTGTCGCGGCTTGCAGAAGGAAATCGTTGCAGTTGCTGTCGGTATCGCGGCCGTCGGGGAAACGACCCGCGCTTCGATCGGGCAGATTGGCCGCCGGCGCCCCAGGCCCACCGCCTCGGCCGGTCCCGGGTGCGGTCACGCGACATCCACTTTGCCCCGCGCCGGAAATGCCGTGATACCCCTCGGCAGCCCACGGATCGACGATGCCGCCATAGTTGAGACTGTCGACGACGAGGCCGGCCGCATCGCGGAGGACGATGCTGCCCGCGTTCGCGAGCGCTGGTCCTCCGAACCACTGATTCGGCGCCGGCGTCCCCTGGTAGCCGGCCGTCGTGACCGACGCGTCACGCACCACGGCGTCGATCGCGTGGTCGTTGGTCAGCGGTCGGTCGAGCGTGATGCCTGTGCCGAGCGGCTGAACGGGCTCGTTGCTCGAATGCGGGAACCTCGTCGCAGGCGTGAACGTAATGCCCGTCCCACGATTACTGAAGGGAAGATTGGCGGCGTGGTTGAACTTGAGCGGCGCGGCCAGGTCGAGGCCGGTGCCAAGTTCCGCGTCTCGCAGCGGACCGTTGAAGGTGTTGCGAACAGATTGAGTGCCGACACGGATCACCGTGACGGTTTCGATCCCATGTCCGACGCTGTCAATGTCCAATCTGATCTTGTCGCCGACTGAGATGTTCGCGACCGATGACACCTTGATGTTGGTGTCACCGGCCTTTGCCTCCGCGGACAGCCACGCCTGCGTGCCCGGCTTCCCGAGAGCGGTAACGGTGACGACTTCGTATCGTTCAATTGCCCTCGAGACCGTGGGATACGTGGCGCCGTAGCCGATGCCGACCTTCTGACCGACTTCGAAGCCTGTTACATTCGTCACGGGCACATTGGTCGAGCCAACGGGAATCGTAATCACTGGACCATCGGGAAGCGGCTGCCACAGCGTCGTGTTGCCGGCGGCCGGCGTGCCGATGCTGGCGATCCTGCACGTTTCACTCGCAGCGCCGGTGCCAACTTCAATCGTGTCACCGGCCGTCATGCCGGTCGTGTTTCGAACGTGGATGGTGGTATCTCCCTTGCGCGCCGGCACCGCGAGCCCTGAATTGGAAAGGCCGAGCAGGTAGAAGCCGCGCGCGCCGAGTTTCCTTCCGGCAGGAATCGTCACCGTCGAGAAGATGGCCTGCTGCGTCGCGTGCGTGGTCAGCGTCCAGTTGGAGACGTCGACGGCGCTGCCGCTTGGGTTGTACAGCTCGATGAACGAGTTCGTCGTGTTGGCCGCGGCTCCCCCACTGACGCGAAACTCGTTGATGGTGATGGGACTGACGTTGCGAACCTTTTCGACTGCGGTCTCGGCGTGCTTCGCCCCGACTGGTCCTGACCAGCGCGCCTGACCGACCAGATCGCCATTGAACGAGGTCAGGCCTGAGGTGACCTTGAAGGTCGCGCTTACGGTCACGCCTGGCGCGACTGGCTCGGCAATCGTCGCAGTCTCCCTGGTTGTACCGGGGATTGCAGACGTCCAACCCTTGGGCGCCACGATGCTCAGCTCGACGCCACTCACCGGCGCGCCCGTCGTATTCGTGAAGGTCACCGTGGTGTCCTGCGAAGAGCCCGGTGCGAACGTCTGCAGGCCAGGCGGCGTGGCCGCGGCATTCGCGGGAGTCACACTAACTCGCGGCAGGTCGTACCGCGCCGCGACGACATTGGCCTGCACTTTCTGATTTGTTTCCTGCGTCGGGAATGTACCCGGCGCCGTCATGGCGCCTTCGTAGAAGGTGCCCTGCGATCCGTTGCTGTTGTCGCCGCCGTTCCCGAGGAGAATCGCGCCCTGCTTGCGCATCGGGTCGTAGGTGGCGTTGACGCGCGGGCCGTCGAACATCACCTTCAAGTCGCCCTTTTGCGCATCGCCGCCCATCGACCTCCAGTGATGCGGCTCGCCATCGGCGGTAGCCGTGACGAATCGCCAGGTGATGCTGGGAAGGTCCGCGCAGAGTTTCGACGGACTGCCTGGATTCACGCATCCAACGAGATTGTTTTCCTGATCGGTCATGATCCACGGTCCCGGCGGCGGACCGTGATACCAGCCGGTGGCGTTGCCGTAGTACGTCGTTTCCATCGTGCCGTTGCCGTCGTCGCGGCTGTCGATCTCGGCGTTGCCGTAGTCGAAGCAACAGCCGGAGTTGAAGTGCAGGCCGTTGATGACCCAGTACTGGCCCTCGGCTTGATCGTCGACGGCCGTGCCCACGGGATCATCGTCGCGAAGCCCCATGCCCGGCACGATGAAGACGCCGTACACCTTGTGACCCATCAGCGTCACCGGGGCCATGTCGGCAAGCGGCACGTTGTTGAAGCCGCCCATCGCCGGTCCGCTGAATCCGCCGCGCGGCGCCTGCGCCAGGTCGTTGTGCTTCCCGGACTGGTCGTAGATCGTGATGATCCAGCAGTACGTGTTGGCGCAGAACGCATCCTGCGCAGCCGCGTTGGCGTAGCCGCCTCCATCAGGGATCGGCGCAGCAGTCGGACGGACGACACCGATGTCCACGGTCTTGCCGTCCGACTGACGGAGGAGCTGGTAGAGCGGACCGTTGTAGCCGGCATACAACGCGCGCGTGGTGCTGTGCGCGGCCACGCACGGATTGCCGGCGGCGGCGTAGATGTCGCACGGGCCTTCTGGCCTGGGAGGAGCACCGCGTCCGCCCTGTCCGGCGCTCAATGTGGCGCCCATCAGGGTGAGCGACAGCGCGAGTGTCCTCGGCAAGGATGCTCTGGTATTCATGGTGAGGTAGGGTGGGTGGCGATTATTGATCAGGAGCGAACGAGCGGTGCGAGTGAGGCTCGCGAAACGAGCCGAGACTTGGCTACGTGCACTTCACAGGGGCTTTGCCCAAGGATGCGCGGCGACGACATGACGGGGAACGT
>JBLNGH010000213.1:0-2867 GCA_050264575.1 Acidobacteriota bacterium | reverse complement strand
CCAGGCGGATCAGGACAGGTCGGGACCATTCTCGCGCGAGCGCTGCATGCGGCAGCCCACGACGTCGTCGTGCTCAGCCGGCGCCCGCTGCCGCAACCGTGGCACGTCGTTGCCTGGGACGGCCTCACCGCCGGACCGTGGGTCCGGGAAGTGAACGGCAGCGATGTCGTGATCAACCTCACAGGTCGCAGCGTCAACTGCCGATCTACGGAGGCGCACCGGCGCGAGATCGTCGAGTCGCGCGTGGTGCCGACGCGACTGATCGGCGCTGCGATTGGCCGCGCCGCTCGACCTCCGCGCGTCTGGCTCCAGGCGAGCACGGCGACGATCTACGCGCATCGCTATGACGCGGCGAACGACGAGGCGACCGGCCTAATCGGCGGCGATGAATCAGACGCCCCGCCAAGCTGGAAGTTCAGCATCGACGTGGCGACGGCCTGGGAGCGCGCATTCGACGAGGCGATCACGCCGCGCACACGGAAAGTGGCGCTTCGGTCTGCGATGGTGATGGGTCCGGATCGCGGCGGTCTCTTCGAGACGTTCGTGATGCTCGTCAGGCGGGGTCTGGGCGGCGCCGCCGGCGACGGTCGGCAGTTCGTGTCGTGGATTCACTTCGAGGATTTCGTTCGCGCGACAGAGTGGCTGATCGATCACGAGGAGATTGAGGGGCCGGTCAACATCTCCTCCCCTCACCCGCTTCCCTATCGGGAATTCATGCGGGCACTGCGAGAGGCGTCCGGGATTCCGGTCGGCCTGGCGTCGCCGACGTGGATGCTGAAAGTCGGCGCGGTGTTGATGCAGACGGAAACGGAGCTGGTCCTGAAGAGCCGCCGGGTCGTTCCCGGCCGGCTGCTCGAGGCTGGGTTTGCCTTCAAGTACGCGGACTGGCCGGCGGCAGTGTCCGATCTCTATCGAAGGTGGATGTTGGCTCGCGAGATGCGCGGCCGCGCCGCGTAGATTACGGAACTGAGCCTTGACGAGCCAGATCGTCGCGTTTCAAGATGAAGTCACGATGACGTTCTCCCTTCTCTAGTCCCTGGTTCGTTGCGGAAGCAGGCTGCGTCCGGCGGGACGTGGTCCATCTGCACAACCAGGTACTGGAAACAAGGGAGGACGTCGTGTCTTCGGCCGAACATTCCGTTCGCCGTCTCAAACTGCGAACCGACCGCGCGATCAGCCAGGCATTTGCTCGCCTGGCAGGCGATCCGTGCGCGCGCGCGGCATTCAGTGAATTGCTTCGTGTCGTGCGCCTCAAGGCGCCTCGGCTGTTACATGCGCCAGAGGACGACGGGTGCCATCCTGGCATCGAAGCGCTGGCGAATCTGGCGTGTCATTGGCACCGTCATCTCAGGACGGCCGAAAGCTGGCCGGGAAGCTCGGCGTCGTGGCGCGGTACCGTCAATTCGCTGGCGCAGCATCTCGTGAGCACCTATCCGGTCTCTGCCTTTCTCAGTTCAGCGTGGTGCGCGACCGATCCCTACGCCTCGTCGAAACGGCGATGGTTCATGGCCCACGCCGGCGGCGCGCGTTTTCGATCGCTGTCGCTGCCGATGTGCATGACGAGCAGAATGGAGCACATCTTTCTGAGCTCGCGGGATCACTTCGGTATCGAATACGCGATGCGACGCGCCGAGCTCCTCGCCCTTGGTGCCGAGCCGGCCCTGGCGGACGCCGTGCTCGCCACGGCACCGGCGGTCGCGTTCGATCACGGTGACTTCTGGCGGACGGTGTGGCTGTTTCTCATCGCCAACGGCGCGTCAATCGATCCTGCGCAGGTCGGGCCGATCATCGATTTCCTGCACGCGATTCGTCACGAGCGGGTAGCTGTCGACACCGGCGCGGGCATCGTCATGCGGGATCCACCGCAGCCACAGTTCTCGATGAAGGGCCGCACGTTCCAGTCGGTACTGCGGCTGATGGAACAGTGGCATCGGTCCCTGGGGCTCGGGTCCGGCGGCCTGAGCTGGACGCCTTCGCCGTTCCGCCCGATGGTCCTCGAAATTGCACCAGACGATCCAGAATCGCCGCCGGTGTTCTGGGAAATGCGGGAGCTCACGACGAGCGCACAGCTTCGGGCTGAGGGCGTTGCGTTGCAGCACTGTGTCGCCAGCTACAGCTACAGTTGCTGGCGTGGCGCCTGGCGCATCTGGTCGCTGCGACGGCGGCGTGATCTGAAGGTCCGATCGATTCTCACCGTTCAAGTCGATCCCGGAAGACGGACGATCGTGCAGGCGCGAGGGATGCGGAACCGCCGAGCGACGGGGAAACCGCTTCGGCTGGTTCAGACTTGGGCGGCGCGGGAACGGCTGCGGCTGGCCTTGTGGTGAGACCCTCTGCGGGCGGGCCCTCTCAGTTCATGCGCGGGCGGCGCCTCGCCGCGTGCGCAGCGATCGAACGGCTAATACCGTGAGTGTCCCCATGAGAAGGATGAGGACTACGGTCGGCACCGTGGGAACCGGGGCGAGCGGCGTCACCGCAACGGTGGCCGTGTTGTTACCGACGTTGGGGTCGGTCTGGCCGCTGGCCGTCACAGTCGCGATGTTCGTCATCGCACTGGCGCCTATCACCGTCGCGACAATCGCCAGCGTTTGTGACACGCCACTCGCGAGAGTCCCCACCGTCCACACCCCGGTTGCGGAGGCGTAGGTACCCTGACTTGGCGTCGCCGAGACGAACGTCAGCCCCGCGGGCAGAAAATCGGTCACTGCCACCGTTGTCGCCGTCACCGGCCCGTTGTTCGTCAGCGTGATCGTGAACGTGACGTTGCTCCCGACGGTGGGCGTCGCGCTGCTGACGGTCTTTGTCAGGGCGAGATCAGCGCCGGCCCCGCCCGGCTGTGGCGTCAACGTGGCAGTGGCCGAGTTGTT
>JBLNGH010000212.1:0-3663 GCA_050264575.1 Acidobacteriota bacterium | reverse complement strand
ATGCATGAAGGAAGTCGGCTGGCTCATTACAGGCGCGCCGAAACGTCACACCTCAGGCTGGCTGCCGGAACGGAATCAACGCCCGCAGACGCTCGTCGCGAAGCCACAGCCCTCCCCAGAGAAGGGCCGCGACGTAGATCGGAAACAGGATGTGACTGAACAGCGGATTCCCGACGCGAACCTGGGTGGCGATGGCGCCGCCGAGATGACCGGTCAGGAGGATCGATCCGAGCAGCGACGTACGCGGAAACGCATAAAGCGCCAGACAGACGAGCTCGACAATTCCGATCCCGGCGATCACGCGCTCCGGATAGCCGAGCTGCACGGTGCTCTCGACCGCGATGGGCAGTTTCAGGACCTTGATTACGGCGTCAAACAGCAGGAACAGGATGGCGAGCGTGCTGAGCACGAGCCCCGTCCAGCGTCTCTTCGAGTTGGTCGTCATGCCGGGCATCATAGGCGGCGGCCGATGGCGTTGTTTTGTATAGAAACGACAACTGACGCTCGGCGCGAAGGATTCTGCCGGGCGTCTGCCCGATGAAGTGCGTCAGGGAACGCGTCAGGTGCGCTTGATCGAAGTACCCGGCCTCATACACGCTGTCGAGAATCGAGACGCCCTGCCTCAAGAGGTTCGTCGCATGCCGGGCGCGCTCGATTTGACGAAACATGCTGTGGGTCATGCCGGTCGCGTGCAGGAAATGACGCTGCGTCGATCGCCGCGACAACGCGCGGCGTTCACCCTGCATCGACGCGTCGACGGCATCGTCGCGCCGAATCACGCCGCGCCGCGCCAGCCGCGCCACGAACGTCTCGGCATTTTCGAAGTCGAAGAACTCCCACGCGTCACCATCGAGCAGGAACCGCCTGTTGGATGCCGCTGACAGAATCTCGTCCTGTCGATCGAGCAGCGTGCTCGCGGGATGATGCGGCAGGAACGTGCCGGCCTTGAATCGGATCGCGAGCCACTCGCCGTCAGCCGGACAATCGGCCTGACTGACTTTCGTCTCGGGTCCCCGGAGCGTGGCGAACATCCGGCCGCGATGCCGCGTGATGACGATTTCCAGATGATTTGCGGCGACCGACAGGAACGTCCCCGCCCGCTCGCTGCGGCACCGCCAGACGCGCTCGACCAACGGCGAATCCGAGAGGCGATCTTCGAAGTGGATGAACATCAGAAGCTGCTATTTCGATCATAGCGACACGTGAGCGTCAGTGCCAAGAGCGTGAACCACGAAGGACACGGAGATCACGAAGGAATTACTGGAAGAGCTGAAAATGAGCCCTCACCAAAGACCGGTTCACTGATTCGGCATCAAGCCTTAGACATGAAGATCATGAAGGACATGAAGGACATGAAGAAACGAGTTGATTGAACGAGAAAAAAGACCATCCATGAAGCTCTTCTTCAGGTCCTTCATGTCCTTCATGTGAGCTTGGCTCTGAAGCTGATGCGACCTCACGTCCTTGATCGATTGCCTTCGTGCCTTTCGTGGTGAGGCATTTCGCACGGCTCGTGATGACGAGATTGCGCACCACTGGAGGAGACGTGTTGGAATACAATCCGGCCCTCTCAGGAGGCACACGATGGTCCCCAGACTCTGGCTGATTCTCGCGATCGGCGCATTGGGCGCGTGCACACAAGCGCCGGCGGCCTCGCCGGCTCGGGCGCCGCAGGACACGGCGGCCGAGGAAGCGAAGATGCGCGCGGACCTGGCCCGCTGGTTCGACGACTACAACAATGGCAATGCCGAGGCCGTCGCCGCGCAGTACGCCGAAGACGGAACCCTGATGCCGCCGCAAGCGCCGCCCTCGACCGGCCGCGCCGCCATCAAGACGTTTCTCACCGCTGACAGGGCCAACACGAGAGCCGCCGGCCTGATGCTCAAGAATGGCAGCGTCACCGGCATCGGCATCAGCGGCGATCTTGCGTGGATGAGCGGGACGTTCTCCGTCGTCGACGCGAAAGGCACGACGGTGGACAACGGCAAGTACCTGTCAGTCCATCGGAAGACGAACGGCGCGTGGCTCTACATCCGGGATATCTGGAATTCGAACAATCCGCCGCCACCGCCGCCAGTGAAGAAATGATCGGCGTGAGGCTTGCGGCTGGAGGCTCGAAGCCTTGTCTCCGCGCCTCCGCGCCTCCGCGCCTTACTTCCCTCCCGGCGTCGTCGTGTCGTTCAGATACCGTTCGAGCCAGCCGATCCATCGCTCCTGGACGTCACGCTGACGCACCGGGTCGCTCGCGTTGTGCGCGTTGATCGGATACGCGACGAATCGAGACGTCACGCCGGCGGCGCGAAGCGCGTGAAACAGCTTGTACGACTGCGTGATGGGCACGCGGTAGTCGCCGGTGTTGGCCAGAATCAGCGTCGGCGCTTTGATCTTGCCGGCGTACGTGATGGGCGACTGCTCGCGCTCACGCGCCATCGCTTCCGGATTGACCCACGGGGACGTGTTGCCGCCGCCGCGGCCGCCGGCGCCGTCGCTGAAGCTCTGCTGGTCGAGCCGATCGGTCACGGCCGCGCCCGCCACACCCGCTTTCCACAGGTCGGGGTAGTTCCCGAGCATCCACGTGGTCATGTAGCCGCCGTACGACCATCCGGACACGGCCATCTTCGTGTCATCGACGATGCCCTTGGCCTTGACCTTGTCGATACCGGCGATCACGTCGCGCCCGGGCCCGGCGCCGGCGTCACCGCTAATGGCAGATTGAAACACGCGGCCCAGGTTGTCGCTGCCGCGATAGTTCGGCTGAAAGACGAGCCAGCCCTTCGCCGCCATCAACTGCGCGCCGGCGCTGAAGGTCATCATCGAGGCCCCGCGAGGGCCGCCGTGAATCAGGAGCACGAGCGGATATTTCTTTGCGGGATCGAAGTCCGGCGGATACGTCAGCACGCCGTTCTGCTCGTAGTTCTCGAAGGTGTAGGTGATCATTTCTGATTTGGCGAGCGGCAGCGCCGCAATCTCGGCATTCACGTCGGTGATTCGCCGCGGCGCCGTCGTCGGCGACGTCATGTAATAGAGCTCCGACGGACGCGTCGGCGTCGTGCCCGTGAACGCAATCGCGCCGGTCTTGCTCACCGCCATGTCGACGAAGTACGCCGAGTTGGGGCTCACGCCGCCGGTGTCGAGCTTCTTCGCCGGGCCGTCGCCCGAGTCGAGCGGCTGCTGCCAAATCGACACGCGCTCGGTGTCGTTGCCGCCGACGATGAGCGATTTGCCGTCGGGCATCCAGACTGCGCGGGCGATGCCGCGATCGATTGCCTGGGTCAGGTTGCGAAGCTGTCCGCCCGACGCCGGCGCGACCGTCGCGCCGTTGTTGAGAAACGCAATCACGTCGCCCGATGGTGAGTACAGCGGGAAGGTGCCGTTGAGCTTCAGCGGCGTGGGCTCGCCGCCGGCGATCGGCACGGAGTAGAGACCGGCACCAGTGACGCCCGGCCCGCCCCCTCCGCCTGCCGCGACGCCATTCCGCGCGAAGACGATCGCCGTGCCGTCCGGCGTGAACGTGATCATCGACGACGGCGCGCCCGGCGGCCGGGTCACCGGCAGCGTCCACTCGCCGGAGGTCAGGCGCTTCGCGTCGCCTCCGGACGCTGACACGATCCAGACGTGTGTCGGCGGCACGGGCGCCGTCATGAACAGATTGAAATTCGGCTG
>JBLNGH010000211.1:0-10205 GCA_050264575.1 Acidobacteriota bacterium | reverse complement strand
CATGATTGGAGCTGGCTCGAACGAACGGGTCATCGACGGAAGCATTACGGGACAAGCGTACCTCTACGGCACCCTCTCACTTGCCGACGACAGCCGAATTCTCGCCTACCTACAGGGCATGCGAGCGGCCTCGTCAACCCCGAACAGTTGGATGACGATATCCGGCGTCTTCCCTGTTCCGAATGGAGCGGCACGCGTCAGCTTCCAGCTCAACCAGGCCGAAGGCCGCGGTACGCCGCAGAACGGATCAGCAGCGCGTTTCGACAATCTCGGGTGCTATCTCTTCCCCACCGACGCGGAGGCTCGCGCGTTTGTCGCGGAGTGGCGGGGGCGCTTATCGATCACGCGCCGGCTGATTCCACGTCCCGGCCAGCAGATCGATGAAGCTCAGGAGCTGGCCGTTCCACAGATCCCACGAATGTCCACGGGGTGATATCTCGCGATACTCGTACGGAATCTTTCCCTCGGTCAGGCGCTCGACGAAGCGCCGATTGTCGACGACGAAGATGTCCTGGTTGCCGCTCGCCAGATACAACCGCGGCACCGACTCGATCGGGATGGCGGCCAACACGGAGACCGGATCACGTTCCAGGCGCTCTGGCGATCCGGGTTGGCCAAACGTCTGCTGCTCGCGGGACGTCATGTCCATGTTCGGGGACTGTCGTGAAATCAGGTACGGCGCGCTGAGCGCTCCAGCGGCACGAAACAGCTCGTGGTGTTTCAGGCCGAGCAGCATGGTGCCTCATTCTGATGCGACGATTCGATTCCAATCAGCGCGTACGTCAGGATCGCGAGATGTGATATTCGCATGTCGATCCGCTCCTCATGAGACGCATCCTCAATTGGTTTCGGCGCTCGCCTGTCCGTCTACCGGATCCGTTCCCGGCTGAGTGGGGATCCTTTCTCTGGAATCAGTCGGCTCATTATCGGCGACTGCCTGGCCGGTTGCGGACCCCGTTCGAACGGGACGTCCAGCGATTCATTGCCAAGCAACGCATCACCGGCGTCGAAACGGAAATCGATGATTCTCTGCGCCTTCTCGTGGCCGCGTCCGCGGTGACGCTGAGCGTCGGGTGGCCAGGCTACAAATGGAGCGAAGTGTCCGAGGTGCTGTTGTACCCCGATGACTTCGATCGCGACTACGCGCTCGGACGGCCTGAGCTGGCGGGGCTCGCTCATGTCTGGGGCACGGTCATCCTGTCGGTCCCCTCGCTCAAGCACAGCTTCGCTTATGACGACGATTCGTTTCATGTCGGGCTGCACGAGTTCGCGCACCTGCTGACATTCGACAGAGGGCGACGAATCGACGTTCCAGTCGGCCTGCCGCCCGCGCAGATTCAGTTGTGGGAGACCCTTCTGCCACACGAACTGGACGCTCTCGCCGGCGGTGAGTCGATGATCGACCCGTATGCGTTACAGCCTGCGGAGTTCTTCCCGTGCGCCGTCGAAGCCTTCTTTCAGAAGCCGATTGAGCTGAGGGAGAGGCATCGCAGACTCTACCGGTTTCTCAGCCGATATTTCCGCCAGAATCCGGCCTCGTGGGAATGATCATGAACATGGTACGGTGGTGCAAGGTGGAAAACCAGGAGCATGACCCATGACGATTCTCACCTTTCGATGTTGCACGCTCGTCTGCGGTGTGCTCGCATCAGTGGCGTTGGTGGTTGGCGCGCCTTCCGCTCAGGAGCACCCCGGACCTCACTGGAGCTATGCAGGCAGCGACGGCCCCGATCATTGGGGCGAGCTCGACAAGACCTTCAGGACTTGCCAGCTGGGCCATCATCAATCACCGATCGACATCCGGAATCCCAAGCCAGCGGATCTCCCGCCGATTCAGTTCGCCTATCAGCGCACGCCGCTCCACATCGTCGATAACGGCCACACGATTCAGGTCAACTACGCGCCCGGCAGCTTCATCACCGTTGGTGCCAAGCGGTACCAGCTGACGCAGTTTCATTTCCACCACCCCAGCGAAGAGCGAATCGACGGCAAGCGGTTCGAAATGGTCGCGCATCTCGTGCACGCGACCCGCGAGGGCGCCCTCGCCGTCGTCGCTGTCCTGCTCGACGCCGGAGCGGCGAACCCGGTGATCGCAAGCGTCTGGCAGCACCTGCCTGCTCATGAGGGACCGGAACTGAAGCTCGACGATGTACAGATCGACGTCACGGGCCTGCTGCCGCAGGACCGCAGGTACTACACGTTTTCCGGATCGCTCACCACGCCGCCGTGCACCGAGAACGTGACGTGGTTCGTGCTGAAGACAGCGGGGTCGATTTCGCAGAGCCAGGCCGACGCGTTCGGCACGATCTATCCGAGCGACGCGCGCCCGATCCAACCCCTCTTTGGACGCACAGTACTCGTGTCGAAGTAACACCCCGCATCCGGCAATCCAGAGGAACTCCGGCCAGTCGGAGGCGTCTGTCGTCCACCGGAGGGTGGCTGGAACACCGCAATTTGTTCTAACTGCGACGCTTCCCGGCGTGGGCCGTCGGTATCCCTCGAGGGCACGCACCGTGCTTCATGAAGTACGATGCAGATCCAAACGGACCTGCTCCGTCGAGGAGGCTTGACAGCATGAGAACGCTCCTTGTCGGCGTCGGCGCGATGGTGGTTTTCGCCGCCGGCGGCCGGGCGCTACCAGACGTTTCGGCCGCGCATGATCAATCGGCGGCACAAACCAGCAAGACAACAGCCGCCAAACCGGCGCCCAAGCCGGAAGAGCTCGATCAGCTCCTGGCGCCGATCGCCCTGTATCCGGACCCGCTCCTGGCTCAGATGCTGATGGCCGCTGCAGACCCGGGAATGGTGTCCGCCCTCAACGCGTGGCTGCCCAAACAGACCCTGAAGGGCACCGAGCTGCAGGATGCCGCCACGAAAGCTGGATTCGGGCCGAGCCTCGTGGCTCTCGTCATCTTTCCTGAGGTCGTTCAGAAGATGGCGGGACAGCTCGACAGGACCACGCGGATCGGCCAGGCGTTCGCCGCGGATCGATCGGCGGTGTTCGCCAGCATCCAGCGGCTGAGGGCGAAGGCCAAGCAGATGGGCACGCTGAAGACAAACGCCCAGCAAGAAGTCCAAACCCAGACCACATCGTCCGGCGAGCAGGTCATCGTGATCGAGCCGGCGAACCCGCAGGTCGTCTACGTGCCCCAATACAACCCGACGGTCGTCTACACCCAGCCGGCGACGACGACGGTAGTCGTGCAGGAGGACAACAGCGGCGCCGCTGTTGCAGCCGGCCTCATCGGGTTCACGGCCGGAATCGCCATTGGCGCGGCCATGGACAACGACTACTACTACGGCCCCTACGGGTTTTATGGCGGCGCCCGCATGTACAACGACGCATGGGACGATTACTACGACGCGCGCGAAGATGCGCGCGATGACTGGATGGATCACAGAGAGGACGTGATCGAGGGCCGCGGCGAGCGGCGCGAGAACGTTTCAGAGCAGCGTACGGAGCGGGCCGGCACGGCGCAGGAGCAGCGCACCCAGCGGACGGAGTCGCGGCAGGAGAACCGTCCCCAGTCGCAGTCGCAGCGCAGCACGTCGGCGCAGGCCGGCACCGCGTCGGCGCAGGCCAGCAGCGCGAGCCGAACGAGCCAGGAGTCCCGCGGCAAGAGCGCGAACCAGGCGGCCACCAAACAACGGAGCGGCACGAGCTCGGACGCCTTTTCGAATTATTCGAGCGGAAAATCCGAACGCGCGGCGAGCTCGCGCGGACAGCAGAGTCGCAGCAGCAGCTCGCGCAGCAGCGGCGGGCGACGCCGCTGAGACGGCGGGTTGGTGAGGGCAGCATGATTCGCACGCTGATCGCAGTCACCGTCGCAAGTTTCGGACTTGCGGCCGCGTCTTGCTCGAGAGCGACGCCAGGTCCGCGGACATTCGCGACGCCGGAAGAAGCCGTCCGGGCGCTGACTGACGTCGTCAAGGCAGAAAAGCTCGACGATCTGATGGCCATCTTCGGGCCGGACGGAAAGGAACTGATCGCGTCGTCCGACGCCGCGACAGCCCGCGGAAACCGCAAGGTGTTTACCGTTGCCGTTGCCGAGAAGTGGCATCTGGTCGATCAGGGAGCCGCCACCAAGGTTCTCGTCATCGGCAACGAGGAATGGCCATTCCCGGTCCCGCTCGTTCACGACGCGAACGGCTGGCGATTCGACACCGCCGCCGGCAAGGAAGAAGTCATCGCCCGCCGGATCGGGCGGAACGAGTTGGCCGTTCTGCAGATCTGCAAGACCTATGTCGCCGCGCAGTACCACTATGCGCATGAAGGCCACGATGGAAAGCGCCCAGGGTTGTACGCAACAGCCTTTCGCAGCAGTCCCGGGAAGCAGAACGGCTTGTATTGGGAAGCCGGACACGGTCAGAAGCGCAGCCCGCTCGGAGACCTCGTGGCTCAGGCGGCGGAGGAAGGCCGGACGCTCGGCTCGGAAGGTCAGCCGTCGCCATTTCACGGCTATTACTTCAAGATCCTGACGTCTCAAGGCGCCGCGGCGACTGGCGGGGCGAAGAACTACGTGACCGGCGGCGACATGTCGGGAGGATTCGCACTCGTCGCGTGGCCGGCTCAGTACGACGCGACCGGCGTCATGACCTTCATCGTCAATCAGGACGGCGTACTTTACGAGAAGGATCTTGGACCTGACACCGCCGCCGCGGCCAAGGCCCTGTCGGTCTACGATCCCGATCAGTCCTGGACGAAGGTGCAGTAACTTCGCCAGGAACGACCAGCCAACATCTCGATGAAATCGCCGGCCGTTCGGCTGCAACACCGGGCGAGTACGTCGCTTGCGGTGATTCGGCGTCAGGCGCGTCCTACCGAACTCTCTCGCCTCGTCCCCGAGTTCTGCGGGCGTGTGTGGAACGCGCTGAAGGCGCAGCACGTCCAGGGTGGCCGCCACGTTGCGGTCTACTGGGACGGCACCATCAGACTCGAGGTTGGCGTCGAACTACTCGGGCCGTTCACCGACAAGGACGACGTCGTGCAATCCGCGACGCCCGCGGGTCTCATCGCGTCAACGACGCACTTCGGCCCGTATGCCGGACTGGGCGCCGCGCACGACGCCGTGCGGCAATGGTGCGAGGCGCACGGTCACAGGCTCGCGGGACCGAGCTGGGAGATCTACGGCCACTGGGAACCGGAGTGGAACGCAGATCCGTCGCAAATTGAGACAGAGGTGTGCTGGCTCGTCACCAGTCCCGACCGAGAGTAGGCTACTTCTCTTCTGAGGGCGGAGTCGGCCACCAGGCGATCTCGCCTCGCGCGATGACGTCGGAACCAATCCAGTAGGTGAGCTCTTCCCGCAGGTCAGCGGCCCAGGTTTCGGGGCGTTCGGCGTCGATGACCGTTTGCGGGACGCGGATCACAAAGGGTCGCGAGTCGCCCTCTTTGACATTCGCAGGAGTCAGGATCAGTTTGAATTGACGCGTGCTGCCATCGGAGATGTCGTCCACGACGGCAACGGCCCATTCACCTCGAAGAGCCGTCCGGAGTATGCCTGCAAGAGGGTGTCGGGACGTCATCGTCAGCGGCGCGCGGCGAGCGCCAACTTGATCCGTTCCGGTGTGAATGGAATCTGCCGGAGCCGGGCGCCGGTGGCGTCGAAGATCGCGTTGCCAACTGCCGCCGCGACGATTGTGATGGTCGTCTCGCCCGCTCCGGCCGCGGGAACGTCCGGCCGGTTGACGAGCACGCTCTCGATCTCGGGGACGTCGGCGCCCAGCGTGAGGCTGTGATACGTCCGCCAGTCGATCGAGGTCACCTGTCGATCGTCCCAGGTGACCTCCTCGCCGAGCGCGCGGCTCAGCCCCTGCAGCGCGCCGCCCTCGATCTGGTTGCGCATTCCGTCGGGGTTCGACACCGGCCCGCAGTCCTGCGCCACGAAGAACCGCTTGGCTGTCACCTTGCCCGTCGCCTGATCAACCGCGACTTCCGCGACCATCGCCACGTACCCGTTGTCGCCTTCATAGAGGACGCACGCCGCCCCACGACCGGTGACGACGCCGGTCCGGCGGATGTTCGAACGAGGTGACGGACGCGCGTCCCACCCTGCGGCCTTCGCAGCCTGGGTAAGCACCTCCTTCAGCCTCGGGTCGCTCAGATGACGAAGGCGATACGCGATCGGATCGGCCTTCACGTGCGCAGCCACTTCGTCCATGAACGACTCATGTGCGAACGTGTTCTGCAGGCGTGACGGCGACCGCAGCGGCCCCGTGAAAAATGGCGACAGGACCGAGTGGGTCAGGACCCGCTCGGACGCCACGGTTCCCGTGCCGCCGCTTCGCGCGCCGGCGCGACCCGCGACGTAGGACGGCGCGGCGTTGCTGCCGTTGTTGAACGCGCCCGGCTCCTGCGCCGGCCGCGGCGAAAACGGCGCCGGCGCGAAGCCGGCCAGCAGGCCGGTGATCACATTGCCCGGTGTGTTGGCGCCAGGCCGGCCGCCACGTGACGCGGACCACGACTCGCAGTTCCAGGCGACGATCGTCCCGTCCTCGGCGAGGGCGGCTTGCTGGTCGATCACGTACGGGAAGCCGTAGTTCTCCCACGCCATCTCGTCGCGTCTGGAGAGCTGGACGCGCACGGGTTTGCCGACGGCCTGTGACAGCAGCGCGGCATCGTACGACACGGTGTCGGCGCCGTTGATCCCGTAGCACCCCGATCCGCGGGTATAGACGACGTGGACGTCGTCCGGCGTCAGGCCGAGGAGCAGCGCCACGCCGCTCCGCGTCGCATACGGCGACTGCGTCGGCGACCAGACCGTGGCTCTTGTTCCTTGCACGTCGGCGACCGCGCAGGACGTGCCCATCGAGCCGTGCATTTGATACGGATGCAGATATGTCGCCTTCAACACCGACGCCGCGCTCGCCAGCTTTTGATCCACGTCTTTCGAGTTGACAACGTACCCATCACGCGAAGGCTGCTTGCGAAGACCGTCATACAAGTCGGACTGCGCGGCCAGTCCTGTACCGGAGCTCCACGTCGCTTTGAGTGCCGTCGCAGCTTGACGGGCCTGCCACGGTTTCTCAGCGACCACTCCGAGAAAGTCTTTCCTGACGACGACCCGAACGACGCCGGGCATGCCGCGAACGGAGCTCTCGTCTACTCCCTGGAGCGACGCGCCGACCGCGGGCGGGCGCACGACGACACCGTGCAGCATGCCTGGGACGTGCACGTTGTGGACGAACTCGAAGCCGCCCGTCGCCATCGCTGTCATGTCGACGCGCGGGACCGGCGTGCCGAGCACACGCCAGTCGCCCGGACTCTTGCGTCGCGCGCGTGGATCGAGGGGCAGGTCGAGGGACTTGCCACTGACCAGCTCGCCATAACTCGCGCGCTTCGACGGATCGGTCTTGACTGAAATCACTCCGGCCGCGATCGTCAGCGCGTCCGGCGCGACGCCGAGCCGATCTGCGGCGAGTCTGAGCAACGACTCGCGGGCAGTCGCTGCCGCCAGGGCCAGGTTCCGGTCGTTGAAATTGGTCGGCGTCGACTGGCTTCCGGACGTCGTGCCTTGATCCGGCGACATCGCCGTGTCGCCTTGGATCACGGTAATGCGGTCGATTGGAACCGACAGCTCCTCGGCAACGAGCTGAGTCTGCGCGGTGAGCATCCCCTGTCCCAACTCGACCTTGCCGGTGAACAGCGTGACTGCGCCGTCGGCCGACACCGCAATCCACGAGCTGAGCCGCTGCGGGTCGACGCGCGGCGATCCGGCGGCTGCGCCTCTTTGTGCAAGGATCAGCGGTTCCAACATCGACGCGGCGCCGAAGCTCACGACCAGGGCGCCCGACGATCGCAGGAAATCGCGGCGCGACCAGCTCGATCGATCCGTCGGGATCCGGCAGTCGAGTGTCATCGCGCACCTCCGGCCACCTCGTCGCGGTAGCGCTTGATCGCGCGCATCATCCGCACGTTCGCGAAGCAGCGGCACAACACGCCGGACATGCCCTGCTGGATCTCGGCGTCCGTGGCTTTCGGCCGCTGATCGATGAGCGCCTTCGCGGTCAGGATGACGCCGTTCAGGCAGAATCCGCATTGCGCGGCCTGCTCCTCGATGAACGCGCGCTGGATCGGATGCGGACGGTCGAGCGTTCCCAGGCCTTCGAGCGTCGTGATGTCCGCGTCACCCGCCGCGCTAATCGGCGTGACGCAGGATCGGACCGCGCGACCTCGCATGATGACCGTACATGCCCCACACTGCCCGAGACCGCATCCGAACTTGGGGCCTCTCAACGAGAGATCGTCGCTCAACACATACAGCAGTGGCGTCGCCGGATCCACGTTCACTGTGTGTGCGACGCCGTTGACGGTCAGGCGAAATGGCGCGTCCATGGTCATGATCTCGTCTCCTCCGCTGTCAGCGCCTCGAAGCGGCGGCCCGCGTACAACCCGAAGCCGACCCAGATGGCGATGACCGCGAACGCCAGGATCGACAGGAAGCGGATCGGAAGATTCGACATGGCGTCGAAGCCGAGCGCCATCAGGATCGCCGCTCCCTTGCCGACGCGCTGGACCAACATGTTGATGAACGCCCGCGCCTTGTACTTCACGTCGTCCGAGGTCGGCACGTAGAGCATCTCGCGCGCGGTCTGATTGATCGAGTAGTTGAACGAGTTGTCCGAGATCGTCAGGAGCGCGGCGGTCATCAGCATCGGCGTCACGAAGTAAATGCCGCTCGCCGCCGCCATGGCTGCCGGAAGGATGAGGAGTGCCGTCGTGATTCCGAACGTCCGGGTGATGAACGACACCAGGAACAGCTGGGTGACGACGCTGATGACGCCGACAATCGTGCCCACCCGCCCGAAGAACGCCTGCGTGCCTCCCGCTCCTTGAATCGTCTCGGCCGCGCTCGAGTACTGGTAGTCGAGAATCTGCGAGTTGATCTCGTAAAGGAAGGTGATCATCGCGATCGCCAGCAGGTACTTCGACGCGACCACGAGGCGCGCCCCGTCGAACACCGCGTTGCCCTTTGGTGCCGTCTTCTCACTGGCGGCCTTTGCGGTGTCACCGCCCTGCCGGCGGATGGCCGTGCCCGGCCGGCGCGCGATCGTCTCGAGGCGCAGGACGATCGCGGCGATGACGACGGTCACCACCGCGGCGCCCGCAAGCAGCACCCCGATGCCGCTGTTTTCGATGTACTGCCAGACGGTGAAGTTCGCCAGCAGTCCGCCGATGACTCCGCCGGCGCCGATCAGACCGTAGAGCCGCTTGGACTGCTCGGTGCGCGTGAGCTCGGTCAGATAGGCCCAGAAGGTCGTCACCCAGACGGTGGACCAGGCGTCTCCGAAGAGATAGAAGGCCCAGTTCACCGGCGCCGCCGGCGCGCCGCCACCGCTCAGCACGCCGGCGAAGACGAGCAGGGCGACGGCGAAGATGCCGCACAGGGTCGGGATCAGCCGGCGGCTGCCGAACCGGTTGTAGAGCGCGGTGAAGACGACGACGGCCAGCATCGCCACGCCGATGTTCGCCAGCTTGGCGTACAGCTCCATGTGCGCGCCGAGATGTTCGACGAACAGCCCCTTCTTGAGCGGACGCAGTGCCTGAAAGACGACGATGACGAAGAACCAGAAGAGGAAGAAGAGGAGCGCGGGCTCGAGCTCCCCTTTCCGGATGTCGACGAAGGAGCGAACGCCCTTCCTGGCTTTTTCCACGAGCCCAGTCTACGGCCGAATGCGCCTCGGGTCTGCGAGAAACGCGCGGAGAACGCGTCCCGGGTTATTGGTGGTCGTTGATCGTGCCCCCAACCACGGTGACGAAGCCAAACTCCCAATCGGACAGGAAGTGGTTCCGATTCATGCAGACGGCCACGTAGCGGCCGCTCTTCGTAAACAAGAACTGCAGCTGTGTCCCGGGGGCCGTCGCGGTGGTTCCCGTCAGAAACACACCCGAAGTGTTACCGATCTGAGTGGATGTCGCGAGCAGTCTGTTGGTCGGATCATCTATCCGTGTGAACGGCGGATTCGTTCCGGTCACGATGATGACGTTGTTCTTGCCATCTCGGATCGTGTGATTGGCGTTGGCGGATCCCGGATCGGTGCATTCGTTCGTCACCGAATCGTGAGCACAGAGCTGAGCGGTAATGTCCTCGCGCGTGGTTTTGTCGCTGACTGGATAAATGGCGATTCCGTGGCCACCTCCGTTGACGACAAAGGTGACCGTCTCGTCCTTGCTTATGGTCACCTCGTCCGGAACAACAACATGA
>JBLNGH010000210.1:0-9826 GCA_050264575.1 Acidobacteriota bacterium | reverse complement strand
ACGTGCGGCGATCGGCCGGCGGCGAGGGCCGGAGACCCTTGCCTTCCATCGCCGATGCGAGGAACGCGTCGATCGGATTGGTATTCCAGCCGGGCGTTTTCGGCGCAGGCGGCGCGACACGCACGGGAAGCTTGAACGCCCAGTACTCGCGCTCTTCCGGCTTGATCGGCCGTTCTTCCGCCTTGGCCAGGTCAGCGGCGTCCTTCGCCGCGCTGGCCGCTTCCTGAACGCCTTCGAGCGATCCGCCCGCCTCGATCCACGCACGCAGCGTTTCGAGATCCGCGTCGGGAATCTTGTACGTCGGCGGCATTTTCTTCTCCGCCTCGTACGTCGCGTAGAGATAAAGCCGGCTCTTGCCGGGATCGTGCGGCACGATGACCTTGCCGTTCGCGCCCCCGGCCATGAGCGTTTCCTGCGTGCGCATGTCGAGGCCCGACCGCTTGGGCGCCCCATGACATTCGAAGCAGTGCGTCTTCAGCACCTGGTACGCCTGGCGCGCAAGCTGATCTTGGTCGGCAGGCGACGACCGCGCGAACGCGGGCACGGTCCCGCCGGCATACCAGGCAGCCGCGCCAGCCATGAGACAGGCGATCACCAGCAACCGCCGATGGTGGACTCTTCGCCGGTACCCAGACCCGGTTTTGGTTGAGGGCATGCGCTGTGAATTGATGTTCGTCGAAGGATCCGAAGGTGTCAACCCGATGTCTCAACGTCCAGAGTTCCGCTAATCGTGCGATTAGTCGCCCTACTGCTCCCCTTCCCGCTTTCAGGCTTTCCGCCTTTCCAGCTATCCATAAAACCCGCTCCTGCCCGTCTGTTCGGGAACCGTCGATCCGAACCCTCCGACATTGCTGCGGCGGAGACCAAGGAGCGCAATCGTGACATACCAGGCTGCTCTGAACCACGACGGCCGGTTCACGCGCAGGTCCTCAGTACGCCCCGTGACGAGATCGATGGTGCGCATCCGGATCCCGGCCTGTTGCCACCGGTAGAGCACGTGCGCCAGATCCTCCGCCGGCCGGGATTCGCCCCGCTGAATGAGGACCGCCTCCCGAATGCCGCGGCTGCCAAGAAACGTGGCCGAGGGAAAATCCTGCGGCAGCACGACCCAGCGGTTGTCGTACCGTCCGGGCTCGCCCGCGCCGATCACCTCGCTCCTTCGTGAATCGAGGAGAAACGCTGGCCGGGCATCCGGTTTGATCGACAACTGGCTTAGCAGGACCGCCGCGGTCCCGAGCGCACGCGTGATTTGACTCACGTCGATCACCGCGTTGGGCCCGCTGGTGCCGTTGAAGAGCGGCACCGGCCGGAATCCGCGCGCGGCGAGCGCCAGGCCCGTGAGCACGGCCTCCTCACCGGGGAGATCCACGATCACCGCGGCCTCGCCCCACGATTCGGGCAATCCCGGAATCGCGACGGCCGGCACTGCTACCGGCGTCTCGCTTGCCGCGCCGGCAATCGCGGTCGTGAACGCGACGGGCTTGGCCCACTCGGTCCACAGCGCATCCTCGGGCGCCCAGATCGTGAACGCGTCCTGATTAGTCATTCTTTATCCGGGGGCTTCGCCCCGCGGACCCCATACACGCTCACTCGCCGGGGCCCCTCCGCCCCGCTCCGTTCGCGTGGCTCACTCGCTCACGCTCGTTCGCTGCCGTCTACGCCGCAGCGAGCACTGCGGCATCCTCGGCGTGGGAGTCGATCAACGGACGGGACGCGAGACGTCCGTAGGCGCCGGCGACACGTTCGTCCACGGTGTAGACACCGAGGCACGGGTAGCGGGCAACGCCGCCGATGTCGATCGGCACCACGTCGAAGCGCCGCTGCGCCACCCAATGTCCCGGCCACCAGGCGACCTCGCGCGCGATCTTGCGCCAGTCGGCGGCCTCGGTGAGGCCAGCCATCGCGATCCCCTCGCCGACGCGGCCGAGGGCCGGTTTGAGAATCCAGTCCCGGGACGTCCGCCACGGCGCCAACCGCGGCTCGCGGGTTTCGGGCAACAGCGCGCGCCAGACCGGCAGCGGCGTCGCGAGATCCTCCCACACGAGCGGAAATCGTTTTGATTGCGTGAGCAGCGCGGTCGCGGGATTGCTGATCGGCGTGCGACTGCCGGCGCAGAGCGCGCGCCAGCCGGACGCTTTCGGCAGCTTTGCGAGCCATTCGGCGGGAAAGAACCGCACGATCATGTCGAGCGGCCCCGTCCACCACGCCGCGTCGAGCGAGGCGCGTCCGTCCTGCCAGCGGAGATGACTCGGGCTTGCCAGGTGCGCAGAGATGCCTCTCGCCTTAAGCCGGCGGGCGACGTACGTCATCATCTGCTGGTCGTCGCTGTACGCCGTCGCGTGAATCAGCGCGACGACGCACGGTGGTGGCGCGGTGGCCGCAATCGCGTCGACGTACGCGGCTGCGGGATCGCCGACCGGTTCTGCCCATGGGTAGTGCGAGCGGATGATCGCGGGAAATCCCGACGCCTCGTTCAAGCCGCCAGGGACGTCGATGTTGCCTTCCGAGATGCGCCAGCCGTCGGTCGTGAAATGAAAATCGAATCGGATGATCCGGGCCGCACCAGCCGGTGAGGCGTTCTCCGCCTGACGGAGCGCGTGACGGATTGCGCGCGGCAGCCCCAGCCGGTCATGCAGGTCGGAACGGCGGACCAGTTCCGCTTCGGCCGCGCGAGTTTCCCGCGCCAGCGCCTCGGCCAGCGCGACGACCTCAGCCCAGGCAGCCTTCTTCATCACCAGCGGATAACGCGCGATCACGCACGCATCGCCGACCTGCGGGTCCCATTTGTCGCACTCGAAAATGGCGCGGCGGCGCAGTTGCACGAACTCGGCATCGGCCAGCGGTTCGACGCCAATCCACGGGCTGGTGGCGGAGGTGAGCATGTCCCTCGTCATGCCGGCCATCCGACAAACAGGAGCGCGAGGATCGCGAACGCGACGTACACCAGCCCCAGACCCAAACCGTGCGTGGCAAATGGAAGATGGGGCCGTTCGATCGACGGACGGCCGATCGGTTCGATGAGGATGGCGGCGACGAGGATGATGCCGACGAACGGCAGCATGCGAATGAAGTCCCGCACGGTCATCTCCGCCGAGTGCCAGTCGCCGGCGACGCCTCTGCCCAGGACCAGCCCGCACGCGACGAGAAAGAGCGCGAGCCGCATGCCCGACGCCCGATCGCGATCGATCGTCACGGCATCGCCGCCCTTCGTCAGCAGCGCGTACACCTGCCAGGCCACCATCAGACCGGCAGTCGCCAGCGCAGCGGAAAACAGGACCACCCACCAGCCGGGTCCGTTGCCGATGTTGCCGCCGGCAAAACAAAACGTCACCGCGAGGAGCGCGCCCGACAGCGCGATCGTCGCGGCGTCATTCCCGCGCTCCACCACATCGTCTCGCGCGCTGACGCCGGCGTAGGCGAAGAACAGCTCGGCCATCCGCAGCCAGGCGAGCCCTAGCATGGAATACATGAAGAGGTATTCGATCGCCGTTCGCACGTCGCGCGAGGCGGCGGTCACGAGCACCGTGAGTGTGAGCGTCGCGCACCCGACGACGGTGGCGGCAAGGACGCCGAGCCCTGTGGTGCCACGGCCCGGCAGCGTGGATCCCGACGTGCGGACGAACCAGAGGATCCACGCGATCGGTCCGAAGGCGACCGCCGCGAGCGTCACCACGATCTCGTCAGCAGACATGCTTAAGGCAACTTCGAACTTCGAACTTCAAACTTCGAACTTCGAAACCCGACAACCCCGGAACCTCGGAACCCCGGAACCCCGGAACCCCGGAACCGACTTATCTTTTCTTGATCAACTGACTGATCCCCGGCTCCTTCATCAACTTCTCGATGTCCGCGACCTCGAGCGGCACGAAGGCTGACAGGTTCTCGTACCCTTTTTCGGTCACCAGGAGCGCGTCCTCAAGTCTCATGGCGAGGTTTTCTTCGGCGACGCGGAAGGCGGGTTCGATCGTGAACATCTGGCCGGGCACGAGGCCGACCGCCGGCGTCGGGCCGCGTCCCACGTCGTGGACCTCGATGCCGATGGAATGGCCGTAGCTCCCGCCGCGGCTGGCCTTGTAGCGCGCGGCGAACGCCTGAGCCGCGGCTTTGATATTCGTGTTCGTGAACTGGAATCCGGCGACGATCGACTCCATCTTCGCCCCGGCCTCCTGCAGCAGGTCGGCGACCGGCACCCCCGGCCGGATCGTCGACATCAGCGCGAGATACATCCGGAGATAGATCGTGTAGAACTCGCGCTGGACGGGCGTGAACGTCCCGTCGGCCGGAAAGACACGCGTCACGTCGGACACGTAGTAGCGATAGTCGGGCGCGTAGTCGAATTGCACGAGGTCGCCCTTGGCCAGCTTCCGCGTGCCGCGGTGATAGTGCGAGTACACGGTGTTCGGTCCGGTCGCGACGAGCGCAAAATACGCCGCGCCCTGCGACCCCATTTTCTTGAACACGTACTCGGCCACCGCCTGCAGCTCGTACTCGTACATCCCGGGTTCGGCTTCGCGCATCGCTTCCATGATGCCGAGCCCGGCAATCCGCGTGGCTTCACGCACTACCGCGATCTCGCGCGGGCTCTTCACGAACCGAAGGCCGTCGAGGATCGGATCGAGATCGCGGATCTCGGACTGCGGCGCCGCGGCCTTGAGCTTCTCGACGAACACCGTCTCGCGGGAGGGGCGGCCGTCCCACGGATCGGTCCGGGTTGCATTCGCCTGCGATCGGGTGTCGCCGGCCGATGCGTTGCCGAGCACCTCGGGACGTTGCGGTGTGTAGATCGGCCGTCCTTCTTTGCCGACGAGTCCAACGGCGGACGTGAACTCATCACGAAGCGCGACCGTCTCAATGCCGGTAGCCGCGCCGGCTTCGTCGCCGACGAAGATCTCCGGGCCCTGCGCCCGCTCGCGTCCCGTGTTCCGCGGCGGGAGGTACAGCGTCGATCGTTTGGATCGCCCGTCGATGACCAGAATGGCGCGAGGCACTTCGACGCCCGAGACGTAATAAAACTGGTTGCTCTGTCGGAACGGCTGCTCACCGGGCCGTTCGATCGTGCCCTGCAGAATCGCGACGCCGTCGCCGATCTGTGCCATCACTTTGGCGCGCCGCGCCGCAAATTCCTCGCGTGGGAAGTCTTCCGTGAAGGGGCCTTGATGAATCTGCGCGCCTGGCCCGGCGCCGACGAACCAGAGCGCCGGTATGAGGGCGAGCGACCGGGTGACAGCCGACCGGATCGACACGGAACACCTCCAGGACGGTCGAAAGAACGGGCGCGATCTTAGCAGGGCTCCCCCCAGAGCGGCGCTGGGTACACGCCCTGCTTGGCGAGCGCCTGCAGCCCGGCAGCCGCCGCTGGAAGATCCTCTGCGTGCGTCAGGCCGAACCACGGGCCACCAGATCGCACCGCCCGCAACTCCGCGACACCGCGGGCGGCGAGAACGCTCATCACGTCCGGCAACCGAAACTCCGCCTCTCGATTCCGCGAATGATCGGCGAGAAACAACTCGAATTCCGTTTCCAGCGCTCGCAGGATTGCAGGCGGACAGACCCAGAAGTTCATCGACACCAGCTCGTCGCCGGTCAGTTGCCGCCGCCGCCCCTGATGGGTGCCGGCAATCGACGCGCCGGCCCGCGCGATGCCGTCGATCTCCTCGAGGGCGATGACGCGTGTGGCGTCCATCGTGCAGATGGCGCGCGTCACGGGCCCATGTGCCGATAACGTGTCGGCCAGGCGCATCGCGACAACGGTCGTCGCGCCTTCAGGCGCCGCCGTCCCGCAGGCGTGTGCCGCCAACCCGTACGCGTCCCGACCATAAAAATCGTCGGCGTTGATGATCGCGAACGGCGCGTCGAGCACCGCGCGCGCGGAGAGGAGCGCGTGCCCGGTGCCCCAGGGTTTGACGCGCTGGAGCGATCGGAACGCACCGGGAAGATCGTCGAGGCGCTGGACCACCACGTCGACGTCGACCGGGGCGCGCGACGCCAGCGTGGCGGCAATCGCCTCGAATTCGCGCTCGTGCTCTGCCCGAACCACGAACACGACGCGGCCGAACCCGCTGCGGCTGGCATCGAAGATCGCGTACTCGAAGAGGCGCTCGCCATGCGCGCCAACCGGCGCGAGCTGTTTCGGACCGCCATAGCGCGATCCCGCACCCGCCGCCATCACCACCAGGATAGGCACAAAGGAATTCTATGAAACTCAGAACTTGGAACTTAGAACTTAAGACTCAGAACGTCTAGTTGCCGACTCATCGACAGCGCAGGCGCGATGGCTACAATTCCGCGTGCCCTTGTTGTTCGCGATCTTGAGCGTTGGCAGGTACTGGCGTTGTGGGCTTGGCCGCTAGGTTTTATCGGGGGCGGGCTTGCTGGCGCGGCTCTTGGTACGCTTGTCGGTGTGCAAATCGTGAAGCGCAGGAATCGCAAATTGAAGGTCAAGAGCTTGAATCAGGCGGTTTCAAAGTAGCCCCGACCACCTGTCGTACTTCAGCGAAAGCTCGGTACTTTCAGCGATAGCTACCTTACTTGAGCGATGGCGGATGTTTCCCTCTACAATCGCCAGCATGCGCTCAGGCCGGATCCGCGCCGGCGTCGTTTTGCTGACGCTCCTCTCCGGCGTGTCCTGCGGCGTTCGGCCCTCGAGCGAAATTCCGGCGCTTGCCGCCGTGCGCGAGCGGCAGCTCTTCGACTTCGACTGGCGGTTCCGGCCGGGCGAGATTGACGGCGCCGCCACCCCGGCGTTCGACGATGCCGCCTGGGAGCACATCGACCTGCCCCACGACTTCATGATCGAAGGCAAAGGGCAGGCGATCGTCGTCCCGGGCGGACGCGGTGGTGGCCGCGGCGCGGCGAATCTCCCGACGGCGCCGGAAGGGCCGTTCGATCCGCAAAGCCCCGGCGGAAGCGCGAACGGCTATCTCAACGGCGGCATCGGCTGGTATCGCAAGACATTCACGCTGCCGGCGGGTGCCGCCGGACGCCGGGTGCTCATCGAGTTCGAAGGCGCGTACATGAACGCGGAGGTCTGGATCAACGGCCAGAGCCTCGGACGCCGGCCGTACGGCTATTCCACGTTCGTGCACGATCTGACGCCGTTCGCGAAATTCGGCTCTCCCAACGTCGTCGCCGTGAAGGTCACCGTGCATCAGCCATCGACGCGCTGGTACTCCGGCGCGGGCATCTATCGGCACGTGTGGCTCAACGTGCTGGACCCGGTTCACGTCGGGCAATGGGGCACCGTCGTCACGACGCCCGACGTCTACCCGGAACAGGCGCGCGCCCACGTGCGCACGGACGTTCAGAATCAGGGTGACACGCCGGCGTCCCAGGTGACGCTGACGACAATCGTGCGCGACCGCGGCGGGGCCATCCTTTCTCAGAAAGAAGACACGCAGCCAATCGCAGCGGGCGGCAGCGTTCGCTTCGAGACCGATCTCGTCATCTCCCGTCCGCATCTCTGGTCGATCGACGATCCGTACGTCTACACGGTCGAGAACCTCGTCAAGGTCAACGATCGCGTCGTCGACGTGGATCGCGCGCCGCTTGGTCTTCGCACGGTCCAGTTCACCACCGACGGCGCGTTGCTGCTGAACGGCCAGCGGGTGCCGATCCAGGGCGTGTGCCTGCATCACGATCTCGGTCCGCTCGGCGCGGCCGCGTTCGACCGCGCGATCGAGCGGCAACTCGAAATCATGAAGTCGCTGGGCGTGAACGCGATCCGTACGAGCCACAACCCGCCCGCGCCTGCCCTGCTCGATCTGACCGATCGCCTGGGGTTCGTGGTGATGAACGAGGCGTTCGACGAGTGGCGTCAGAACAAGACGCGCTTCGGGTACGGCCAGTTCTTCGACGAGTGGAGCGAGCGGGATCTGCGGGACTTCGTCCGGCGCGATCGGAATCACCCGAGCGTGATCATGTGGAGCATCGGCAACGAGATTCCCGAGCAGCGCAACGCCGAGTCGGGACAGGCGATGGCGACGCGGCTGGCGGGTTTCTGCCGCGAGGAAGATCCCACGCGTCCCGTGTCCGCCGGGATGAACAATCCGACGCAGGCGCTCGAGACCGGCTTCGCCAAACCGCTCGACCTCTTCGGCGTGAACTACAACCTCAATGTGTACGAACGGGTGCGCGCGATCGGCCGCGCGTACGCGTCGGAGACCTCGTCGAACTACAGCTCCCGCGATCAGTACAACCTGACGCTGCGCGACGGCCGCGTCGAGATCGTGAATCAGCTCGACAATCACTCCACGTCCTACGATCTCGATTTCCCGCGCTGGGGCAACACCGCCGAGACGCAGTTTCAGGCGCTGCGCAAGGCGCCCTGGATGGCCGGCGAGTTCGTCTGGACCGGCATCGACTACATCGGCGAGCCCACGCCGTTCGGCTGGCCGAACCGCAGCTCCTCGTTCGGGATCGTCGATCTCGCCGGTTTCCCGAAGGACCGCTTCTATCTCTACAAGAGCCAGTGGCGGCCGGAAAAGATCGTGCACCTGCTGCCGCACTGGACCTGGCCCGCCGAGTTCCGCGGCAAGGAGATTCCGGTCTGGGCGTACACGAACGCCAGGGCCGTCGAGCTGTTCCTGAACGGCCGATCGCTCGGCGTCCGCGACTGGTCAGGCGTCACGGCGCTGCACCTGTCCTGGCAGGTGCCGTACGAACCGGGGACGCTCCGGGCCGTCGCGCGCGATGACAGCGGCGTCGTGGCCGAGGACATCGTCGAAACCACCAGCGCCGCGGCGCGGCTGGAGCTCAAGGTCGACAGACCCGAGATCCGCGCCGATGGACAGGACCTGGCGTTCGTCACGCTTCGGGTTCTCGATTCGGCGTGGCGCCTCAGCCGCGTCGACGGCGATCAGCGCATCACCTTCGACCTCAGCGGCCCGGGCAGCATCGCCGGCGTCGACAACGGCGATCCAAAGAATCACGAACCGTTCAAAGGGCCGTCGCCACAGACCGCGCAGCATGCCGCGTTCAACGGCCTCGCCGTTGTCGTCGTCAAGTCGTCCCGATCGCCGGGCACGCTGGTCCTGCGCGCCCGCGCCGATGGCCTTCTGCCGGCGGAGATTCGGATCCACACGCGGTGAAGCGCGTCATGGCGACGATCATCGCGGTGATCGTCATCCCATATCTCGCGCTGCTGACGGCAGCGTGGCTCTTCCAGCGTCATTTGATTTATTTGCCCTCCGGCGACGTGGTTCCGGCCGCGAGCGCCGGCCTCCCGCGCGCCGAATCTATTTCAATCAAGACCGCGGACGGGCTGGATCTCGCGGGATGGTTCGTGCCCTCCGCGAGCTCAGAGCTCCACTACACCGCGATCGTCTTCAACGGGAACGCGGGGAATCGTGCGTATCGCGCGCCTTTGGCGGCCGCCCTGGCGCGCCACGGGATCGCGACCCTGCTCTTCGACTACCGCGGATTCGGAGGTAATGCCGGCTCGCCGTCGGAGGACGGGCTCGCGCGTGACGCGCGGGCCGCGCGCGACTATCTGGCGGCCCGCCCGGACGTCGATCCGCAACGACTCGTGTACTTCGGCGAATCGCTTGGCGCCGGCGTGGCCATTCGTCTGGCGTCGGAGCGACCTCCGGCGGCGCTCATCGTGCGGTCGCCGTTTGCGTCGCTCGCGAGCGTCGCGCGGCATCACTACCCTTTTCTTCCGGTCCGCTGGCTGTTGCGGGAGGGATATCCGTCGGAAGAGCTGATTCGGCGCGTGACCTGCCCCACGCTCGTGATCACGGGCGAGCGTGACAGCATCGTGCCCGTCGAAGAAAGCCGCCGACTATATGACGCCGCACCCGGGCTCAAACGGCTCCTGCAAATCGACGGC
>JBLNGH010000209.1:0-24160 GCA_050264575.1 Acidobacteriota bacterium | reverse complement strand
GGCCGCGGCCAACGCCGCTGTGCGTGTCCTGCTCGCGCCGGCGTGCGCGGCGTGCGACGACGTGCTGGTCCAGCCGCTTGCGGGTCCGGTCTGCGGAGGATGCTGGCGCAGCGTGCCGCGGCTGGCGCCTCCGTGGTGCGTCCGCTGCGGCGATGCGCTGGCTGCCTGGCGATCCGACGGCCCCGTCTGCGCGCGGTGCCGCCGGCACCCGGCGCGGCTGACGCTCGCGCGGAGCGCGGGCCGGTACGACGGCTCGCTCCGGAAAATCGTCCACGCGTTCAAGTACCAGGGGCGCCGCGCGCTTGCCGAGCCCCTGGGCGCGCTGCTGCACGACACAGGACGCGATCTGCTGTCCGGCGCCGATGCGGTCGTTCCAGTCCCGTTACACCCGCTTCGCGCCGTGGAGCGCGGCTTCAATCAGTCTGACGATCTGGCCCGCGCGCTGGGTCTGCCGGTCTGGCGCGTGCTGCGGCGCGTGCGTCACGGGCCGCCGCAGGCGAGCCTGCCCGCGGCGCGGCGAAACGCGAACGTGCGTGCCTCGTTCGCGGTCGCGTGGCGATGGCGGCTCGCGCCGCGCGCGCATCCGACCATCCGCCTCCACAACCGCGTCGTCGTTCTGATCGACGACGTGATGACGACGGGCGCGACGCTCGAGGCGTGCAGCCGGGTGCTGCTCGAGGCCGGCGTCAGGAGCGTTCGTGCGTTGACGGTCGCGCGAGCCGTGGCAGGACGACCCGCTCGACAGCCGCCGTGACGTCCGTCTTCGCGGGCGTCGCGTCGATCACCACCCAGTCCGGCCGCTGCGCCTGGCGGCGGTAGCTCTCCCTCACGCGGGCGAGCAGCGCGAGATCCCGCTCGAACAGATCGCGGTCGGCCGTCTTGCGCTTCACGCCCGCCTCGGGAGGGATGTCGAGAAAGATCGTCACCGCGGGCAACGGCAGCAGCCGCTGCGCGTCTTCCAGCCACGCGGGATCGACGCCGTGCGCTTCGCCGTAGGCGACGCTCGACGCACGGTAGCGGTCGCAGATCACGACGTCGCCGGCGCCAAGCCAGCGATCGAGACGCGGCTTGTACTCCAGACGATTGGCGATGTACAGGAGCTGCAGGACGTCCGGGCCAAACTCGCGCTCGCCCGCCAGGGCCTTCTGGATCTCGCGGCCGATGGGCGTGCGGTAATCGGGGAACGAGATCGCGTGAACCGTCCAGCCATCGCGCGTCAGACGCGCGCTGAGCGCGTCCGCTTGCGTCGCTTTGCCGCTTTGATCGAGTCCCTCGAAGGCGATGAGCATCACTGATCCCACTGCAGCATTTCGTCCACCGTCTGCCGCCGGCGAATCACACGCCACTGGCCATCCCGGACCAGCACCTCGCTGGCGAGCGGCCGCCGATTGTAGTTCGACGCCATCACTGCGCCGTAGGCGCCGGTGTCGCGAATCGCGAGAAGGTCGCCGACACGGACGGGAGGCAGCGATCGGTCGCGGCCCAGCGTGTCGGACGTTTCACACACGGGTCCCACGATGTCGGTTTCGGCCTGTGCGCCGGGACGCGGCGCGATCGGCTCGATGCTGTGCCACGCGCCGTATAGCGCCGGCCGGAGAAGATCCGTCAACCCTGCATCGACGATGACGAACAGTCCACCGGTCGGTTTGGGCTTGATGTCCACGACCTCCGCCACGAGCACGCCGGCGGGACCGACGATCCATCGGCCGGGCTCGAGCAGCAGCATCAACCCGGCCGCGCGGATGGCCGGGAGTATCGCCTCCGCATATTCCTCGACGCGGAGCGCCGGCTGTCCCGGCTCGTAGGCGAGCCCCAGACCGCCCCCGAGATCGAGATGTTCGAGCGGGATGCCGTCAGCCGCGAGCGTGCGGGCCAGATCGGAGATGACCGTCGCGGCGCGAACGAGCGGGCCCGTCGTCGTGACCTGCGATCCGACGTGCACGTGCAGCCCGACGACGTGAAGATCCGCATTCGCCGCCATCGTCCGGATCAACGACGCGGCGTCGTCGACCGACATGCCGAACTTCGTGTCGAGACGGCCGGTCGAGATGTGCGGATGGCTGCCCGCGTCGACGTCCGGATTGATCCGCACGGCGACGCGCGTGCGGATGCCCTGCGTCTTCGCGCGCGACGCGATGCGATCCATTTCGCCGGGCGACTCGACGTTGATGGCGCCGAGGCGAAGGCCGACGGCGCGATCGAGCTCCGCGGCGGTCTTGCCGACGCCGGTGAAGACGATGTCGGCCGGCGTGAACCCCGCGCGAAGCGCGACTTCGATTTCACCGCCGGAGTTGGCGTCCGCCGACGCGCCGAGCTCCCGCATGAGCCGGACGAGGCCGAGCGTCGCATTGGCCTTGATGGCGTAATGAAGTCGATGCGGATAGGACGCGAACGCCGCGTCGAGCGCGCGATACCGCTCGAGGATCGTCGCGGCGCTGTAGACGTGAACGGGCGTCCCGGCGGCCGCCGCAATCGCGTCGAGCGGTACGCCGTCGCAGGCCAGTCTCCCCTCCACGCGTTCGAACGCCATCGGGACCGGGAATTGTAGTGGGGGTCAGGTCTTGTATTGCAACATTTGGGCGCGGTCTCAGCTTTGTCTTACACCCGTGTCATCCGCCGCAAATGTTGCAATACAAGACCTGACCCCAACTTGCTATCATGCGCGCACGCCAGACCCGCCTCTGTCGTTGATGTCCAGCGATCCCGTCCCCAACGCACCGGTTACCGTCACCGACGAGCTCATCGCGCGCTGCCTGGCGGGCGATCAGGAGGCCTGGGAGCTGATCGTGCGCCAGCACTGGCGCAAGGTCTTCAATCTCGCCTACAAGTTCGTGGGCCGACACGACGAGGCGGAGGATCTGACGCAGGACATCTTCCTCAAGATTTTCCGCGCCATGCACACGTTCGATCGGCGCGCCAATTTCCAGACCTGGCTGATCAGCATCAGCCGCAACCTCTGCATCGATCATTACCGCAGCGTGCGCAAGGAACGTGAGACGATGGCCCGTGACGTCGACGCCGCCGACCTCATGCCCGTCTCGCGCGACCGCGGCCCGCACGCCGAGCTCGAGCAGCTCGACCTGCGGCACCTCATCCGCCAGGCTCTGGCCGAGCTCCCGGAGGCGTTGAGAGAGGCCGTCGTGCTGCGCGATTTGCAGGAATTCTCGTATCAGGAGATCGCCGACAAGCTCCGGCTCCCGGAGGGGACGGTCAAGTCCCGCATCAACCGGGGCCGGCTTGAACTCGCCAAGCAGTTGCGTCGTCTTCAGTCTCGGGGGCCGGCCGCGAAACCGGCTTCGCGCGGAGGAACCGAATGAACGTCACGACCTCTCACATCGACGGCGTCGTCTTGCTGCTGGTCAAGGAAACGCGGCTGACCTACCCGATTCTGGCCGACTTCGCCACGGCGGCCACCAACCTCATCGGCGCCGGCGAGAAAAAGATTCTGGTCGATCTCACGCCCGTGAGCTACGTGGACAGCGCGACAATCGGCTGTCTCATGGATCTCTTCCGGCAGGCGCAGGCCGCCGGCGGCTCGCTCAAGCTCACCGGCGTGCAGAAACGCGTCGAGACGATGCTGCAGATGACCGGCGCGCACAACTTCCTCGAGGTGCATGCCGATCAGGCGTCGGCGCTCGCGAGCTTCGGAGGATGACCATGCGGACGATCACCACCACCGCCGGCACTCCGGTCGACCTCGACGGCGACGCGCTCGCGATCATCGAGGCCATCTCGCGCGACCTCGCGCGACAGAAAGGGCTCGATTACGGGTTCGAAGACGTCGACCGCGAAATCCAGCACGTCGTCGCCCAGATGACGCCCGACGAACTGCAGGCGTACCTGAAAGAAAGCCTGTTCATGAGCTTCAACAGGTTCGAAAACGATCGATTGGTCGCCTTCGTGAGAAAGGCGAATAGGGCGACTGAAGAGTAGTCGGTTCCGGGGTTCCGAGGTTCCGGGGTTCCGAGGTTCCGGGGTTCCTAAAACAGCGTTCAGCGGTTCAGCGAATCAGAAGTGGCCCGTCCTTCGGGATAACAAACTCCCTCCGCTCCCTGCCGTCCATCGACCACACGATCCGATCGTCCGGCGGAAAGTTGTAGAACACAAAACGCGACGACTTGCGCGCGCCGTCGGGGCGCCGGTCGATGTTGAACGCCGCAAGGCGATCGAAGCTGAACACCGCCAGCGGAACCACACAATCCGCCCCACTCGATGAAAGCACGATGAAGCCAGCTGGCAAGTGCATGGCCTGTGAGAACTCCACCTCCACGGTCCGGCCGGGCCGCAGTGTGAGTTGCACGTCGGGCTGACTCAGCGTCACGCACGCCGGCACCCACGCTTGACGCGACTCGCCCCTTCGCTCAACAAAGGCCGAAACTGTGTAGTCACCGTAACCGGCGTCCAGCCGGATTTCGTCCCATGGTTTGAATGTCACGGCCGACATCGAGTTCTTGCTCAGCCGCATCACGCCGATACCTTCCTCCCGGTTCCATCCAGGAAGCGTCAAGGTCAGAACGCTGCCGTTGATCGACCACTCAAAGAAGGTCGAAGGCTCGAGAAGTTTCACCGAGCGGACGTCGACAGTCACTGGAGCGCGATCTCGCAGCAATTTCGCCGGCCTCTCGTCGATAGACACTGGAGAGCGATCTCGCAGCAATGAAAGCCGAAATTCTCCACCTTCGGGCACCGTCGCGCGGAATTGTCCTTGGGCATCGAGGACGATTTCGAGAGGGACTTTCGAGTAGGAAGGCGTTTCCGGTCGACTGAGGATCAGTATGCCGCCAGCGGCCGGCGCGCCGTTGTAGAGAACACGGCCAGCTACCGTGACAAACACCCCAGAGACGGCGACGCGAACGAGACGCTGGGGCTCGACCG
The DNA here is from genome assembly GCA_050264575.1 of Acidobacteriota bacterium. Classification (GTDB taxonomy): domain Bacteria; phylum Acidobacteriota; class Vicinamibacteria; order Vicinamibacterales; family SCN-69-37; genus DASQFI01. The sequence continues at coordinate 19,285 of JBLNGH010000209.1, read as the reverse complement.
TGAAGAATCGCGAACCGACGAGGACGTTCTCGGTCTGGAAGTAGGCCTTATAGGTGCCTGGCGGTAGTCCTTCAATCACGCGATCGCACCCGGTGGTCCGAACGAATCTCGCAACAGGTACGCGGCCGTCTTCCTGCACGACGCCGAAATGCGTCGCATCGCGGCACACCTCCGGCGTGGCGGATAGACTCACGCCGCCGACATTCTCTTTGGCGAAGAGAATCGCAACCGGCTGGCCCGCGTCCACGCGTACGGATTGCCGCGCACCCACTGGACCGCCTGCGTACACCGGCTCGACCTCGTAGCGGCCCGGCGGGAGATCCGTGAACACGACGGAATCCTCGCCTGCACGATCGCGCGTGACTGTCCGCGGCCCAGACAGCCGGACCGCCTCAGGCATGATCTCCGACCGCTCGATGCGGACGAGAAGCTGCCCAAATTGGGCAGAGGCTCCGCCTGATTGCATCGCGAGAACCAGCAATGCAGAAATCAGCATGAGCTCGATACGACTATGGTAGCAGCCGAGCCGTTCGAGAAACTGATCTAACTTCGGCCTCTGGCCTTCGACCTTCGGCCTGACACTAATGCGAAATGTGGTGGCCGACCGCGGCCGGAGCAGGAATCCGGCTGCCGTGCAGATCCGCCAGCGATGGGACTTCGACGAACCGCCACGCGTCGCGCTGCTTGAGAAGCTCGGTCGCGAACGCGGTATGCAGCGCGTGGCCGCCGCGATGGACGACGAGGTGTCCGAGCAGCGGATGGCCGATGAGCGCAAGGTCGCCCAGCACGTCCAGAATCTTGTGGCGGACGAACTCGTCCTCGAACCGCAGCGGATTGAGGACGCCTGTCTCGCCGAGAACGATGGCGTTTTCCAGCGAGCCGCCGAGCGCGAGACCGCGCTGGCGCAGCATCTCCACTTCCTTCAGGAACCCGAACGTTCGTGCCGGCGCAATCTCGTCAACGAACGTCTGCTCGTCGAGGTCGAGCGTTTTCTGCTGATGGCGAAGCAACGGGTGGTCGAAGCGGATCGTGTAGCTGACCTTGAAGCGATCCGACGGATAGACCGCGATGCGCTTGTCGCCCTGCTGCACCTGCAGCTGACGCAGGATCTGGATCGACTTCCGCGGCGCCGGCAGCTCTCTCACACCCGCATCCTGGATGAGGTACACCCAGGGGGCCGAGCTGCCGTCCATGATGGGCACCTCGGAGTGGTCGAGCTCGACGCAGGCATTGTCGACCCCCAGGCTGCGGAGCGCCGCCAGGAGGTGTTCGACCGTGTCGACCGTGGCGCGGCCATTGGCCAGGCTGGTCTGGAGATGGGGTCTAGCGCCCAGGTGGGAGATATGCGCTGGAATCTCCATCCCACCAAGGTCCGTACGTTGGAATCTGATGCCGTAGTCAGCTGGGGCCGGCTTGAGCGACATCTTGACCTTCTGCCCGGAATGAAGGCCAATTCCTGCGCAGGGCATCGCTCGCCGAAGCGTTCGTTGAGCCGACATACGTCTAAGGCCGACTCGCTTGAAGCAATCGGATTGCCAATTGACCGGTCTGTCCGGTTTTTGCCGCTAAACCGTTCACATGCCTCGGCTTACGTTAGATGGATACCCCAACGAGGGCTGGGACCTCGCCTTGAGACGTGTCAATCCTGACACACCACCCCACGAAGGCGCGTGTCATCGAAGCCACAAGTGTCATGAGGCCGCCGCCGGCTCGCGTTGACGAGAGCCCCGCAGGACACCAGCAAGAAACTCGCCCGTCGCAGAAGTCCGTTCGCCTGCGACGGCTTCAGGCGGTCCGACGGCCACGACACGGCCGCCCTCGTCGCCGCCTTGCGGACCGAGGTCGATTACCCAATCGGCCGATTTGATGACATCGAGATTGTGTTCGATAACCACAATCGTGTTGCCCTGATCGACCAGCTTGCCAAGCACTTCGAGCAATCGCTGCACGTCCTCGAAGTGCAGCCCTGTCGTCGGCTCGTCGAGAATGTAGAGCGTCCGGCCGGTGCCGCGCCGGGCGAGCTCGCGCGCGAGCTTGACGCGCTGCGCTTCGCCGCCCGAGAGCGTCGTGGCCGACTGCCCGAGCTTGATATACCCGAGCCCGACCTCGCGCAGCGTCCGGAGTTTATACGCAATTGCCGGAAAATTCTCAACGAGCGCCAGGGCCTGGTCAACCGTCAGGTCCAGGATTTCGGCAATCGACTTGCCCCGGTATTTGATCTCGAGCGTCTCGCGATTGTAGCGCCGGCCCTTGCATTCCTCGCAAGTCACGTAGACATCGGGCAGGAAGTGCATCTCGATCGCGATCACCCCGTCGCCCTGACACGTCTCGCAGCGGCCGCCCTTGACGTTGAACGAGAACCGGCCGGCCTTGTAGCCCCGGGCCCGCGCGTCCGGCAACATCGCGAACAGCTCGCGAATGAACGTGAAGAGCCCGGTATACGTGGCGGGATTCGATCGCGGCGTCCGGCCGATCGGCGACTGATCGATCTGAATGACCTTGTCCACCAGATCGATCCCTTCGATGCCGGTGTGCGGGCCGGGCTCGTCGGCTGCGCGGTACAACTTGCGCGCCAGGGCCCGGTAGAGGATCTCGTTGACGAGCGTCGACTTGCCCGACCCGCTCACGCCGGTGATGGCGATGAACGTTCCGAGCGGAAACGAGACGTCGATGTTCTTCAGGTTGTTCGTGCGCGCGCCACGCACGACGATCTCGCCGCGAGTCGCCGATCGGCGGGCGGCGGGCACCGGAATCCGGCGCTCGCCGACGAGGTACTGTCCCGTGAGCGAGTCGCCGGGAGCGGAGAGCAACTCCTGCGGCCGGCCCTGGAAAATCACATGCCCGCCATGCTCGCCGGCGCCCGGTCCCAGATCGACCAGGTAATCCGCCGTACGAATCGTTTCCTCGTCGTGCTCGACCACGAGCACCGTGTTGCCGAGGTTGCGAAGCTTGCACAACGTCGCCAGCAGCCGGCGGTTGTCGCGCTGATGCAGCCCGATTGACGGCTCGTCGAGCACGTACAGCACGCCGGTCAGCTGCGATCCGATTTGCGTCGCCAGCCGGATTCGCTGTCCTTCGCCGCCCGAGAGCGTCGCGGCGCTGCGCGCGAGCGTCAGGTACCCGACACCGACGTCGACGAGAAACCGCAGGCGCTGGCGAATCTCGCGCAGCACGCGCCCGGCAATCAGATGCTCGCGCTCGGTCAATTCGAGCGTCTCGAAGAGCGGCAGCGCGGCTGAGATCGGCAGGTCGACGTACTCGCTCACGCGCCGCCCCTTGACGCGGACGGCGCGGCTTTCGGGGCGCAGACGCTCGCCTTCGCACGCCGGACACGGCTGAAGGCCGCGGTACGGCTCCAGCACCTCCTGATCCGACCAGGTTCCTTCCTCGAATCGCCGCCGCAGGTTGGGAATCGCGCCTTCGAAGTCGACGCCGAAGGGATCTTTCGCCTTTCGCGCCTTCGAGCCACGCGAGTCAGGTTTCGAATTCCGGCTGTGACGGCGTCCAGGCGCGCCGAACAGCACGATGTCGCGGAGCTTCTTGCCGAGCTTCGAGAACGCCACTCGCGGATCGATGCCGAACGTGCGCTCGAGCCCTTGCAGCATCTCGTCGATCAAACGCCGGTCGCCCTTCGCCCACGGCGCAATCGCGCCATCCTGCAGCGCCAGACTCTCGTCGGGCACGACGCGCGCGGGATCGAAGTCGTACACCGCGCCGAGTCCCTGACAGTCCGGGCAGGCGCCATGCGGCGAGTTGAACGAGAACGCGCGGGGCGTCATCTCCGGAATGCTGATCCCGCACGACGGGCACGCCATCCGCCGCGAGAACAACCGGTCGTCCGAATCCAGCGTATTGATGACGACGATGTCGTCGGCGAGCTTGAGGGCGAGATCGATCGAATCGGCCAGCCGCCGCTCGATGCCGGATTTCACGATGAGCCGATCCACGAGCACGTCGATCGTGTGGTTCTTGCGGCGATCGAGCGTGACGTCCTCGTCGAGGGCCACGAACCGGCCGTCGATCCGTGCCCGGGTGAACCCGCGGCTCCGCAGCGCCGCCAGCTCCCGCTTGAACTCGCCCTTACGGCCCCGGACGATCGGCGCCAGGACGTTGATCCGCGCGTCGGGCGGATAGAGCATGACCATGTCCATGATCCGCTCGAGCGACTGGGACGAGATTTCGCGATCGCAGTTGGGGCAATGCGGAACGCCGATGTTGGCGAAGAGCAGCCGGAGGTAATCGTAGATTTCGGTGACCGTTCCCACCGTCGACCGGGGATTCGACGCGGTGGTCTTCTGCTCGATCGAGATCGCCGGCGAAAGCCCGTCGATCAGGTCGACATCGGGCTTCTCCATCTGTTCGAGGAACTGCCGGGCGTACGCCGACAGTGATTCGACGTACCGGCGCTGCCCCTCCGCGTAGATGGTGTCGAAGGCCAGCGACGATTTCCCGGAGCCTGACAGCCCCGTGATGACGACCAGACGGTCGCGGGGAAGGTCGACGTCGATGTCCCGGAGGTTATGGACGCGCGCCCCGCGGACGGCGATCCAGTCGTGCGCCATGATTTGATGACCTCGGGTTCCGTTTTACGGTTTTCGTAAAACGGAACCCGAGGTCTTTTCTCGTTCCTAGGGCCGCCCTTTTTTCACTGACCCCAAACGGCCATTGTAACAGGCCTGAAGCACCTCATCGGTCTCCTGGCCGAGCGACGGGGCGGGCGCAAGATCGGGCACAACAGCGGCAAATGGCGGCCGGATCGCGCGAAGGCCGTGCCCTCGCACGACGGCGCCGCGTGCAGCGATGTGCGGGTCCGTGAGGGCGCCCGCTGGCCGATTCACCCGCGTCACGCCGACATCGTGCGCCTCAAAGAACGCGAGCCATTCGTCGCTCGTGCGCGACGCGAACGTTCGGCGAATCTCCGCGAGAAGGCTCGCCTGATCTTCATCGTCCGTGAGCTGGCGGGCCACCAGATCGTCCCGGCCGAGCGCGCGGCAGAACGCCGTCCAGAACTTGGGCTCGAGCGCGCCGAGCGCAATGGATTCGCCATCCCTCGTCTCGTACACGTTGTAGCAGGCATGCCCGCCAAACGTCGGCAACTCCCCTGTTGCGCGGGCGCCATCGTCGACCAGTTCTCGAGCGGCAGGGAGCATCAGCCAGTACAGCGCGGCCTCGTGCATCGAGACGTCGAGCGCTGCGCCTTCGCCGGTGCGCTCGCGGGCGTACAACGCGGCGAGGATGCCGATGACGGTGGTCATGGCTCCCCCGCCAATGTCGGCCAGGAACATGCGAGGCAACGAGAGCGGCGCTGGCCGATCGACCGAGAGCACCCCGGAGATCGCGACGTAATTGAGATCGTGACCCGGCCGATCGGCGTACGGACCGGTCTGTCCGTACCCCGTAATCGCGCAGTGAATGAGACGGGGATGACGGGCGCGAAGCTGACCGGCGCTGACGCCGAGCCGCCTGGCAGTTGCGGGGCGAAAGCTTTCGACGACGATGTCCGTGCTCGACAACAAGCGATCGAGGATCGCGCCGCTCTCCTCCGCACGAAGATCGAGCACCACGCTCTTCTTCCCGCGATTGAGGAGCAGGTCGTAAAGGCCACGGCCGTTCAAAAGCGGCGGCATGTGTCGCATCGGATCGCCGCCGCGCGGATCCTCAATCTTGATGACCTCCGCGCCAAGCTCGGCGAGCATCAGCGTCGCGAAGGCGCCCGGAACCAGTCGCGTGAGGTCGAGCACGCGAACGCCGGTGAGGGGGAAAGGCACTACTGCTGCCGAATCCGGCTGTTTCGATATCCGTACGTGAAGTACAGGACGATGCCGACGAGCAGCCACCAGCCGAACCGGCTCCACGCCTGCGGCGGCAAGCCCTGCATGATGAAAATGCAACCGGCAGCGCCGAGCGGCGCGACGACCCAGACGAGCGGCACTTTGAACGGCCGTGGACGCGCCGGATCCTTCACGCGCAGGATGAGGACCCCTGCACACACGAGCGCGAAGGCGAACAGCGTTCCGATGTTCGTGAGGTCGTACGTTTCCGCGGCGTCGCCGATCGCAGACGCGACTGCCACCACGATTCCAGTGACCAGCGTCGTGGTGTAGGGAATGCGTGTTTTCGGATCGACGCGTGCCGCCCACTGCGGAAGCAGTCCGTCACGCGCCATCGCGAAGAAAATGCGCGGCTGACCGTACTGGAAAACGAGAAGCACCGCCGTCATCGACACCGCGGCGCCCAGCGCGACGATCCAGCCGACGCTCGTCAATCCGGCGGCGTTGAGCGCGTACGCGAGCGGATCGGCGACGCCGAGATCCTTGTACGGCACCATGCCGGTCAGGACGAATCCGACGACCACGTAAATCACGGTGCAGATCGCGAGACCGCCCAGAATGCCAATCGGCAGGTTGCGTTGCGGATCACGCGTCTCCTCGGCCGCCGTGGAAATCGCGTCGAACCCGATGTACGCGAAGAAGACGATGGCGGCCCCCTGGTGGATGCCCGTAAAGCCGTTCGGCGAGAACGGCGTGAAATTGGCGGTGTTCAGCTTCGTCAGCCCGACGACGATGAACAGTCCGAGCGCGACGAGCTTCAAGACGACCATCACGTTGTTCGCGGTCGAGCTTTCGCGCGCGCCTCGCAGGAGCAGCCACGTGACGAGCATCACAATCGCAAACGCGGGAAGATTCACGAGAATCGGCATCCCGGCGAGGCGCGGCGCCGTCGCGAGGAGGCCATGGACGTCAGGGTTCGAGCTGAGGAGCGCAGTTCGGTAGCCGGTCGACAGCCAGTCCGGAAGCGCGATGCCGATGCCGCCGATGAGGGTCTTGAAATAGTCGCCCCAGGAGATCGCCACCGCGACGTTGCCGACGGCGTATTCCAGAATCAGATCCCAGCCGATGATCCACGCGATCAACTCGCCAAGCGTCGCGTAGGAATAGGCGTATGCGCTGCCGGCTTGCGGAATCATCGCCGCCAGCTCCGCGTAGCACAGCGCCGCGAGACCGCACGCGGCGCCCAGCAGAATGAAGGAAAAGACCAGCGCCGGTCCCGCGCCGTACCGAATGACTTCCCCGTTTGGTCCCGTCTGACCCGCAGCGGCCGTGCCTATGGCGCCGAAGATGCCGGCGCCGATGACCGCGCCGATAGCGAGCATGATCAGATCGCCGGCCCCGAGCACGCGCTTGAGCGCCTGATCACCCGGCGGTTGCAGGGCTTCGATCGGTTTGAGCCGGAACAGCTGCATGGGCGGAGGCGGGCCGCGAGGTTTTGCGTTATGTCTTGTGACTGGTGAATGGCTTCAGATCGACGTCGAGCTTCCAGATCGTGTCGTTCGAGGCCAGGACGATCCCGCCGCGCGGATCGAACGCCACGCCGACGATCATCGGCGCGCTCAGTACCAGCTCCGCCTTGGGGCGGGACTGCGAGAGATCGACGCGGTAGAGTCCGGACGCGCCGGCAAGCGCATCGGCGACGTACAGCTTTCCGGTGGAGTCGAAGCCCAGCCCCTGCGGCCGGCCGAAGCTGTCGCACACGACGTCCACCAGCCGGTCCGGACTGATGCGGTAGACGGGATCGTGTGTCGCAAGCGTCGGCGCAGTCGCATAGAGACTGCCGTCGGGACCATACGCCAGATGAAACGCCGCGACGCTCGCGGGCAGCGACGCATACGTCTCGACCTGCCGCTCCGGAGACACGCGCAGAATCGATCCCGAACGATCGCCCACGAACAACGTGCCGTCCGGCGCAAACGCCAGGCCCGTCGGCACGCCAAGCTCGGTCGCGTACAGCTCGACGCGATCGTCCGCCGTGAGCCGATGCACGTGCCCCTCGAACCGGCTCGAGATGTACATCAAGCCATCCGGTCCGAGCGCGACCGATGTCGGATTCGCGACTTCGACGGCGAGCGGCTCGCGGACGCCGTCGAGTCCGATTCGATAGAGCGGCACGGGAACCTTGGTGTCGCGGCTGCCGCTCTGTGTGACGTACAAGCGTCCCTGTCTGTCGAACGCGGGACTGTCCACCTGGTGGACACCGGTGGCCAGCGTCCTCGCCACCTCGATCGACGTCGTCTCGCCGAGCAGCTCGTCGATTCGGATCGGCATCGACCCGCCTTCGACGTCTGAGGGAACGACGAACCTGATGCCCTGATGCGAGGCGGAGACGACGTGCGCGTCGTGCGTCCCGACCAGGACGTGCGGAGGACCATCCGCCGGCATCGGCAGATGCACGCCGGCGACCGCGACCCGGGCTCCAGGAATGACCCAGCGCGGATGGACGGCGGTGATGGTTTGAGACACCCTGGCCTTACGCGTCGTCGAGCTCGACGTTCCAGTAGACGTAATCGCGCCAGCTCTCCGGAGCGTTGCGGAGACCGAAAGTAATGCGAATCGCGGGCGCGCGATCGGGCCGTCGCGGATGCCGAATCAATCGCATGCCGGCCTGCTCCGGCGTGCGTCCGCCTTTCCGCCGATTGCAGCTGATGCAGCAGGTGACGATGTTCTCCCAGTCCTTGCGCCCGCCGTGGGCGACCGGGAGCACATGGTCGAACGTCAGCTCGCTCGTCGGAAAGCCATGCCCGCAGTACTGGCAGGAGTGATTGTCGCGGGCATAGATGTTCGCGCGAGAGAACGGCACGTACTCGACGGTGCGGCGCATGCGGATCCGGCGGAGGAGCCGGATGACCGACGGCAGCCGGATGCTGAACGAGACGGATCGGACCTCACGGTCGTAGACGGCGACAATCTCCACCTTGCCCTGACACCAGAGCGTGATGGCCTTCTGCCAGTGCACGACGCGCAGCGGCTCGTACGTCGCGTTCAGCAGCAGTGTCTGTTCCATGAGCGAATTCGGGCCATTTTCACTGGATTCTTCGCACCTTGTCAAGGTGGGGGCGCACGTAACACTAATGTAGTCATGGAGTTAGGGCTGATGGGGGAAAAGCCGCGGCGAAAAAGTCAATGGCTACGACACGCGATGGCCGGAACGGCCGCGGCCCGAAAGACCCGTCAACCGGTTGGCGGAGAAGCCCGATACTTGGAAGGTGCGATCGAGCGCTCTTTTGATCGTCCTGGCGACGGCCCTCGTCGCGGGGTGCGCGGCTACTGGCGGTGTCGCGCGGCCAGTGCCGGCGCCGTCGCCGTTCCCCGGAGCCAGTGCGATACCTGCCATCGCCCCGGCATCCAGCCCCGGCGGTTCGCTGATGGTGCAGCGGCTCGTGCAGACCGCGCTGGCGATGCAGGGCATTCCGTACCGATCCGGTGGAGAGAATCCGTCGACCGGATTCGACTGCAGCGGATTCGTCCGCTACGTGTTCGGCGACCACGGCATCGACGTTCCGCGGACGGTGCGCGAGCAGTTCGCGTATGGACGCAAGATCGATGACCGGGACATCCAGCCCGGAGATTTGCTGTTCTTCTCCACCGAATCGCCAGGCGCCACGCACGTCGCCATCGCGATCGATGCGGCGTACGCGCGCGCGACCGAGGAACGTCCCTTCATCCACGCCCCCGGCGAAAATGGCGTCGTCAGAATCGAGGCGCTCGGGGCGCCGTACTGGCGTTCGCGATTCGTCGGCGCCCGGCGGCTATTCTGATCCCGATCCGCCGACGACGGGCGGCAGGCCACCGATCGGAATGTCGAGCGTCGGCACCGGTTCAGGCGCCGCGGGCGGTGTCTGAAAACCCATGCGCGTCAGGATGATCTGCTGGCGGCTTCGGAGACGCGCGTTCGGATGCGACGGTCTGTAGACGCGCGGATTGATGATCGCGCCGGCAAGCAGCGCCGACTGTTCCGGCGTCAACGCGCTCGCGGGAACGCCGAAATAGGTTCTGGCCGCCGCTTCCGCGCCCCAGATCCCGTCGCCCCACTCGATCAGATTGAGATAGAGCTCGAGAATGCGACCCTTGGGCAGTTCAACCTCGAGCCGGCGCGTGATGAAGAGCTCGGAAAGCTTGCGGTAGGGATTCCGCGACGGCGACAGGTACAGGTTCTTGGCGAGCTGCTGCGTGATCGTCGAGCCGCCGCGAACGAATTGACCTTTGGCCCAGTTGACTTCCATCGACGCGCGGAGCTCGTCGAAATCGACCCCTTCATGCTGATAGAAGGCGGCGTCCTCGGTGACGAGAACCGCGCGGACGAGCGTGGGGCTGATGCGTGAGTAGCTGACCCAGCGATGCGAGAAGTGCGGCGTCTTCCCTTCCTCGATCGCCTCACGATCGCGGAGACGCATGAACGACGTTCGCTCCGGCGTCTGCTTTCGCAGCACGCGCACATCCGGCAGCGTCAGCCACGTGTAGGCGATCGAGACGAACACCAGCGCGGGGATCGCCACTCCGCCGCGCCACGCCCACCGCAGCCACTTCCGCACCTTCTTATCTTAAGTGCCGTCACTCACTGCCGCTCATCACGACTCGAATGCGCTCACCCGGCCGCGGGCTGTTGGTCGACTCTCGCCCGTTCATGATGGCGAGCGTCGTGGGTTTGATCGCACCTTGGGAAACCCGCTGCGCGATCGAGTCCCACGTGTCGCCGGGGCGGACGACGTAGAAATCGACGCGGTTCGGCTGGATGCGTTCTGCTTCGGCGCGGCTGAGCGTCCGGAACGACTCGATCGAATCGCGGAACATCGGATCCACGCGGCCGAACTGCGACGACGGCGCGACGCCGGCGAGAAGATAGACGCGATTGCCAGCCTGAATGTGGGCGGCACGAAGGGTGACGCGCATGTTGTTCATGGCGCCGTCGTAGATGCCGACGTACGCCGGCAGGCCATTGATGCTCGTCCGCTGTCCGGACGCCTCGCGGAATCCCGCCTTCGACATGCTCACCTGCGCCGCCTGCTGGACCGACCCGGACGCGTTCACGAGCTGCAGGACCACCGCCACGTTGCTCTCGTCGCTCTCGCGCGCGAAGACCTGCTCGTCGGTGTTGACGATCTCCCAATTGCGCGGGAAGTGCAGCGCGAATCCCAGGACAGGATGAAAGAACTCGCTCCCGCGGACGATCCCTTTTTCGCGGCTGTCGCCGTACACCACGCCGTCGAGCACGCGCTCGAATTCGCTCTTGTTCGTGGCGCCGCCCGTGCCCGCCGTCGTGACGGCCTCGTCGACCTTGACGACGCGATCTTCCGCCGGCGGATGCGTCATCGCCCAGTTCGGCACGCCGCGGCGTGAACCGGACGCTTCGTCGAGCCGGGCCAGGGTGCCGAGCAGTCCGGTCATGCCCGCGGCATTCCATCCATTCGCCGACGCGTATTTCACGCCCAGCTGATCGGCTTCGAGCTCGTCATTCCGTCCGAACTTCAGGAAGAGCAGGCCGGCCGTGACTTGCGCGACGCCCTGAAGCGGTTGTGTTTCGGGCACGAGGATGCCGAGGACGGCGAGACCACCGCCGGTCAATGTCTGACGCGAATACGCCGCCGCCTGATGACGGGCGTCGACGTGGCCGATCTCGTGTCCCATCACTGCGGCAAGCTCCGATTCGTCGCGGAGGAACGGCAGGATGCCGCGCGTGATGTAGACGTAGCCGCCGGGCAGCGCGAACGCGTTCACGGCAGGCTCGTCGACAACCGCGAAGGTCCACGGCAGATTCGGACGGTGCGCCGCTCGCACCAGCCGCTCGCCGACACCTTTCACGTAGCGCTGCAGCTCCGCATCGCTGTAGATCCCCATCTGCTTCCGTACTTCGGCGTCGGACTGCCGTCCCAGTTGGATCTCTTCGGCCTCGGACATGAGGATGACTTGACGACGGCCGGTCGCCGGGTTCGTCGCGCACCCGCAGGCGATGAGAACCAGAATCAGGGTCCGTGCGAGCTTCATGCTGTTCCTCCACGCAATGGGTAGCGCGGATTGATCCCTAAGTCCGCGTTGTGCGGCGGACTTGGGAATCAGTCCGCCCTACTCCTGCGCGGGCGGGCTGACGCCCGCGGCTACGTCGTGATCGTCAACGCGTCGGTGAGCGCGCGCGAGACGCGCTCGACGCTCGAGTCAGTGGCTCCGGATCCCATCAACCCGATCCGCCAGATTTTTCCGGCGAGAGGTCCGAGGCCCGCTCCAATCTCAATGTGGTGACGTTGCAAGAGGCATGCCCGAACAGCGGCGTCGTCAACTCCAGCAGGTACGCGCACGGCGTTGAGACTCCAGAGGCGTTCACCGTCCGGAGGAAGGAACGAGAGTCCTAACGGTTTCATCGCGGAGGACAGCGCCAGATGGACGCGCTCGTGACGCTGCCAGCGCGGCGCGAGCCCTTCCTCGAGCATTTCGTCGAGCGCTGCGGACAGCGCATAAACGAGAGGGGCCGAGATCGTGTGGTGATACTTCCGGCGAAGCCAGTAGTCCTCGATGAGCGACAGATCGAAATAGAAACTGCGGCAGGTGACGCGCCGTTCGAGCGCGCGCGGCGCAAACACGACCGGCGACAGGCCCGACGGCGCGCCCAGCCCTTTCTGCGAGCACGAATAGCACGCGTCGATCTGCCAGGCGCCGACGTCGAGCGGCATGGCGCCGAGCGACGTGACGGCGTCGACGATCGTGAGGGCGTCACGCGCACGGGCGAGACGCGCGACGTCGCGAACCGGGTTGAGCACGCCCGTAGACGTCTCGGCATGAACGACGGCGACGAGGTCGAATCTGCCCGCGCCGAGCGCGCGCTCGACGAGGGCGGGATCGACCGCACGCCCCCACTCCACGTCGAGCCGCGTGATCTCCGCGCCGTAGCGCGACAGCATCTCTGCCAGCCTGGCGCCGAAATAGCCGGTCACGACGACGAGCGCGCGGCTGCCGGGCTTCGTGAGATTGGCGACGACGGCTTCCATGCCGGACGTGCCAGTGCCGGAAATCGCAAGCGTGAGCGCCCCGTCGGGCGCGGCAAACGCCCGCGCGAGCTTCGCGCGGATGTCGTCGAGCAGCGCGACGAGATCGGGATCGAGATGTGATCGCGGAGCCGCGCCAAGCGCGGCGAGCACGCGGGCGGATACCGGTGATGGTCCCGGTCCGAGCAGAAGCCGTTCGGTCGTTGGCAGCACGTCGTTCCAAGCGCGGGACGCGATCGTGAAGACCCGGCGCGGTTAGCCCTGCACGACCCCGGCCGCGCCGCGTACGGCCTCGAGCGCCTGCGTGATTTCCGTGCGGGCGCGGTCGGAGATCGGAAGCAGCGGCGCCCGCACCGGACCGCCGCGATAGCCGGCGAGATCGAGCGCGAGCTTGAGCCCGGCCACTCCGTATGTCGTGCTGACGAGCTGCGCAATCGGCGTCAAACGGCGCTGCAGCGCCAAGGCCTCCGGATGACGACCCGCGCGAACATGCTCGAACAGCGACACCGTTTCGTCCGGCAGCACGTTGGCGACGGCGAGAATCGCTCCGGTGGCGCCGGCGACGATCGCCGGGTAGACGACCGGCGCCCATCCGCACAGGACCGAGAATCGTTCAGCCCGCACCGCCGCGAACTGGCTCAGGCGATCGAGCTCCGGACTCGTTTCTTTCACGCCGGCGATGTTCGTGTGTTCGGCGACCGCTTGAATCACCGGCAATGTGAGGCTGATGCCCGTCGGGCCCGGAAGGTTGTACAGCAGCACGGGCACGGGCGAGGCGTCTGCGACAGCAACGTAGTGTCTGGTCAGCGCGTCGGCGGTCATCTGCGACTTGAAGAACGATGGCGTGCGAACGAGCACCGCGTCGGCGCCGAGATCCGCGGCGCGTCGAGTGGCCGCGATCGTCGCGCGCGTCGATTCGCGGCCGGTGCCGACGATCAGCAACCGGCTGGATGGCACAGCGTCGCGCACGGCGCGCACGACTCTGTCCGATTCGTCTTCGGTGAGAAGTCCCGCCTCGCCGTTCGATCCGAGCGCGAGAATGCCGACAAGCCCGGTCGTCATCCATTGCCGGACGTTGGCTGCGATGGCTGTCGTGTCGACATCACCGCGTTCGTCGAACGAGGTCGGAATGGGTGGAAAGATGCCTCTCAGTCGGTCCTTCATGATGAACCGAGGCTATCGGCGCGCGGTCGCGGCTGTCAACGGGAACCGCGTGTCGCCAAGCCGGAGCACCGTCGCCGATGCCCGTGTCGATCCCAGCAGTTGCACGCCGAGCACGACGAGAAAGAGCGCGGCCGCCGGCGCCAGCATCCACGGCGCTTCGGCCATCACGCGAACGTTCGCCGCGTCCTGGAGCATGGTTCCCCAACTGGCGTCAGGCTCCGGAAATCCAAGACCGAGGTACGACACCGTGGCTTCTGCGACGAGGAGCGCAGGCACGAGCAACACGATCTCGACCGCGAGGAATCCGCGCGCGGCGGGGAGCAGGTGGCGCACGAGCCTGAACGGGCCGGCGCCGGCGGCGCGCGCCGCATCGGCATAGTCGCGCACGCGCTCGACCGCGACGATGGCTCGGACCCCGCGCGCCACGTGCGGCCACGCCGCAACGGCGAAGAGCGCCGACATCAGCACAAACACTTCCGACGCCGACATGACCTGCGGCAGCACGCCGCGAAGCGCGAGAATCAAATACGCGCCCGGCAGGACCAGCACGAAGTCCGCGACTCGCATCAATACCGCCTCGAGGCCGCCGCCGAGACTACCGGCCACGCCGCCGATGAGCGTGCCCAGGACGATGGCGCCAATCGTTCCCAGCAGGACGACGCCAAGCGACAGACGAGCGCCGAACACCAGGCGCGAGAACAGATCGCGGCCGAGCGCGTCGGCTCCAAGCAGCAGCAGCGGATTGTCAGATGCGGTCGACACGAGCCGTCCGCCCGCAAACCAGCGCAGCGCCACAGGCGACGCCGGCTCTTCCCGGTAGATGCGAAGCACCCGATCCTCGAGCACGTGCTTGTAAATGAAAGGCGCGCGTAATCCTGCCGCGTCCCGAATCCTGATGCGGCTCGGCGGCGCATACGCGCGATCGCCGAACTGATCGCTCGGATCATTTGGCGCGATGACCGGCGCCAGGAGCGCCATCGCGGCAAACACGGCGAGAATGCCGAGTCCGACGCGACGCCCGATGCGGCCCGTCATAGTTGCTCTCTGACTCGCGGATCCGCGACCGCCCGAATGAGATCGGCAATGACGTTGCCCAGGGCGATGAGCACGGCTCCCGCCAGCGCGCATCCGGCAACGAGAAACAGATCGCGTCCGACGAGCGCGTCGTACATGAGCCGGCCGATTCCCGGCCAGGCCGTGATGGTCTCCACCGCCAGCGATCCGCTGAAGAGCGTCCCGATGACGATGCCGTACACGCCCAGGACCGGCCGAAGGGATTGACGAGCCGCGTGAATCCAGACCAGCCGTGCCGGCGGCACGCCCCGCGCGACCGCGGCGGCGACGTCGGGAGCCGCCAGCGTTTCAGCTGTAGCCTGCGATTGCAGCCGCTCGAGCGTCGCGGCGAGCGGAAGCGCCAGCGCCAGCGTCGGCACCAGCACCGCGCCGGGAGCCGTGGAGAACCAGCCCGTCGTGACCGCGAGAAGCAACAGCGCCAGCACCCCGACGATTGGCGGACAGGCAACCAGCGCGATCGAAACAGGCGTCACGATCGCGGTCACAACTCCGTGCGGACGCGAGCCCGTCAGCACACCGAGGGGCAACCCGATCGCCGTCGCAACGAACAGCGCCAGCGCCGCGAGGTACGCGGTCCGACGCCCGCGCTCCATCACCAGATCGGCCACGGGCCGGCTGTAGAGCGAGGACTGTCCGAGATCCAGACGGCCAAGCCCGGCGAGCCACGCCCCCACTTGCGCGAGGATGGAACGATCGAGACCAAAGCGGGCGCGAGCCGCCTCTATCGAGGCCCGATCCGCGTGGGCCAGCGCGAGCTCGGTCGTCGCATCACCGGGCGCGAGGCGGACCAGCACCAGCGCCGCAATCGATACGATCGCAACGAAGAAGATGGCGCCAAGCGATCTTCGAATGAGAAAAGTCCAGAGTTGACCGCTCACTGCCGGCCGCCGAGGGGCCCCGACACGGACAGCACTTCCGCGTTCCATAGCACCGGCGGATCGAGCACGGCTGGGGTCGCGCCTTTGAGCCGCGAGCTCATCGCGATCGTGACTTTCGGTGCGGTGAAGTGCAGGAACGGCAGATGCGCCGACAGCAGCTTCTGGACTTCCGCGAACAGCCCCTGCCGCTCGGCTCTGTCAAGCGTCGTCGCGTGCCGCTGCATCAGCGAATCGATCGAGGCCTCCCATTCGGTCGCCGGCTTCTTCTGCAGAGGATTCCAAAAGTGGAAGGCGCCCGAGCTCATCCAGATCTCGGGCGTGCGAGCCGGATCGGTCGAATCGACGCTCACATAGAAAAGAATCGCGTCGTAGGTGCCCTGCTGGTATCGGGAGAACAGCGTTGGAGGATCCGTTCCGATGACATCCACACCGAGACCGACTGCCTTGAGCTGCTGCTGGATGACGGCTGCCGTGCGTTCGCGGAGCGTGTGCCCTTTGTCGGTGAGGATCGAGAAGCGCGCCGGCTTGCCGGACGCATCCTCCAGCATCCCGTCTCCATCTCGATCGGTCAGCCCGATCGATCCGAGCAGCGTCCTGGCGGTGCCCGGGTCGTAGCTCGTCCGCGGCAGATCGGGAAGGTACCACTCGCCGTAGCCGGGTGTGATCGGGCCGAAGATGGGGACGGCCGCGCCGAGATACACGGTGTCCACGATGACCTGGCGGTTGACGGCGTACGAGATGGCGTGACGAAGGGCCTCTTGCTGCAGCCACGGCCGGGTCTTCGCGGCCGGCGCGCCCGGTGCCAGGTTGAACCACAGCACATCGGGATCGGTGCTGACGCCGGCGTCCACCAGACGGATATCGCCGGCCGCTTCCTTCTTTCGCAGCGCGGCGAGATCTTCCGGCCGGACCTTGTCGCTGATGAGATCCGCGGTCCGCGATTCGAGACGCAGAACTTCATTGTTCGTCTCGGGGACGATGTCGATCTGAATCTCGTCGAGATATGGCAGCGGACGCCCGCCCTCGTCGCGGAGCCAGAATCTGCGATTGCGCTCGAAGACCAGCCGTTCACCCGGCGCGTACTGCTTCAGGACGAAAGGCCCGAGGCCGGCGAGGTCGGACGGCGGCGTCGTGACGCCCCACGCGTCTCGAAACGTGCCGGCGTCGAGCGCCGGCTGCAGTTTGTGCTTCGGCAAAATCGGCAGCGTGTCGAGCATGCTGATGCCGGGTCCATACACCGCGGGGAGCGTCATGGAGATCGTGTGAGCGTCGACAGCGCGAAGCTTGAGCGGCTGATCGTTGACGGTCAGCCCAGCCGCGATCGGGCTGGCGACGCGCTTGTCGTACAGCGCCGCGAACGTGAACAGCACATCGGCCGACGTGAATGGAACGCCGTCGGAGAACGTCACGCCATCCCGCAGCTTGAACGTCCACGTCAGTCCGTCCGCGGAAGACGACCACTCACGAGCGAGACGCGGTTCGATCTCGCCGGACACTCTGTTGACCCGGATCAATGTTGCGTGCGTGAGTCGCGCGATGAGCTCCTCGGCTCCGAGCGGCGACACGAGTCGATTGAAGCTTTTCGGTTCTGAGCTGTAGAGCGCGACGAGCCTCCCTCCGGTGTTCGGCCCGTGAGTCGCAATTTTGTTATCAGGCCGGTTCGGTCCGGCCAGATAGACGGCGCCGGAAATCGCCGCAACGGCCAAAACGAAGCCGATTAGTCGACTCGATTTCAAGATTGGCAGCCTTTTCTGACCGATCTGAAATCCACTTTCAAAAACCGACCGTGTCGGACCGGATTTTCGGTCTCTGACCCGGGTCCGAAGAGCCCTGCGAGAGCAGTGGAATGCCGAATCTCGGATCGATCTGACGGTTTCGTAATTGACCCACCGGAATTGTCGTTGAGATGGGTCCCCGGAAGTGATTCCAGCTCAAGAACTAAGCGGAATCCTCGAAATTGAAATACAGATTCGTTGGTACGGTACATGCTAATTACGGATTCCGCTCAATACCAATTTTGTGGGCTTGAGCTCCCAGGGCATTCAAAAATGAGTCGTCCGTCTCCCTCCTCCCCCGGCAGGCGCGTGGGTCTGATTACGTTTATCGGTCTTATAGCGGCCATCCTTTCAGTACCCCTGCCTGCGACTGCACAACATCGGGCCAAGCTCTCACGCGGCCTGGTCCAGCAGCTCTCCGAAGACGGCGGTGCCGCCGTGAAGGTCTTGTACGAAGGCCCTCAGGCGGAAGTGGATCGCCTGGCCGGCACGTATGGCGTGCGTGTGCTGAAGCGCCTCGCGAGCGGCGCAGTGCTCGGCGGGTCCGGCTCGCAGATCGACGCGCTCGCGTCCGACCTCAATGTCGCGGGTCTGAGCCAGGACGACGTGGTGCTCGGCATGACGAACGTCACCGCGCAATCGACGGGCGCGAGTCAGTTGTGGCGTGCGGGTTCCGGGAAGGGCTCCGGCAATTTCAGCGGTCTCACGGGTAAAGGCATTGGCATTGCGGTGATCGACTCCGGCATTGCGGCGCACGAGGATCTCACTCGTCGTCTGATGCTGTCGCTCGATTTCCGCGGCGATCTCGACGGCGTTCAGACCACGGCGTCGGACGGCTACGGTCACGGCACGCACGTCGCGAGCATCATCGCGGGCAGCGGCGCGGGAAGCCGGACGGCGGAGGGCAGCGCGTACGTGGGCATGGCGCCCGGCGCGAGTCTGATCAGCCTGAAGGTGCTCGAGGCCGACGGCTCCGGTTACGTGTCGGATGTGCTCGAAGCGCTCTACTGGACGATCGAGAACAAGGACAGATACAACATCCGGGTCATCAATCTTTCGCTCGGTCATCCTGCGTCGGGATCACCGCAGGACGATCCGCTCGCGAAGGCCGTTGAGCAAGCGGTGGAGTCGGGGATCGTCGTCGTCGCCGCGGCCGGCAATCTGGGCAAGCTGCCCGACGGCACGCCTGTGGTCGGCGCCGTCATTTCGCCGGGCTACACACCCGGCGCTTTGACGGTTGGCGCGCTCAACACGCGGGGAACTGTGGCGCGATCTGATGATGCGATTGCGTCGTTCAGCTCGCGCGGGCCAGTGGGGGATCCGGAGGATTCTTCGACATGGCAAATGAAGCCGGATCTTGTTGCGCCTGGCAATGCAATCGTTGCTGCGGTCTCGGAAGATAGCGCCCTCTGGAAAGATCACCCTCAACGCAGGGTTATTGGTGAAAACGGCGGGTCGTACTTGAGGCTTTCTGGGACCAGCATGTCGGCCGCTGTAACATCCGGCGCGGTCGCGCAACTTCTCCAGGCACAACCAAAGCTGACGCCGCTTGAGACGAAGTTTGCTCTTCAGTTCACAGCTCAATT
>JBLNGH010000208.1:0-7518 GCA_050264575.1 Acidobacteriota bacterium | reverse complement strand
GGGGGGTCCGCGGGGGCGAAGCCCCCCGGAACAACAAGATGACGCGAATCATCGGGCACGCGCGCCGCCGCGTGGACGGCCGCGCCAAGGTGACGGGGCAGACCCGCTTCGCCGACGACATCGTCCTGCCGCGGATGCTTCATTGCCGGCTGCTGCGTTCGCCGCATCCGCATGCGCGGATCGCCGGCATCGAGACGACGCGCGCGGAACAGACCGAGGGAGTCTCGCTGGTCCTCACCGGTGAGGCCTTTCCGATTCCGTACGGCATCCTCCCGGTCAGCCACGATGAGCATGCGTTGTGTCAGGACAAGGTGCGATTCGTCGGCGATCCGGTGGCGGCGGTGATCGCCCGCGATGAGGTCACGGCGGATCGGGCGGTCCATCTCATCGACGTCACCTACGAGCCGCTACGGACGTTCGCGTCTCCGGCTGACAGCCTCGCCTCTTCAGAGCCGCGCATTCACGACTACGGCGATCGCGGCAACATCCACAAGATCGTCGCGCTGCAGTTCGGCGATGTGGACGAGGCCATCGCCGCCGCCGATCACGTCTTCGAGGACGTGTTTTTCTTCGAGGGCAGCACGCATCTGCCGCTCGAGCAGCACGCGGCGGTCGCTCTCAAAGATCAGGACGGCAAGCTGGTCGTCTACTCGAGCACGCAGACGCCGCACTACCTGCACCGCGCGCTGGCGAAGGCGCTGGCGATGCCGCCGGCCCACATCCGTGTCATTGCGACGCCGAACGGCGGCGGATTCGGGGGCAAGAGCGATCCGTTCAACCACGAGATCGTCGTCGCCAAAGCCGCGATGGTGCTCGACCGGCCGGTGAAGGTCTGCCTCAATCGCGAAGAGGTGTTCTATTGCCATCGCGGACGACATCCCGTCCTGATGCGGTTCCGGACGGGTGTGACGAAGGACGGCAGGATTACGGGCCTGGATTTGCAGACGCTGCTCGACGGCGGCGCATACGGGTCGTACGGCGTCGCGAGTACGTTCTACACCGGCGCGCTGCAAACGGTGACGTACGACATTCCGCGGTATCGCTTCCGGGGCTGCCGCGTGTTCACGAACAAGCCGCCGTGCGGCCCCAAACGCGGGCATGGCACGCCGCAGTCGCGGTTCGGCCAGGAAGTGCAGCTCGACAAGATCGCCGAGTTCCTGAAGAAAGATCCGGCAGACTTGCGCCTCGACATCGTCGCGCCGCCCGACAGTCTGACAGCCAACTATCTGCGGGTCGGGACGATCGGCCTCGCCGAGTGCATTCGCCGCGTCATCGATCGATCGAGCTGGCGTGACAAGTTCCGGAAGCTCCCGCTCGGCCGCGGGGTGGGGCTGGCGTGCTCGTCCTACCTGTCGGGCGCCGGGTTGCCCATCAACTGGAACGATCTCCCGCACTCCGGCGTGCAGCTCAAGCTCGATCGCAGCGGCGGCGTCACCGTGTTCTGCGGCGCCACGGAAATCGGCCAAGGGTCGGATGACGTGCTGGTCGCGATCGTGTCCGAGGTGCTCGGCATCGATCCGTTCGACGTGCGCGCCGTCACCGGCGATACCGATCTGACACCGGTCGATCTCGGCTCGTACTCCAGCCGCGTCACGTTGATGATGGGCAACGCCGCGCTGCAGGCGGCGGAGCGCGCACGGGAAATTCTGGCGACGGCCGTCAGCGCGCGGCTGGACGTCAGCAAGGATCGGATCGTGTTTGCGGGCCGGCGCGTCTTCGACAGCGAAGATCCCGGGCGCGGAATGACGTTTCAGGAGGCGGTCTGCCTCACGGAAGCCCGCGTCGGAACGATCGGCACGGTCGGGTCGTACACGCCGCCCAAGTCGGCCGCGCGATTCAAAGGCGGCGGCGTCGGACCGTCGCCGACCTATTCGTACACCGCCGCGGTCGTCGAAGTGGAGGTCGATCCCGAAACGGGATGGATCACGGTGCCGCGCGTGTGGATCGCGCACGATATCGGGCGCGCGCTCAATCCGACCCTCGTCCGCGGCCAGATCGAGGGCAGCGTCTATATGGGTCTTGGAGAGGCGCTGATGGAGGAGCAGGCTTTTCGCCGGCTGCCGGCGAAGCTCTCGAGCGCGCTCGTGCACAAGTTCCCGTCAATCCTGGAATACAAGAGCCCGACGAGCCTCGATATGCCCGAGATCGTCACGGACCTCATCGAGCATCCCGATCCGGCCGGTCCGTTCGGCGCCAAGGAAGTGGGGCAGGGGCCGCTCTTGCCGATGATGCCCGCGGTGGCCAACGCCGTCTACGACGCGGTCGGGGTCCGCGTCGATCAGATTCCGATCACGCCGGAGAGAATCCTGCGCGGTCTGCAAGCCAGAGCCGCGGGCAAGCCGGCGCGATCGGGACCGGCGGCGTTTCCGGAGATCGACTGGCCGGAGCCGCTTCTCGTCACGCCGCCGCGGGAAGGCGGCGATGGCCGGGCCTCGAATGAACCGTCACGCCGCGCGAGCCGCAAGGCTGATCCGGGCATCGAAGCAAACGCGGGGGTGCGGTCATGATGCGCCTGCCGCGTTTTCGCTATCGCGCACCGCAGACCCTCGAGGAAGCTGTCGCGTGGCTGGCCGAGAATCCGGCCGAGACCCATCTCGTCGCCGGCGGTACGGACCTGTTGCCCAACATGAAACGGCGCCAGCAGACGCCGGCCACGCTCATCGGCCTCCGCGCCGTCAGCGAGCTGAAGAGAATCGACGATCGTCACGGGCTCACGCTTGGGGCCGGTCTCACGCTTGCGGAGCTGGTGGCCGATCGGCGGATCCGTGAATCGTACCGGAGCCTGTGGCAGGCGGCCGCCCAGGTCGCGACGCCGCATTTGCGCAACATGGGGACGCTCGGCGGCAATTTGTGCCTCGACACGCGATGCACGTATTACGACCAGACCTACGAGTGGCGGCGGGCGATTGATTTCTGCATGAAAAAGGACGGCGCCACCTGCTGGGTCGCGACGGCGAGCCCGAGGTGCCTGGCCGTCTCGTCGACGGATACAGCACCGGCGCTGCAGGCGCTTGGCGCGATCGTCACGCTCGTCTCGTCACGTGGATCGCGCGCGCTGCCCGTGGCCGATCTCTACGCGAACGACGGTATGCACTATCTGACGAAACGCCCGGACGAGATTCTCGCGGCCGTCACGCTGTCGGCCTTCGACGGCTGGCGGAGTTCATACTGGAAATTGCGGCGGCGAGGCTCCTTTGACTTCCCGGTGGCCTCCGCAGCCGTCGCCGCGAAGCTCGACGGCAAGCGGGTCGTCGAATCGCGGATCGTGCTGGGCGCCGTGTCGTCGAAACCGCTCGACGCGGATCGGGCGGCCGCGCTCCTCGCCGGTCAGGACCTGACGGATGACGTGATTGCCGCGGCGGCGGCGGCCGCAGGTGAGATCGCCAAGCCGATGGACAACACCGACTTCGAGCTCCACTGGCGCAAGAAGATGGTGCATTCGCTCGTCCGGGATGCGCTGTGTGAGATTCGCGGCGACGACATGCGAGCCAGACGGCGGCAGCTGGCGCGACAGCTGCTGTAGGGTCAGGTCTTGTATTGCCACATTTTCGTCGGCCAACAGTTCTGTATTGCAATATTGGTTTACTGCCGAAATGTTGCAATACAAGACCTGACCCCATGACGATCGCGTCGCTGCGGTCAGGTCGCGTCGATCCCGTGCCGTGTCTTGAAAAACGCGGCGACGAACAGACAGCCCAGCACGAAATCGGGAAGCCCCGGCGCAACCTGACCCGGCTCCAGCCGTCCCTGTCCGTAGAGCACTGCCAGCGTCAGGATGTAGAAAGCCTTTTCAAGGACAGCCGGAATCATCATTGGGCGAAGGCGGACCGGGTCGCGTCCGATGATCAGGAATGCGGTTTGCCATGCGACCGTGATAGCCAGAAAACCGTAGTAGAAGTCCGGATGGGTGATCGGCGGTGGATACAACTGGCCGATCATGTCGAACGTGAAATACAGCGGTGTCACGACCAGAAGGCCCCAGACACCCGCGACCGTAAACACGATCTTGGCGAACCGCATTTTTCCTCCAGCTTTGCGCCGGCGTGGCGCCCACCAGTCAAGTCGCGTTCACCGGCCTCTATTCCGGGCCCTCTTGAAACCATCCAATTGGATGGTGTATAACATCCACGAGGATGAGAGCGATGCCTGAGACTGAAAAGCTGACGGTCAACCTGACCCCCGTCGATCTGGGAAGAATCGAGCTCCTCGTCGAACAGGGGTTCTACGCGAATCGCGCCGAGTTCATCCGGACCGCGATTCACCAGCAGCTCGACAAGCACGCCGAGAACGTCCGGGAAACGAGCGCCCGTCAAGGACTCGTGATCGGCGCGATGACGTTCGGCCGCGCGGAATTGGAACGGCACCGGAAAGCGGGCAAGCGGCTGGCCATCAAGGTCATCGGCTACCTCTCGATCGCTGATGACGTGCCCCCATCTCTTGCCGAGCAGGCGATCGAGTCGCTGACGGTCCGCGGCGTGTTCAGGGCATCGCCGGAAGTGAAGGCGGCGCTGGCCGGCCGGACTCACTGAGGATCGCATCGCCCCAGGCGGCCCGCGACTTCATGACATCGCGATACGCGCGTCCCACCGCACGAAGATTCGCGAGCTTCATTTCCTCGTACTCGCGTGACACGACGATCCCGTCGGCCTTCGCGTCGAAGGCTCTGATCGTCGCCTGATAGACCGTTTCCGGATCGTCGGGCGGGCTGCCCGGAACATCGAACCCGATGCCGGTATAAATCTTCGTCTTGCCATTCGCGGACGCAACGCTGTGCCGCGTTTCGCGGAACACGTACTCGGGCGAAAACCCTTTGCGTCCCAGCTCCGCGAGCGCCGGCTCGGTTCGTTTGTCGTAGCCGAAGATCTCGTAATAGAGATCGAGCGATGCCCCCAGCGACAGCTCGCCGAGGATGGTGCGCTGAAACCGCGGCAGATACCAGTCGCGAATCCGCGGCGACAGCACGTTGTGGTAGCCGATGAACTTGATGAAGTCGGCGTGCGGCGCCATCTCCTCGTAGCTCAGCTCCGCCCGATAGACGAGATCCCAGCTCGACGGCTGGTGGTCGACGTGCCAGCCGACTTCAGCCGCCGGCCTGACGCGCTTCACGGCGCGATACATCGCGTCGCAGATCGCTTCGCGGCCGAGCCGGTACTGCATCTCCCACGCGAGAATCTCCGGATACCGCAGCAGGATTCGCAGGAACCCGACGAACATGCCGTCGGCTGGCCGCGGTTGCTTCGCGATCTGGCCCTGCACGTAGGTGTGCAGCGTCTGAAATCCGACCCGCGCGCGCTCGGGATCGATCCCGGCGGCGGCACCGCGCTTCCGGCAGTGCTCGCAGAAGCAGGTGGGCGGATTGTTGTCCCAGGGCGAGATCACGTTCATCAGCGGCCCTTGCCGCTCCGCGCCCCACTGGATGCCGTCGAGGTCGTAGCTCCGGAACAGATCCTCCATCGTGTCGGTCCAGAAGCCGATGTACTCGGGATGGTTCCAGCACGCGACCGACGTCGGCCGATCGTGAACGTCCCTCGTGACGACCTTCGCGTAGTTCGCGACGACCCGCGCCATGGACGACGACTCGAGCACGCGCGCGTAGAGCTTCATGCCGCGGCGCCGCGCGGGCCCGGCGAGCTCGGCGAACAGATCGCGGTCGTGGTGCTCGAACGTCGCGTCGACCGCCTGATGCCGTAGGCTGGTGTGCGTGTAGTACTCCTCGTGCGTTCTGACGTACACGAGTGGAAACTTGCGGCCGGCGTTGTCGGTAAGGGGCACGCCGTGATCCGCACGGTCGCGGAGCGGCTTCACCAGCGCGTTGTTGTAGGCGTGGCTGTACGGCATCACGGCCGTGATCGCGGCCGCGTCCTGAATGAGGTCGAGCGTCCGCTCGATCCCCTCGTCGAGGATCGTGTGGGGACCCATCTGGATCCCGTTGAAGCTCACTTCTTCAGGGCCTCGCGCACACCGCGGCCGAACGCCTCGAGATTGGGGACCGTCATTTCCTCGTACTCGCGCGATGCGACGACGCCGTTGGCGCCTGCTTCGTAGGCCTTGAGGACGACCCGGTAGATGGTGTCGGGATCGTCGCCGGCTCCCGGCACGTTGAAGCCGATGCCGGGATAGATCTTCGTCTTGCCTTCCGCGCTCGCGACGCTGCGCTTCGTCTCGCGATAGACGTAGTCCGGCCAGGTGTTCGGCGACGCCGGCGCGTTCGGTTTGGGCCTCACTGTCTTGTCGTACCCGAACAGATCATCGTGCAGGTCGAGGGCTTCTTCGACCGTCAGCTCGCTCAACACGCTGCGCTGGACGTTCGAGACCCAGGTGCGGGTGCGCGGTCCCGTGACCGCGTGATACATGACGACCTTCAGATAATCGGACCACGGCGCCATCTCGGCATAGCTCATCGCCGACCGCGCGATGATGTCCATCGACGTCGCCCAGTGATCGACGTGCCAGCCGACGGGCGCCGCCGGCTTGATCCGCTTGATCTGGTCGTACATCGTCTTCATCACCGCCTCGCGCGACAGCCGGTACTGATAGTCCCACGCGAGGACTTCGGGATAGCGGAGGAGCAGACGCAGGAATCCGGCGGCGGCGCCGTCGGCAGGCTTGAGCTGATTCGCGCGGAGTTCCTGGACGTACTTGAGGACGTGTTCCATGCCCTCGCGCGCGCGGTCGGGATCGACGCCCGCGGCCTTGCCGCGCGCACGGCAGTGCTGGCAGAAGCACGTCGCGCTCGTGTCGTTGCCGTTCTGCAGGATGTTGGCGAGCGGGCTGGCGCGCTCGGCGCCCCACTGAAATCCGTCGGCGTCGTAGCTCCTGAAGAGATCCTCGACCGTCGCGCGCCAGAAACCGATGTACTCGGGATGATTCCAGCAACCGGTCCCGGTCGGCTTGCCGTACACATTGATCGTCGCGACGGTGGAGAAGTTGACGATCCCGCGTCCTCCGGCCTCGAGAATCCGCGGGTAGACCTTCATCCCGCGCTGGCGGAGCGGCTTGATCATCTCCGCAAAGAGATCGCGGTCGTGATAGGTGAACGTGGAGTCGACCGCCGGATGCCGCAGCGTCGTGTCCTTGAAGTACGGCTCGTGCTGGCGGACCCAGACGTTGGGCAGGGTGCGCGTACGCTGGTCCAGCACGGGCCTGCCGTGATCCTTCGCGAGGTAGTCCAGCGGCTTGCGCAGGTCTCCACCGTACGAGTGGCAGTAGACGAAGATGGTGTTGACCCCGGTCGTGCGCTGAATGAGATCGAGACTCTGCTCGATTCCCTCGTCGAGCATCGTGTGCGGCCCGACCTGCATGCCGACGAGGCTCGACGCGAGATCCTGCCGGGCGCCCGTTTGTCCGGTGTAGAGGCTGGCCGCGCTCATCTCGCGACTCGCCGCCGCGACGAGCGCCGCCAGTTGCCTGATGAAGTCGCGACGGCCGGAGCTCATTGGTAATTGGTAATGGCTAATTGGGTAATGGGGAAGAGAGCATCATGCTCTTGGTGGTGGCCAATTGGGTGATGGGGAACGA
>JBLNGH010000207.1:0-3100 GCA_050264575.1 Acidobacteriota bacterium | reverse complement strand
AGGATGCCTTGCTTGATCTCTTTCAGCATGATGGCCTCTCAGCCCAGGGCAAGATGTTCGGCTACCGGTCCGAGCACGGCGACCGGCATGAACATCAGCAGGCTGAGAATCACGATGACGGCCCACAGCGTGGCGCCGAACGTCGCGCTGTCTGCGCGCAGAGATCCGGCCGTTTCCGGCGCCGCGGGCTTGGCGCCGAGCGAGGCAGCGAGCGCGAGCGGCGCGATGATCGGGATGTAGCGCGAGAGCAGCATGGCGAGTCCGCACGAGATGTTCCAGAACGGCGTGTTGTCGCCGAGACCTTCGAACCCGGAGCCGTTGTTGGCGGCCGACGACGTGAACTCGTAGAGCATCTCGGAGAAACCGTGCGGTCCCGGGTTCTTCAACCACGCCAGCGCCGTTCCCGGATCCGCCGTCGTCGCCCAGACGTAGCACGCGATCGCCGTGCCGACGAGGATGGCGAGCGGATGCCAGAGGAGCGCCAGGCTGGCGAGCTTCATCTCCTTGGCCTCGACCTTCTTGCCCAGGAACTCGGGCGTGCGGCCGACCATCATCCCCGCGACGAACACGGCGACGATGACGAAGATCAGCATGTTGATGAAGCCGACGCCGACGCCGCCGAAGATGTTGTTCAGCCACATGCCGATCATCGGCATCAGCCCGCCGAGGGGCGTCAGTGAATCGTGCATGCTGTTGACGGATCCGTTCGAGGTCACGGTCGTCGTGACGGCCCACAGCGCCGACAACGGCGCGCCGAAGCGGACTTCCTTGCCTTCCATCGATCCGGTGGACTGATCCACGCCCATCGCCGTGATGGCGGGATTGCCGTGCGCCTCCTGCGCGACCGCAAAGACCACCATCGGCAGGTAGATCGCCAGCATCGTCGCGAAGATCACGACCGCGAGCCGGCGGCGGCCGGTCAGGTACCCGAGCGTCCAGACCATCGCCATGGGGATCAGCGTGATGGACCAGGTCTCGGTCAGGTTCGACAGCGGCGTGGGATTCTCGTAGGGGTGCGCCGAGTTCGGCCCGAAGTAGCCGCCGCCGTTGGTGCCGAGCTGCTTGATCGACACGACCCCCGCGGTGACGCCGCGCGCAATCGGCTGGGCCTGGCCCTCGAGCGTCGTCGCCTGCGCGGCGCCCTGGAACGTCATTGGCGTGCCCTGCCACATGACGATGATCGAGACCAGCACCGCGAGCGGCAGGAACACACGCACCGTGGCGCGGGTGAGATCCACGTAAAAGTTGCCAACGTGGGCGAGTCGATTTCCAGCGAGGCCGCGAATCGTCGCGATGCAGGCGGCCACGCCGGTCGCCGCCGTCACGAACTGGAGGAAGCTGATCACGAACATCTGCGAGAAGTAGGAGAGGCCCGTCTCGCCGCTGTAATGCTGGAGGTTCGTGTTGGTCGTGAAGCTCGAGATGGTATTGAACGAGAGCGCCGGCTCCATGTTCGCGATGCCGTCCGGGTTCAGCGGCAGCGCGTGCTGGATGGACACGATCGCGAACGTCGCGAGCCACATGAAGACGTTCGAGGCGAGGAGCGAGACGGAGTACTGCTTCCAGTCCTGCTGTTCGGCCGGATCGACGCCAATAATCTTGAGAATCAGGCGCTCGATGGGCACGAGCATGGGATCGAGCCAGGTCCGGCGGGCGGTGAAGACCTTGAACATGTACCGGCCAACGAGCAGGCTCGTCCCGATCGTGAACAGGATCGTGAACGCAATCGCGAAGATGTCTGTGCCCACGGCTCAGAACTTCTCCGGCCGCAGCATCGCGTACACGAGGTACGCGAATGCGGCGACGCTCAATGCCAGGGCAAGGATGGTCATACGGGTCTCACACGCGATCGCACAGCGCCACGAACGCGAACATGGCGGCGAAAGTTGCCAGGCCGATCACAATCATTCCGAGAAGCATCACCATGGCCCGCGTTTGTTGCCTATCCACCACACCAATCCGATCAGCAGTAAGTTCTGGTGATCGAGCAAATCGTCCGGCTGTGGACCGGGAAAGAATGCGCGGTTGGACCAGTCGCGCCGGAATTCGCCGCGCATGAGAAAACCGTCGGCGAGCCTGTACTCAGCCGTGGCCGTCACCTCCTGCACGACCTGATCGATGCCCCCGAACAAGCCCTCATCGTCGAGCCGCTCGTATCGCACGCCGACGGCTGCCGGCGAACTCAACTGATATCTGGCGTAGGCGCCCAGACCCTGGAGCGAGAGCCCGGAATCGGTCTTGTTCACTTCGTTCGTCACGTAGTTCACGTCGAGAGCGAGCAACAGCGCGCCGAGCGGCGCCACCGTGACGTAGGTGTCGAAGACGCGAAAGAGCCCGTCCGGTCCGTGCGGCGTCCCAGCGTCCGGTTGCTCCTGACCGAAGTAGTAATTGATCGTCCACGTCACTGGTGACACGGGCTTCACGATCGCGGCGACGTGATTGGATTTGAAATCATTGAAGTCTTCCGTTTGCTGCACGCCGTTCGTGAGCATGTAGAACAAGGACACTCGGTCGTTGACCGGGAACGTCAGCCGCAATCCGGAGTGGTAGAACGGCAGGAAGTCGAAGAGGTACGCGCGGGAGAACGCCTGATTGTCCTTGGCGTAATTCGTCTCGTAACCGAGCATCGACGCGAACTTGCCGAAGTCCGCCTGCAATCCGTGCGCAGCCACCGGAAACACGTACGTCCCGTACGCTTGCCAGACGTTTCGGTACACGTCAGGTCGCGGTTCGTTGGCCGGATTTCCCTGGACGGTTGCAGTTGCCTGGCCGAACTGGAGATCAAGGCGCAGCCCGTAACGCCGATTGGCATCGACATCGGGTGCGGCATCGACGACGAGCGCCGCTTGTTGAATGCTGAAGACGTTGCTGCGCGTGTCGTACGCGTGAAGGGCGACGCTGCGGTCGGGAGGACGGTTCCAGTTGTACTGGTAGTAGCCCTCGAACGTCGCGCCGAGCTTCACGCGCCGCCACGGTTCCTCCGCGGACGATTGTGAGTTGCTCGATTGGCCGGGCGTGCAATCTGAGGCAGCCGGTGTGTTTGCGGGCGTTACCGATTGCGCGTGTGCGACAGTCACGGGCGCAAGCACGAATGCGCCCC
>JBLNGH010000206.1:0-15458 GCA_050264575.1 Acidobacteriota bacterium | reverse complement strand
GGGGAATCTATCGGGAAATCGGGAAATCGGGGTATCGGGAAATCGGGGAATCGGGAAATCGGGGAATCGGGGAATCGGGGAATCGGGGAATCTATCGGGGAATCCCCAGCTCGCGCCCGAGCTTCCTGTAAGTGAGCCCGGCCGTGATGTCGTACGCCGCGTGCACGAGCATCGGCAGATAGAGCGAGCCGCTGACCCACACGAGCATCTGGAATCCGAGACCGAAGACGCCGATGATGCCGGCAGACTTCCACCCCTGGGTCAGATGCGCGGCGGCGAACATCAGCGCGCAGAGCACGACCCCGAGCCACGGCGAGCCGACCAGCTGAGCGACGAGCGACGACTGGACGCCGCGCCAGGTGATCTCTTCGCTGACACCCGCGAGCAGGGCGACCAGCAGCCACCAGTTCCGTTCCGTAACCGTCTCCGGCATGAACAGCTGGACGAGGCGCTTGCCACTGAGCACGGCCTTCCGCCAACGGGGCCTCGCGGTGATCACCGCGATCGCATAGAACGCGATCGCGACCGGCAGACCGATGAGCAGCGGGGTCAGTTCCGCGTGAAAGAGCGACAGATGTTGACTGCGCGCGGTCAAGAGCGACAGCGCGCCGAACAGCATCAGCATCACCGACGTCGCTTTGAAGTGCCTGAGGCGGTTGATCGGAAGCGCGTCGGCTTTCGACAGTTTCCGCCGGCTGCGAATGGCGAGGATCGGCACCAGGATCGCAAACACCAGCAGGTGATAGATGCCGGCAAGGTTCAGCCAATAGACCTGGTCGACCAAGGGGACGGCGTTCAATCTGCCTGTCCTGCCGCGCCGCGCTCGCTGGCCGGGGCGCGCCATTCCGCCACGAAGACGCCGTCCGCGGTCGTGAACGTCAAATCGCGCCACTCGAAAAGTGCACCGAGTCGTCTGAGAATGGCGAGGCCGCCGTACGTTTCGCCCATGGACGCCTGACGCGGCGAGGCCCGCTCGTTCTCGACGCGAAACACGATCTCTTTTCGAATGCGATCGGCACGAATCGTGACGGTCGGTACGGTCCCCGGACGGCCGTGCCGGACGGCGTTGGCCAGCACTTCGCTCATGAACAGTCCGAAGCCGCCGCGCACCGGGCAGATGATCTCGAACGACGCCGGCCAGTCGATGCCGGTGTTGAGCACGCGTCCGTCAGGCGACGCGGCTGCGAGGGTGCCGTTGTCCCAGTGCAGCCGCGCGCGCAGCTCGCGATCGTCACGCACGAGCCTGAACACGGCCTCGAATCGCGCAATCGTCACATCGCACTGTTCCGCGTCCACGACGCTGTCGCGGTCGAGCGGCGGCGACGCATCCCAGTGATCGAGCAGCCAAGCGGCCACCGTCAACCGGCGCTCCAGATACTCCGCGAGCCAGGCGGTCAGCTCCCGCGTGTCCGCGCCTGCCGGCGGATGACTGAGACAGTGCTCGAGCACGCGCGCCAATGTCGCAACTCCGTGCGACAGCAACCCGGCCAGCCGGCGGCGCTCGTCGCGATGCGCGTCGCGCTCGAGGTCTTCGGCGAGCAGCGCGAGATCGGCGTCAGGCTCGAGCACGAACAACACGCCGAGCCGATGTCGCTCGTCCGCCGCCAGCGCCTCGATCGGCGCCGTCACCGCGACCGATCGAACGACCGCGTAACGCTGTTGCACCTGACCCTGATCGTCACGGACGGCGACCGGTACGCCGTAGGCGCGCCGCGGCTGCGGACCCGCCGCCTGCATCCGCTGGTAGTGCGCGCGCGCGCGATCGTCCGGCCAGACGAGATCCGCAAAACGGCCGCCGGGCTCGATGCCGATCGTCTCCGCCGCGCGGTTGGCCGAGACGATCACGTCCGTGTTCGGATCGACGACGACGAGCGGGACCTGCATGGTGTTGAGCAGGTTCTGCTTTTCGGCGAGAGCCTGCTGCGACTTCTGACGCTCGCCTTCCGCGCGGCGGCGGTTGAGCTCGAATCCCGCGAGGAGGAGCGCCAGTAAACCCGCGAGCGCCACGACGGCGGCCACGGGGAACGCCGGCGCAGTCTGCGGAAACAGCATCAGCAGCCACGTCGTGTCCGAGACCTGAAACGCCGCCAGCGCGCCGGCGCGATCGACGAGGCCATGTCGCACCGGGGACATGTCATCGGACGAAGGCGCGCGACGGTCGCGCGTCGCCAGCACCGCCGTCGCGGCCTTGAGAGACGGCGACGCGCCAGACGGCAGGCTGGCATCGAAGGCCGGCCACGAGGCGACGGTCCCGTCGGATACATGGACGGCCGCGCCGGCGATCGGCGGATCGACGCTTGCCGCAAAGCGCTGCCAGTCGATGTCGAACGCGAGGTCCAGCGCGGCGACCGCATGCTGGCCGTCAGCCGCCGCGAGCGGCTGCGTGACGGTGGACACGAGACCGCGGCCGCCGAGATCGAGATAGAACCCCGAATACGCCGCCGGTCCCGGACCATCAGGGCGAGCTCGCGCCGGATCGCCGCGGAAGAAAAACTCCTGCGGCGCGAACGTCGGAAGCCCCGGTCGCGCGCTGAGCAGCGTGAGCTCGCGCCCGCCATCCTGATCGA
The DNA here is from genome assembly GCA_050264575.1 of Acidobacteriota bacterium. Classification (GTDB taxonomy): domain Bacteria; phylum Acidobacteriota; class Vicinamibacteria; order Vicinamibacterales; family SCN-69-37; genus DASQFI01. The sequence goes on along the minus strand of JBLNGH010000206.1, from coordinate 12,891 downwards.
CATCCCACGGCGCAGACACCAGCGTACCGTCTTCGGCGACGATGTACAGCCGCACCGGACGCGGCGATCGATCGCCCGGCACGGCCGGCAGCACGGTGTCGGACAGATCGCGATCGACTCTCGCTTTGGCGTCGGCCAGAAACGCCACGGCCCATCTCACGACATCGGGTGCGGCATCGCCCGCCGTCGGCTTGCCGGCCTCGAGCCCGCGGCGGCGCGTGACGACGAACGGGTGTCCGTCCAGCACGACGAGCCGCTGCCGGCGAAGCGAAGTCTCGTCGAGCGAATCGGCCCCGAGCCATCGCACGCGATTCGACGCCGACGGGTCCGCGGTGGCGCCGCGCATGGCGGCAAGCGCGCCATCGAGCGGCCTGGGCACGCCGTCGGATGCGGTCGCGAACTGCCGATAGAGGCGTGCGCGCTCGGGATCGAGATGCGTCGCGTATCGCTCGAGCTCGCGTTGCAGCCACGCCATCGCGCCCGGCGCTTCCGTCGGCCGCGGCGGCATGCGCTGCCCCACCAGATCGAACAGCGCGCCCGCGCGCGCCTCGCCGGAGCGTTCGTTCCAGGCACTCCAGATCGCGCGCGCCGTGAACGCGGCGAGCGCGACGAAGACCGCGACGCCCGCGTAGAGCACCGCCGTGCGACGAGACAGTAAAGTAGACCGCATGGCGTGGCTCGACGAGCCGGGCTTCGAACGGCGGCCGCTCGTGTTCGTGGAGGACCACTTGTATCACACGGCCGACTTGCTCGCGGCCGTGGCGGCGGTCCGGCCGGATCTCGTCGCCTGCGCGACCGCCGTCGCGATCGATCGCCCGGGGCCCGACACGGAAGCTACGATCGAGGACTGGCGGACACGCTATCCGGCGCTGCAGATCGTCGCGCCAGTGACACGAAGCGACACGGCGGCTGCGTCGCCGCACATCCGCGCGCTCAATCCCACCGAGACCACCGACGCCACCTCGTTCGCGAAGCTCGTCGCGCGCCTGCTGCGGCCCGGCGGCATCCTCATTCAAGACGTGCAGCTCAGCACGCTGCCGTTCCTGCCGGCCGACCGGTGGTGGGAATCGATCTACCTCGCCGCCACGGTGCGCGGCCTGTTTTCTGCAAGTCCGCCGACCGTTCGCTTTCTCTCGAACAAGCGCGGCTACAGCGCGACGTTCGGCCGCGACCTGCTGGAGAGCGGCTTCGACCCACGCGACGTGATGGACAAGTCCGTTTTGCAAACGGCCGTTGTCCCGGGCGTGATTGCGCTGTTCGATCGTGCGTTCCCGCGGACGCTGCGGGCGCGTCTGCCGCCGAATGGCGCGCGGTCCTGGCCGGTCGGCGACTCCGACGCCGACCGCAGCGAGCTCGAACAGACGCTCGATCTCGTCCTGTGGCACGGATCCGTCTTCGAGCTCGGCGGCCGCCTCGTCGGCGGATCGAACGGACGCGTGAGCTTCCGTCACGGGTCGACGGAAGCCGACACCTGGCAGCGGCTCATCGACGACGGCCTCACGGGCGGACGTGGGCTGCCCGTCGTCGACCTCGGCGGGCGCATTGGTCCGGCTGGAGCGGAGCGCGCTGAACTGACCAATCTCGCCGCGAGACACATGCATACGCTCCGCGGACGCCTGCGCACGGGAGATGCGATCGTCACCATCAACCACGCCTACAGACTCGGCGACACGATGCGCATTGGATCGGTGACGCCCTCGGGTCACCTTCCCGCACCTTCGAATCCACCTCGCACCTGACGAAGGTTCCGGAATAGTCCGCGCGGAGACGAGGCGGTACGGTCACCGCCATGTCTCTGTTTCGCATCAAGCCGCTTCACGCGTTGATGGCGTCGGCCGAGGCGGGCCACGGGCTGCGCCGCGTGCTCGGACCGATGAACCTGATCGCGCTCGGCATCGGCGCCATCATCGGGACCGGCATCTTCGTCCTGACCGGCCAGGCGGCCGCGAACAATGCCGGGCCCGCGATCGTGATCTCGATGATCATCGCCGGCGTCGTGAGCGCGCTGGCCGCGCTCTGCTATGCGGAGTTCGCCGCGAGCGTTCCCATCGCCGGATCGGCGTACACGTACGCGTACGCCACGCTCGGCGAGGTCGTCGCCTGGATCATCGGGTGGGACCTGATTCTCGAGTACGCGCTCGGCGCGGCGACCGTCGCCGTCGGCTGGTCCGGAAACGTCGTCAGCCTCCTGGCCGATTTCGGCATCCACTTCCCTGCGGCCGTGAGCGCCGCGCCAGGCACGGTCGTCCGCCTTGCCGGCGGCGGTACCGCGACGGCCGTGTTCAATCTGCCGGCCGTGCTGATCTCCATTCTCGTCACGGCGCTGCTCGTGAAAGGCGTGCAGGAGTCGGCGACGGTCAACGCGGTCGTCGTCGCCATCAAGGTGTCGATCATCCTGCTCATCGTCCTTGCCGGCGCCGCGTTCGTGCGCGCCGAGAATTATGTGCCGTTCATTCCGCCGAACACGGGCTCATTCGGCGAGTACGGCTGGTCGGGCGTGTTCCGCGGCGCAGCCGTGATCTTCTTTGCGTACATCGGCTTCGACGCGGTCTCGACCGCGGCGCAGGAAGCGCGCAATCCGCAGCGCGACATGCCGCGCGGCATTCTGGGCTCGCTCGCCATCTGCACGGTGCTCTACATCGCGGCCTCGGCGGTGATGGTTGGCCTCGTGCCGTATCAGAACCTGATGGGTCCGGCGCCGATGGCAGTCGCCGTCGATCACGCGCGGCTTGCCGCCGCCAGCACCATGTGGAGCGGACTCATGAGCATGATGGCCACGCTCGTCAAAGTCGGCATCGTGGCCGGTCTCACGTCGACGATGGTGGTGCAGATGCTGGCGCAGCCGCGGATCCTGATGTCGATGTCGCAGGATGGATTGCTGCCGGCGTGGGCCAGCCGGATTCATCCGCGGTTCCGCACGCCGCATCTCACGACGCTTGCCACCGGCCTCATCGTCGCCGTTGCATCCGGCTTTACGCCGATCGGCGTGCTCGGCAATCTCGTCAGCATCGGGACGCTCTTCGCGTTCGTGATCGTCTCGATCGGCATCCTGGTGCTGCGGCGCACGCAGCCGGACCTGCCGCGGCCGTTCCGCACGCCGTGGGTTCCGTACGTGCCGATCGCGTCAGTCGTGGTCTCGCTGTTGCTGATGGCGAGCCTGCCGCGCGAGACCTGGGAGCGTCTCGGAATCTGGATGGCGACCGGCATCACCATCTATTTCTTGTACGGCAGAAAGCGAGCGCTGCTCGCTGACCGCACGTTCGTGGTCGGCGATCGGACGTAAGCGCGCCACGTGCCGTGCCGCCGGCCAAGGCGGCCGTGATATCGTTGGAGGGTTTGAGGACTGGCAGATTGGCCGATCCTTACGCCCTGTCTGTGCGCCGCTTCGGCGAAACCACACGCCCCGATGCGTGGTGGGTGCAACCCGTCGTTGTTTTTCTCGGGCTGTCCGCGTTCCTCATCTACTCGACGTGGGCGATGTTTCAACCGATCGCGTACGCGGAGTTCGGCCCGTACCTCTCGCCGATGTTCTCTCCCCTGCTGTTCGGCACCTCGCCGCATGCGTGGTTCGGCGGGCCGGACGTGCCGACCTGGTGGCCGGCAGCAATTCCGTACTCCGCAGCGGTGCTCGTCCTGTGGATGCCGGGCGGGTTCCGCGTCACCTGTTATTACTACCGCGGCGCCTACTACAAGGCGTTCTGGGCCGATCCACCGGCCTGTAGCGTCGGCGAACCGCGAAAGAAGTATTTGGGTGAGCGCTGGTTTCCGCTCGTCATCCAGAACATCCACCGCTACTTCCTCTATCTCGCGCTCGCGTTCCTGTTCATCCTCGGGCATGACGTATGGAAAGCGCTGTGGTTCCCGACGGCGGGCGGCTGGAAGGAGTTCGGCATCGGCGTCGGCACTCTTGTGCTGGCGGCCAACACGATTCTGCTGAGCGGCTACACGTTCGGCTGCCACTCGCTGCGTCATCTGGTCGGCGGATTTCTCGACACGATGTCAGGCCGTCCGGCGCGGCGCAGCGCCTACGTCTGCGTGAGCGCGTTCAATCGTGCGCACATGCGCTGGGCCTGGGCGAGCCTCGTGATGGTGCTCTTCGCCGACGTCTACGTCCGGCTGTGCGCGATGGGCATCTGGACGGACTTTCGGCTTGTCTGAACCTTTGACCTTCTGAACCTCTGTCAAGGGCAGGTAACGTGGATTATCCGATCCTCGAACATGATGTCCTCGTCATCGGCGCCGGCGGCGCGGGACTGCGCGCCGCGATCGAAGCGTCACTGCAGGGCTCCCGTGTCGCCCTGGTCACGAAATCCCTGCTCGGCAAAGCGCACACCGTAATGGCCGAAGGCGGCATGGCCGCGGCGCTTGCCAACGTCGACGATCGCGACAACTGGCGCGTGCACTACGCCGACACGATGCGCGGCGGGCAATATCTGAACAACTGGCGGATGGCGGAGATTCACGCGAAGGAAGCGCCCGATCGCGTGCGGGAGCTCGAAGCCTGGGGCGCCGTGTTCGATCGCACCGACGACGGCCGTATCCTCCAGCGGAACTTCGGCGGTCATCGCTATCCGAGGCTGGCGCACGTCGGCGATCGCACGGGCCTCGAGATGATTCGCACGCTCCAGGACTATGCCGTTCATCGCGCCATCGACGTCTACATGGAGCACACGATCATCACGCTGCTGACCGACGACGGCCGCGTGGCAGGCGCCATGGGGTACGACCGCGAGCGCGGCCGGTTCAAGGTGTTCCGGGCCAAGGCGACCGTCATGGCGACGGGCGGTCTCGGCCGCGCCTTCCGCATCACGAGCAACAGCTGGGAATACACCGGCGACGGCTACGCGCTCGCGTACGACGCCGGCGCGGCGCTGCAGGACCTGGAATTCGTGCAGTTCCATCCGACCGGCATGGTCTGGCCGCCGAGTGTGCAAGGCATTCTCGTGACGGAGGCCGTCCGAGGGGAAGGCGGCATCCTGCTCAATAAGGACGGCCGCCGGTTCATGTTCGAGGACATCCCGGACAACTACAAGAACCAGACGGCAAGCGACGAAGACGAGGGCTGGCGGTACACGCAGGGCGACAAGTCAGCCCGTCGTCCGCCCGAGCTTCTCACGCGCGACCACGTCGCGCGCTGCATCGTCCGCGAAATCAAAGCCGGCCGCGGCAGTCCGCACGACGGCGTGTTCCTCGACATCGCGTGGATCAAGCGCAAGCTCCCGAACGCGGCCGACCACATCAAGGCCAAGCTGCCCAGCATGTATCACCAATTCAAGCAGCTCGCCGACATCGACATCACCGAGCAGCCGATGGAAATCGGACCGACGACGCACTACACCATGGGCGGCATCCGCGTGGACGGCGAGTCGCAGATGTCGACGCTGCCGGGCCTCTTTGCGGCCGGGGAAGCGGCGGCCGGACTCCATGGCGCGAACCGGCTCGGCGGCAACTCGCTCTCGGATCTGCTCGTGTTCGGCAAGCGCGCGGGCGAGTACGCGGCGAAGTTCGCCAAGGAGCACGGCGCGGCGCGGATCGATCAGGCGCAGGTGGACGCGGCGGCCAAGCGCGCGCTCGCGCCGTTCGAGCAAGGCACCGCCGGCGAGAATCCGTACACCATCCAGCACGATCTCCAGGGGACGATGCAGCAGCTCGTCGGCATCGTGCGCCAGGAGAGCGAGATGCGCGAGGCACTCGAGCGGCTCAAGGGATTTCGCGAGCGCGCGGCGCTCGTGGGGATTGGCGGCAACCGCGACTACAACAGCGGGTGGCATACGGCGCTCGATTTGCCGAATCTGCTGACGGTCTCCGAAGCCGTCACGCGCGCCGGCCTCGAGCGCACGGAGAGCCGCGGCGCGCATTTCCGCGATGACTTTCCGAACAAGGTCGACGAGTTCAGCAAGGTCAATCTCGTGATCGAGCGGGATGCCGACGGGCAGATGCGGATCTCGCGCGCGCCGGTCGCCGACATGCCGCCGGAACTCCAGCAGGTGGTCGAGGAGAACAAGTAGCCATGGCCACTCAGACGTTTCAGATCTGGCGGGGCCAGGGCGGGCAGGGCCGCTTTCAGGAGTACCGCGCCGAAGTGACCGAGGGGATGGTCGTGCTCGACGCCGTGCATGCGATTCAGGCGAAGCAGGCGCCGGACCTCGCGTGCCGCTGGAACTGCAAGGCCGGCAAATGCGGGTCGTGCTCGGCGGAGATCAACGGCCAGCCGAAGCTGATGTGCATGACGCGGCTGAATCAGCTCCCGGCCGACAAGCCGGTGACCGTCGAGCCGCTGCGCACGTTTCCCCACGTCAAAGATCTCGTCACCGACGTCTCCTGGAATTTCGAGATCAAGAAGAAGGTGAAGCCGTTCACACCGCGGCCCCCTGACGCGCCCGACGGCACCTGGCGCATGGCGCAGTCCGACATCGATCGCGTCCAGGAATTCCGTAAGTGCATCGAGTGTTATCTCTGTCAGGACGTGTGTCACGTCCTCCGCGATCATCACAAGCACTCGGAGTTCATCGGTCCGCGCTTCTACGTGCACGTCGCGGCGCTGGAGATGCACCCGCTCGACACGGCGGATCGCACGGCGGCGCTGAAAGATCAGTTCGGCATCGGCTACTGCAACATCACCAAGTGCTGTACGAAGGTCTGCCCGGAATCGATCACGATCACCGACAACGCGATCATCCCGCTGAAAGAGCGGGTGGTCGACCGCTTCTACGATCCCGTCACCAGACTGCTGCGGGTGATCACTGGAAAGGGCTGAAGCTGAGGATCTGATGATCTGGGGATCTGAGGTTCTTTTGATCTTCAAATCCCCAGATCCCCAGGTCACCAAATCTCAATTTCTCAGAATCTAATCTCGATTCCCTGCTTCGGTCCGAGCGCGCGCTTGAGAAGCGCGATCAGGCTGGGCTCGGCGCCGGCGCCTTCGAGCATGTCGATCGTGGCGGCATCGATGTAGTAGCGCGCCTCGTCGGGAGATTCCTCTTCGAGCGCGTCGACGAGGAATTGGGCTTGCTCCGGCGTCAGTTCGCCGAGGGATTGCCCCGTGTGCAGATCGACCACCGACGGCGGCGACACGTCGCCGGTCTCCGATACGGTGGCCGGCTGCGCCGCGCCGGTGCCTGCGCGTCCGGCCTGTGCGCTCGCGAGATCGGCAAGGAGGTCGCGGGCACGGACTGCATCCTCTTTCCGCACGACGATCGCGTGCGTGGCATCCGACTTCGCCAGATCGAGTCCATCCGGCGGCAGCCGCAGCGCGTCGAGCGTGCCGCCGCCGCGCACGGTGTACTCGATCCCCTGCTGCTCGAGCGCCATCGTCGCGAGCGGAAGCACCGCTGGATCGGTCGTTTCGAACACCGACTCGAGGGTGGCTTCGGGCTCGGGCGGGCCGCCGGGGCGTTCGGCCACGAGGTCCACCTCGCAGTCAGGGCAGGTCGTCTCGTACCACTTGTACTGACGGCTGCAGTTGGGGCAGTACATAGCCGCAGTCTATGGTCCAGAGCGTTTTCGGACAAGACCGGGGTCGATATGAGGATCCAGCCTCGAATGGAGGGGTGTAAAAGCACAACACGCCTTCATGACCTTCATGCTCTTCATGTCCTTCATGTGTGCTTTTGGAAAGAGCAACGCCACGACGTCAAGCGATCGTCCTTCTTCGCGGTATCCTTGTGGCGCCAGCGACTGGAGGCCGGATGACCAGCCGCGTTGTGAGATGCCTGCTCGGGATCGCTCTGGCGCTGACTGCGCAGCCACGTGCGGTTGCGCAGGACGTCACACCGCAGAACCAGCCTACTTTCCGCGCGTTGACGTCGCTCGTGCCGCTCGACGTGCGCGTCCTCGATCGCAACGGCCGGCCGATCGTGGGTCTCACGGCGGCCGACTTCACGATTCTCGAGAACGGCGCGCCCCAGAAGATCGGTCACTTTTCCGCGATGGCGCTGGCGACAGCGCCCGCGCCAGACGGCGCGGCGCCGGTCCGGAGGATGATGCCGCTGGAGAACGCGCCGCTCGCGCCGCAGACGCGCCGGCTGTTTCTCATCGCGCTGGGCCGCGGATTTCTGCAGCATCCGTCGCGGGGGCTCGACGGCGCGATGAAGTTCGTCCGCGAGCGGCTCCTGCCGCAGGATCAGGTCGCGGTGATGGCCTACAACCGCGCGACGGACTTCACCACCGACCGCGATCAGATCGTGCAAGTCCTCGATCGCTTCAAGCTCCGTCACGAAGCCATCGAAGCGAAACTGCGGCAGTACTACAGCAGTTGGTCAGCAGTCCACAGAGGGACGTTAATCCCGGCGGAGTTCCAGGCCGACATCGACGCCATCTTCAACGATCCCGCAACGCCCGGTGTCCGCGCGCTGCCCGAGGGCCGCGTGACCGACGCCGCGCGGATCGCGAGCGACGATCGCCGGACCACCGATCTGCTGCAGCGCGCCGAGATTCTCCGCGAGCGCGTCGCCGCCGCCGCGGCCCTCGGTCAGCCCGTGTCGCCGTTCGACAAGCTCGCGATTGAAGAAGCGGATCTCGCCGGCGTGACGCTCGAGGAGTACGTCTCGTCGAACCGGCAGACGATGCAGGACCTCGGGCGCTTGTACGCCGGGATCGACTTCCTGCGCTACATCGACGGCGAAAAGCATCTCGTCTTCGTCACCGAGCGGGGGTTGACGCTGCCGCGGCTCGAGGACGATCTGAGCGTCGCGGCCGCGGCAAACAACGCGCGCGTGGCGATCGACATCATTCAGACCGGCGGGACCGCGCCGACCTTGAAGCCGGCCTTCACTGGCCCGGGCGGTCCAAGCATGTTGATCGTCGACGTGACCAAGGGCGAGCCGCTGTACCAGCGGTTCGTCATCTCCTCGCTCAAGCAGATCGCGGAGCTCACCGGCGGACAGGCGTCCGTGTACGAGTACGCCGACAAAGGACTCGAGCGGATTGCGACCGCGACCTCGTCCGGATATCTCCTCGGGTACTACCCGTCGAATCCCGCGCTCGACGGCAAGTACCGGCGGATCACCGTGAAGGTCAATCGCGCCGGCGCGACCGTGCTCTATCGCCACGGCTACTTCGCCGAGCCGGCGCGCGCGCCGCTCGACCGCCGCCGTTCGCTCACGTACAACCGCATCGCCTCGGCGGTGAACTACCCGCGGGACATCGGCGATCTCGAGCTCATCCTGAAGACATCCGAGGTCAAGGGCAGTGGCCGACTACCGGACTTCGTCGTCGACGTCACGATCGGCATCGCGAACGTCGGTCTCACGTTGGAGGACGGCCGGCACAAGGGCGGGCTCGACATCGCCGTCTTCTGTCAGAACGCCAACGGCGACGGTGTCGGCGATCTCTGGCAGAAGATGGACTTGAATCTCTCCGCGGCGACCTACCAGCGGATGCTGCGCGAGGGTCTTCCCTACTCGGGCCGCCTGACCGTCACCGGCGCCGTCAAGCACGTGAAAGTCGTCGTCTACGACTACGCGACTGATCGCGTCGGGACGATCATGCGGCAGGTGCGGTAGAAGACCTCGGGGTCATCGCCGCCGCCACACTTCCTCGAACACCTCGTCGCGACCCGGACCGCCGGCCCGCAGGTAGTCGCGAATCGCGACCGCCTCGTCGAGCTTGCCCGCTTTCGTGTACTGCTCCTGGAGATTCTGCAGCGCCTTGACGAGCGCTTCGCGGCGCTCGTCGATCTTCCGGTCGGCTTCCGCGCGAATCGCCTTGCGTTCGTTGTCGAACCCCTCGATGAGCTGGCGGCCGTCGGCCGGCAGGTTCGATTCATCCACGATCCAGACCACTGACTGCCGGCCTTGAACTGGCACTCCGGCTATCGTCACCTGTCTGTTGCGCGTCGGCTGAGGCGGGGGCGGCGGCGGGAGCTCGGGTTTGACCTGCCTCTCCACTGCCGGCGGGAGCGGCGGCGCCGGCGTTTCCTGAGGCGAAGGCTTCGGCTGCACCACCGGCGCGGCCGGCGGGGGCGGCGCCTGTTGCGATGAACCTGTCGCCCATGCCGGCAGCGTCGCCGCGGCGATCAGCGCGAGCGCGAGCAGTCCTGCCCTCGAGAGATGAAGCGGCGCACGGCCCTTCATGATCATGACCAGTCTCCTTTCAAGCGCACGGCGGCTTCCCGGGCGGATCCCGATGAGCGCCATCGATCGTGAAACAGTTCCAGGAACAGCGGCCGCTGACAGCGCGAGAAGCGCCTCCGCGTATGCCCGCCGGCCATCAGGCAGCGCCGAGATGACCCACGCGTCGCACGCGAGCTCGGCCTGCTCGCGCAGCGACGACCGGACGAACCAGAACAGCGGATTCCACCACCAGACGATGCCGGCGGTGAGCTCGAGCCAGCCGACGAGGTGATCGCCGCGCTTGACGTGCGCGAGCTCGTGGACGATCACGCCGTGGATAGACGCGTCGATCGATTCGCGCCGCTGATCTGCCGGTGCGCCGAAGGACAAATCCGCCGGCCAGAGCAATCGCGGCCGGCCGAGGCCCCACACCATCGGTGAGGCGCTTGCCGCGATGGTCGCGACCGGCACCGGCCGCAGCCCCAGCCGTGCCGACAGCTCCGCGACGCGAGCGACGATCGCCGGATCGGCGGGCCATGCGGCGGTCACGCGACGCGCCAACCGCGCGAGCCGCGCCGCTTCAATGACCAGCATGCACAGGCTGCCGGCCGCCCAGATCGACAGAAGCCAGGAAAGCACGTCCGCGCGATCGACAGACGAGAAGGGCGCGCGGCCATCGACGACCGGCGGCGCTGCCCGCGTGTCCACCGCCGCAATGACGTCGCCCCGATTCGATCCGGGCGGCGGGTTGATGCCGGCCCAGCCGCCCCGCGCGCTCGCGGCGCGGCGCACGTCGACGCGCACATCCAGCGCGGCGAGGCCGAGCGGATCCGGAGCGGCCCACGGCCACACGACGAGCGGCGGCGTGACGAACTTGACGAGGACGACGACCCAGAGCGCATGGCGCGCGACGGGTCCGATTCGCGTGGTCCGGCAGATCGCCGCGACGACCGCCGCCAGCGCGGCCGTGATGACGAGGTTCTGGAAGAGCCACCACGTCATGCGTCAATCCTTCCGGGCCTTGTCGGCCTTCGGGGTCAACTCGTCGAGGAGCTTTCGGAAATGCGCGATCTCGTCGGCCGAGAACCGCTGGCCGCGCACGAGCGCCAGGACCAGCGGGCTGGCCGTGCCGTCGCACACGCGATCGGCGAGCGCCGAGAGGCTGGAGCCGAGGAGCTCGTCGCGGGTGACGAGCGCGCGGAAAAGATGTGCCGTGTCGCGGCGATCGGCCGCGACGTAGCCTTTCTCGCGGAGCCGTGACAACAGGGTCAACACGGTGTTGTACGCGAGCCGGCGGCGGCGCCTGCGAAGCGCGGTCGCGACGTCCCGGACAGTTGCGGGACCCGCGGTCCACAGCTCCTTGAGTACTTCCAGCTCGGCGTCGCTCACCGGCAACCGGCGTGCCATGGCGATCTCTCCTACAACTTGTAGGTGACAGTACTACTACACGATGTAGGTAACGTCAAGCGGGAGCGGGCAGGGCGAACATGTATACTCGTCGTCCAACTCGCACAATGAATCGCCTGCTGCCGAGAGTCGTCGCGCTCGCGCTGGCTGCCATCCTGGCGTCAGCCTTTCAACGGCAGACGTTCAACACCGGCGTCGATCTCGTCGCGGTGGACGTGACCGTCGTCGACAAGGACGGCAGGCCGGTCGAAGACCTCGCCATCACCGACTTCGAGGTTTTGATCTCCGGGCGTTCGCGGAAGGTCGTGACGATCGATCGGCTGAAGTACGGCGCGACCCCGCCACCTCCTGCCACAGTGCCTTCCGGCGGTGACGGCCGAGCGCCGGCGACGGCACCGAGTGCGCGACGCATGTACCTGCTCGCCATCGACGAGCACAGCCTCCAGGCCGGGTCCGCCCTGGCGGCGGTGAACGCCGCGGAGCGGTTCATCGACAAGCTGCAGTCGGAGGATCTCGTCGGGCTTTATTCGTACCCGACCGGTACCGCGAAGTACGACCTCACCACGGATCACGGCGCGGTCCGTCGCGCACTGCGGAACGTCACGGGCCTCCGGGTAGAGCCGGAAGGCAGGTTCCACATGACGCTGTCCGAAATCATCGACATCGGGAGCGGCGATCAGCAGGTTCTACGGACCGTGTTTCAGCGGGAATGCCGCAGCGGCGGATGTCGGCTTGACGAAGTCAGGGGCGAAGCGATCAGTTTCGTCGGATTTCTGGAAATGACCGTCACGCAGAGCATTGGAGCGCTGCGCGGTCTCGTGCGGGGACTTGGCGAAACACCGGGACGGAAGGTTCTGGTGTTGGTCAGCGGCGGATTGATCTCGACCGACCGCTCGTCTGGGCGAGCGAACTCCATGTCAGAGATCTCACAATTGGGACGCGAGGCCGCGGCGGCGAACCTCGACGTGTTTGCGTTGCACCTGGACTGGACCTTCCAGGAAGCGCTCGCGTCGAAGGGCGGCCTGCGGACCAGCTATTTCCGCGATTCCAGCATCGCGGCCACAGGCCTCGAGATCGTGGCAGGCACGTCGGGAGGAACGGTCATTCGCGTGCGGGGCACCTCACCGGACGTAGCCTTCGATCGCATCATGCGCGAGACGTCGTCGTACTACATCCTCGGTGTCGAGAGCGCCGACGAGGATCGCGACGGGCGTCCGCATCCGATCCGCGTCAGGGTCAAACGGCGAGGCGCTGAGGTTCGAAGCCGGAGCGAGGTGATCATTCCTCGACGGTAGCAGGCTGCTGAAGAACGCAGCCTGAAGGCAAGAGTCAAAAGGCAAAGTCAGAAAGAAACGAAGATTCTGGCGGCTGCGAAGTTGCGAGGGGGAGCGCGGCGCGACGCTACGACGCTGACACGCCGAAAGGGACGGCC
>JBLNGH010000205.1:0-17525 GCA_050264575.1 Acidobacteriota bacterium | reverse complement strand
CACCTCCCCCCCAAAAAAATCAGTGCGCCCCCCCGGGGGCCGACTCCGCCCCCCGCGTCTACATTCCGGACTTGCTGGCGATCGCGTCGTTCTACAAGGACTGGGCCGCGCACGGGAAAGGCGTCGGGAACTACATGTCCTACGGCGAGTATCCCGACAACGATTCGGCATCACCCGCGCTGTTCCTGCCCACCGGCATCATCCGCGGGCGCGATCTGTCGAAGCTCGAGCCCTTCGACTCCAAGAAGGTGACCGAGTACGTGTCGCACTCCTGGTACCAGTACCAGCAGGGCGACTCGACGTCCTTGCACCCGTTCCAGGGCGAAACCTCGCCCAACTACACCGGGCCCACGCCTCCCTACGAGCGGCTCGATACCGACAAGAAATATTCCTGGCTCAAGTCGCCGCGCTACGCCGACGAGCCGATGGAGGTCGGACCGCTGGCGCGCATGCTCGTCGCGTACGTGTCCGGCCACACACGTGTCAAGGCGCTCGTCGATACGGTGCTCAAGAAACTCGGCGTCGGCCCCGAGGCGCTGTTCTCGACGCTCGGGCGGGTCGCGGCGCGCGGCATCGAGACGCAGCTGCTCTCCGAGAAGATGGGCGACTGGGTGGACGGGCTGGCCGCGAACATGGCGAGCAGCGATCTGCGGATCCACGACAACTCGAAGTGGGATCCGGAGAGCTGGCCCGCAGACGCGACGGGCGCGGGATTTCATGAGGCGCCGCGCGGCTCACTGGGGCACAGGGTGCACATTCAGCACGGCCTGATTGCCAACTATCAGTGCATCGTGCCCAGCACGTGGAATGCCGGCCCGCGCGATGCAAAAGGACGGCGAGGACCGTACGAGGAAGCACTGCTGGCGACACCTGTGGCCGATCCACAGCGGCCGATCGAGATTCTCCGCACCGTCCACTCGTTCGATCCATGCATGGCGTGCGGCGTGCACGTGGTCGATGCCGATCGGCGCGAGCTCGCAACCGTGAGGGTCTCATGAGCGCCGAGATCCAATCGCCCATCGTGCGGGTGTACGTGTGGCAGATTCCTGTCCGCATCACGCATTGGCTGATCGCCCTGTCGATAGTGGTGCTGTCGGCGACCGGGTTTTACATCGGACATCCGTTCATCACCGTGACCGGCGAGGCGCGGGCACATTTCGTGATGGGCTGGGTCAGGGTCGTTCATGGGTACACGGCCTACGTCTTCATCGCCGCCGTGCTGACACGGATCATCTGGATGTTCACGGGCAACAAGTACGCGAGATGGGACAAGTTCATTCCCGTCCACCGAAGTCGACAGCACGGTCTGTGGCCGACGATCCGCTTCTATCTCTTCATGCTGCGGAAGCCTCCCGGGTTCGTCGGCCACAATCCCGTGGCTGGTCTGACGTACGTCGCCGTCTTCGGTCTCTATTTCCTGGCGATCTTCACCGGTCTGACGATGCGAGGCGCCAGCGCGGCGCCCGGCGCGCCGGTGCACATCTTCGCGTCGCTCGCGCCGGTCTTCGGCGGGTTGCAGACGGCACGCTGGATCCATCACGCGGTGATGTGGCTGCTTCTCGGGTTTGCGGTCCATCACGTCTACAGCGCGCTGCTCATGTCGACGATCGAGGCCAACGCAACCGTCGAGTCGATCTTCTCCGGGTACAAGTTCGTCCCGGAGGAGGACCTCAAATACTCCGGGTACCGGTTCATCAATCGGGGCGAAGTCGATGAGTAGGCGCACTCCCCTGCTCGTTCTCGGGCTGGGCAATGTCCTCCTGCAGGACGATGGCCTCGGCATCGCGGCGGTCTCGGGATTGATCGATCGCTTCGATCCGTCAGACGGAGTGCGCGTGCTCGACGGCGGCACCCTGGGTTTGGCGCTGCTTCCGTACTTCGAAGACGCCGACCGCGTGATTCTGGTGGATGCCGTTCGAGCCAGCGGGGCGCCGGGCACATTCGTGCGTCTGTCCGGGGACGCCGTGCCTCCTGCGGTGGCGTCACGCCTGTCGCCGCATCAGGTTGGCGTCGCCGACCTCCTCGACGGCGCCCGCTGGCTCGAACGGTATCCATCGTGCGTGCGTCTACTGGGACTCGTGCCGCAGTCGCTGGAGCTCGGCGTGGACCTGTCACCGCCCGTCCGGCGCGCCCTGCCTCAGCTCATCGAACGCGTGGTCGGCGAAGCGGGAGCGCTTGGCTTCCCGTTCGTCCAGAAGAAGGTGCGCCCATGCACGAACTGAGCGTCGCGGCGAATATCCTCGAGACCGTCCAGCAGCACGTGCCGCTCGCCCGGGCGGGCGCTGCGCGGGCGGTCCGCGTGCGGGTGGGCGACCGGGCAGGGATCGTCGCCGACTCACTCGATTTCTGTTTCGGCGCCCTCGTGGCGGAAACCCCGTATGGCGGCTGCTACCTCGCCATCGAGCGCGTGGCGGCTCGCGGGGAGTGCGCCGACTGCGGCCGGACCTTCAGCCTTACCTCGCCGGGATTCGCGTGTCCCGTGTGCGGGAGTCCGGCAATCGCGACGTCCGGCGGCACGGATCTCCAGATTGTCGACATCGAGCTCGAGGATGACGTCGAGGCACGGACATGAGCGTCATCACCATCGAACGGAAGGTCCTCGAGAAGAACGACGTCATCGCGGCCGCCAACCGGGCGCGCTTCGCGAAGCTCGGGTTGATCGTCATCAACCTCGTGAGCTCACCCGGCGCAGGAAAAACGACGCTCCTCGAGCGCACGATCGAACGTCTGCGGGACCGGATGAATGTAGGGGTCATCGAAGGCGACGTGCACACGGACCTCGACGCGCAACGCGTCGCGCGCTACGGCGTGCCGGTCGTTCAGATCGTGACCAACGGCGGCTGTCATCTCGAGGCCAGACTCGTGGCCGATGCTCTGGAGCAACTCGACCTCGGCACGTTGGATCTTCTCGTGATCGAGAACGTCGGCAACCTGGTCTGTCCAGCCAACTACGATCTCGGCGAGGCGATGAAGGTCGTCGTGCTCAGCACGACCGAAGGCGATGACAAACCGCTCAAGTATCCGGCCATGTTCCGGAACGCCTCGGCGCTCGTCGTCAAAAAGATCGATCTGCTGCCGTACGTCAGCGCGAACGTCGCGGCCATCCGGCGGAATGCGCGGCTGACGAATCCGGACCTGACGATCTTCGAGACGTCCGCGACGACCGGGGCCGGCGTCTCTGCCTGGTGCGACTGGCTGGCCGCGAAAGCGGTTCCCGCACATGCGTGAACGGCTTCGGATCATCGTCCGCGGCGCCGTACAAGGCGTCGGCTTCCGGCCATTCGTCTACAGGCTTGCGACGGAGCTGCGACTCACCGGCTGGGTGCTGAACTCACGGCAAGGTGTGTTCATCGAGGTCGAAGGGCCGCACACCGACCTCGAGACCTTCCGCGAACGGCTCGACCGCGATCGTCCGCCGCGAGCCGTCGTGCAGAGCCTCGAGACATCGTGGCTGGATTCGGCCGGCTTCACCCGTTTCGAGATCCGTGAGAGCGCTGACACCGGCGCCGTCTCGGCCCTCGTGATGCCGGACATTGCCGTGTGCCGCGACTGCCGGCGCGAAGTGGAGGATCCCTCCAATCGGCGATTCCGATACCCCTTCACGAACTGCACGAACTGCGGGCCGCGCTTCAGCATCATCGAGTCGCTTCCCTACGACCGTCCGAATACCTCCATGCGGCAATTCGAGATGTGTCCGGCGTGCCGGGATGAGTACCGCGATCCGCGCGACCGGCGATTTCACGCGCAGCCAAACGCCTGTCCGGTGTGCGGACCGCAACTCGCCTTATGGGATCAATCGGGGATGGCGCTCGCACGGGGAGACGACGCGATGCGACTGGCTGGCGAGGCGGTTCGGAATGGCCGGATCGTCGCCGTCAAAGGACTCGGCGGGTTCCATCTGGTCGTGGACGCAGGACTGGAGTTCGCCGTTCAACGTCTTCGCGAACGCAAGCACCGTGAAGAAAAACCATTCGCGGTGATGTGCGAGAGCCTCGCGGATGTCGACCGGCACGCCATCGTTTCCAGAGATGAGGCGCGGTTGCTGACGTCACCGGAAGCGCCGATCGTTCTCCTCGCCCGCCGATCCGGCCGAGGGGAGATAGCGGCCGCCGTGGCGCCCGGAAACCCGAACCTGGGAATCCTCCTGCCGTACACGCCGCTGCACCAGTTGCTCGTCGGCGAAGTGGACGGCCCGATCGTCGCGACCAGCGGCAACCTCAGCGACGAGCCGATTTGCACCGACGAGTACGACGCCCTGGAACGGCTGTCGGGCATCGCCGATCTGTTCCTCGTGCACGATCGTCCGATCGTCCGGCACGTGGACGATTCCATCGTTCGTGTCCTCGCCGGCCGCGAGCTCGTACTGCGGCGGGCGCGCGGTTATGCACCCTTGCCGATTCCGCTGCGAAGCCCGGCGCCGCCGCTCCTGGCCGTCGGCGCGCATCTCAAGAACGCCGTCGCGCTGACCGCCGGGCCGAACATCTTCGTCAGCCAGCACATCGGCGACCTGGAATCGAGTGAGTCGTCGAATGCGTTCTTCCAGGTCATCGACAGTCTCGAGCGCCTGTACGAGACGACGCCCGACGTCGTCATCGCCGACCTGCATCCGGACTATCTCGCGACACGATACGCCGCCTCGCTGGGCCCGGAGGTGCGCTTGGTGCAGCACCACTACGCCCACGTCGCGGCGTGCATGGCCGAGAACGACCTGGACGGCCCCGTGCTGGGCGTGGCCTGGGATGGCACCGGGTACGGTGTCGACGGGACCGTCTGGGGCGGCGAGTTCCTCGCGGTCGCCGCGCAGTCGTTCGTCCGCGCAGCCTGTCTGCGCCCATTTCGTCTGCCCGGCGGCGACCGCGCGGTGCGTGAACCCAGGCGATCAGCGCTCGGCGTGCTTCACGCGGTGTTCGGCGACGATGTCGCCCGGATGGACGAGCCGCCGACGCGCGCGTTCACGACGGTCGAGCGGACGTTGCTCATCGAGACGCTCCGCCGCTGCATCAACGCGCCGGTCACGACGAGCGCCGGCCGGCTGTTCGACGCCGTCGCGTCGATCGTCGACTGCCGCCAATGCGCAAGCTTCGAAGGACAGGCCGCGCTCGATCTCGAGTCTGCGATCACGACCGGCATCGAGGACGCGTACCCGTTCTCGATCGGCGATCCGCCGCTGATCTTTCCAGGTGCCTGGCAGCCGCCGCGCCTCGTCATCGACTGGGTGCCGGCCATCCGCGCGATCATCGACGAAGTGACCGCGGCGACGCCCGCGGGCGTCGTGGCTGCCCGATTTCACAACACGCTCGTGGAGATGATCGTCACGACCGCCGGCATCGTGGGGAACGAGCGAGTCGTCCTGACGGGCGGATGCTTCCAGAACCGGTATTTGACCGAGCGCGCGGTGTCGCGACTACGCCACGCCGGCTTCCGGCCGTACTGGCATCAGCGGGTGCCGCCGAACGACGGGGGAATTGCCGTCGGTCAGATCGCCGCATACCTGCGATCGTCGACAGCCTCGCCTGAAGTATCCCGGCGCGATCGTCACGAGGTCGAGCCGGTCGCGATGAGGTGATTGAGATGTGCCTTGCCGTTCCGGGACGGATTCTCAGCATCGAGGGCGACGACCCGGCATTTCGCAGCGGCCGCGTCGACTTTGCCGGCGTCGCCAAACGCGTGAATTTGAGTTATGTGCCCGAGGCGCGAGTCGGCGATTTCGTGCTCGTGCACGTCGGCTTCGCGATCTCGACGGTCGACGAGGCGGAGGCGGCCAAGGTGTTCGAGTACCTCGCCGGCATGGGCGAGCTCGCCGAGCTCCGGGACTGGGAGACCCCATGAAGTTCATCGACGAGTACCGGGACGCTGCCGCGGCCGAGCGCTACGCGCGCGCCATCCGGCGAATCACGACGCGCCCGTGGACGCTCATGGAAGTCTGCGGCGGGCAGACGCACGCGATCGTCAAGTTCGGTGTGGACGAACTGCTGCCGCCCGAGGTCACGCTCGTGCACGGCCCGGGCTGTCCCGTCTGTGTGACGCCGCTCGAGCTGATCGAGAAGGCCATCGAGATCGCCTCCACGCCGGGCGTCATCTTCTGCTCCTTCGGCGACATGTTGCGGGTGCCCGGGAAGACGAAGGATCTGTTGACCATCAAGTCCGAGGGTGGCGACGTCCGGATCGTGTACTCGCCGCTCGACGCGGTGGCGATTGCCCGCGACAACCCGGCGCGCCAGGTGGTGTTCTTTGCCGTCGGATTCGAGACGACCGCGCCCGCCAACGCGATGGCGGTGTTCCACGCGGCGCGAACCGGCGTCACGAACTTCTCGATGCTCGTGTCGCACGTGCTCGTGCCGCCGGCCCTCGAGGCAATCCTGTCGTCACCGTCGAGCCGCGTCCAGGGATTCCTGGCCGCGGGTCATGTCTGCACGATCATGGGGTACACGGAGTACGAGCCGATCGCCGCGAAGTACCACGTGCCGATCGTCGTCACCGGATTCGAGCCCCTCGACATCCTGCAAGGCGTGTACATGTGCGTCAAGCAGCTCGAGGAGGGCCGGGCGGAAGTGGAGAATCAGTACGCGCGCGCCGTCCGCCGGGACGGGAACGTGCCGGCCCAGCAACTCGTCCGCGATGTGTTCCGCATCGTGCCGCGCAAGTGGCGTGGCGTCGGGGAAATCCCGCAGAGCGGCTTTGCGCTGGCCGCGCCGTACGGGCAATTCGATGCGGAAATTCGGTTCGGCATCGCGGCACTCGCCGTCGACGAGCCGACCGAATGCTGCAGCGGCCAGATCATGCAGGGCTTGATGAAGCCGCACGAGTGTCCCGCCTTCGCCACGCGATGCACACCCGATCATCCGCTGGGAGCGACCATGGTCTCGTCCGAAGGCGCATGCGCGGCCTATTTCCGCTATCGGCGACTGGAACTGGCGCCGCAGAACGGAGGGACGGCACGTGCCCATTAATTCCGGTTCCGGCGTGATCTGTCCCGCGCCGATCCATTCTCGCGCGCACGTGCAACTGGCGCACGGAGGCGGCGGCCGGCTGACGAATCAGCTCATCGAACAGCTCTTCATCCCGGCCTTCGCGAATCCGGCGCTCGACGTGCGCCACGACGGCGCCCGCCTCGAACTGGGCGGCGTCAAAGTGGCCTTCTCGACCGATTCCTACGTCGTCCAGCCGCTGTTTTTTCCCGGAGGCGACATCGGTACGCTCGCCGTCAACGGAACCGTCAACGACCTGGCGATGTGCGGCGGCCGCGCGCGCTTTCTGAGCGCGGGCTTCGTCATCGAGGAGGGGCTGCCCAGCGAGACGCTCGGCCGTGTGGTGGCGTCGATGCAGGCGGCGGCGAAGTCGGCCGGCGTCGTCGTTGCGACCGGCGATACCAAAGTCGTCGACCGCGGGAAGGGCGACGGTCTCTACGTGAATACCGCGGGCATCGGCCTCATCGAGCACGACGCCGTCATCGCCCCCGGCAGCGTGCGCCCGGGCGACACCGTGATCGTCTCGGGCGACATCGGCCGGCATGGGATGGCGGTGATGGCTGTCCGAGAAGGGCTGCAGTTCGACACCGCCATCGAAAGCGACTGTGCGCCGCTCGTCGATCCCGTGTTTGGGCTGCTCGACGCGGGCGTCGACGTCCACTGCCTTCGCGACCTCACCCGAGGCGGGCTGGCGAGTGCCGCCGTGGAAATCGCCGAGTCGGCGTCCGTTCACATCCGGCTGGACGAGGCCGCGATTCCGGTTCGCGAGGACGTCCGCGGCGCGTGCGAGATTCTCGGATTCGATCCGCTCTACGTCGCCAACGAAGGCCGGTTCCTGGTATTCGTGCCAGCCAACGCCGCCGGCGAGGCGATTGACCTGCTACGCACGTTCTCCGTGAGCGCCGACGCGGCGATTATCGGCACCGTTTCCGAAAAGCCTGCACGACTGGTGACACTCAAGAGCCTCATCGGGGCAACTCGAGTTGTGGACATGCTGAGCGGCGAGCAGCTGCCGCGAATCTGCTGACGGTTTCCGCGTCAACCCGCGTCAGTTTGCCGCCCGCTTCACGACTCGATTGGCGGGAGCCGCCGGATCTTCACCCACAACGTTGCGAGAAAACCCAGGATGAGGACGGTGGCGACGGCAAGACCCTTGCGTCGGACCTGCAGCTCCTGGAGCGCCTGTGTGCCGATCGCCTCGGCACGCCCGGCGTCGGCTACGCCGGGCGCTGAGGTCTCGGCGAAGGGCTTCGCCGCAAACGCGTGGACCGTGACGCGCGCCAGAATCTGGCGCTCGTGCGCCTCGCGGAGTATCAGCCGGCCTTCGTCGACGAGCATACCGGCCTCTTCAGCGCGATCCAGTACGCGCTGAGCGCGATCGATACCGCCGGCGAGCTGCTGAAGCCCCTGCTGGACGGCGACGATGTCCGCTGCGCCCTTCACGCTGTCGTCATGGCAGGTCGAACAGAGCGCCGGGTCCTTCAGCCCGATCCAACTGTCGGAAGGCGCCTCGATCTCATGGTTGCTGTGACATGTGAGGCATTCGGCCTGCCCCAGGCTCTCGAAGAGCGCTTTCTTGGGGCTCTTGCTGAACAGCTCCGCTTCCCGCACGTGGCATTGCGAACAAATGAGCGCAACCGAGGTCACGCCCGGCGGCACGGCCCCATGGCTGCCGTGGCACGTACTGCACGTCGGGGCTGAGGTGTCGCCGCGTTCGAGCAGAGCCTTCGCGTGCACGCTCTTGCTCCAGTCGCCCGGCGGGTCGTCGTGGTGGCCGAACGGCTTCATTCTGGCCGCGTCCGAATGACATCGGGCGCACGTCGTTGCGACGTGCCGCGGGGTGACCGGTGACCGCGCGTCCTGGACCGGACGGATGCCGTGGGCGCCATGACAGTCGCTACACGTCGCGACGCGCGTCTCGCCGCCCGCCATGCGTTTGCCGTGCGTGCTCGTCAGATACTGGTCGTACTGGTCGACGCGGAGCTGGGGCCTGAACCGCCGCATGTACGCCGCATCGCTGTGACAGCGGGCGCACAACGGCGCGATCTGCGTCCGCGCGATCGCCCGGGACTTGTCTGCGCCCGACTTGCCGTGACAGCTGTCGCACGTCAGCCCCGCCTGCGCATGCACGTCGTCTCGGTACAGATCGGAGGGCGTCCCGCTCGGGATTTGCGCCGCCGCGGTCCCGGCTGTCGCCACGCCAACGGCCAGCATGAGGAGACCCAGCCCGGGCGCCTTCGTCATGGGTTCCCCGCGAGCAGCGCCAGGACGGTCATCGTTGTCATGAGCGCGATGGCGAGTCCCGCCAGCGTCTTTACGACCCAGCGGGAGCGCGGCGTGTCCGGGTCGAGAAACGGCAGCAGCGTCAGCGCGAGCGCGCCAAGCGACACGGGTACGAGCACGAGCAGCTCCCCGCTCAGGCCGAAAATGGTCGCGGGCATGTACTTGAGGGCCTGAAACATCCAGAGGAAATACCACTCAGGCCGGATCCCGGCTGGTGCGGGCGCGAAAATGTCGGCCTTCTTCCCCAGCTCCCAGGGAAAATAGGCCGAGAGACCCGCCAGCAGGGCCAGCGCCACGGTCCAGCCGAACAGGTCACGGAGTGCGAAGTGCGGGATGAACGGCATGGCCGGGAGGGGCCGCCCGTGCTTTCGCTGGGCGGCTTCGACCGACGGTGGGACGCTCATCCCGTGGTGCTGGATCAGCAGCAGGTGCACGGCCAGGAGCGCGGTGACCAGCGCCGGCAGAATGGCCACGTGCACGCCGAAGAAGCGCGTGAGCGTGGCGCCTGAGACGTCCTTGCCGCCGCGCAGGAAATGGACGATTCCCTCACCAATCCCAGGCAGCGCGTCAGCCATCTCCGTCCCGACGCGCGTCGCGAAGAATGCCAGCTCGTTCCAGGGGAGCAGGTAGCCGCTGAATCCGAAGGCGAAGGTAATGAAGAAGACGAGCACGCCGGAGAGCCAGGTGATCTCGCGCGGGCGCCGGTACGCGTGCAGGAAAACGACACTGAACAGATGCGCGAACGCGGCGGCAATCATCAGATTGGCCGACCACGCGTGAATCGAGCGCACCAGCCAGCCGAACGGCACGCGCGTCATCACGAACGCGACGCTTTCGTACGCTTCCGACGCACTGGGCCGGTAGTACAGAAGCAGCAGGGCACCGGTCACGACCTGCACGAAGAAAAAAAACAAGGTCATGCCGCCAAAGAAGTACCAGACCGAGAACCGGTGCTGCGGCACCGTCTTGTGCCGGACGGCCTCGACCAATTGGGCGATCGGAACGCGCTCTTCGAGCCACACCTGGAGGCGCATCATGCCTTCCGTGAGATCACGATCTCGTCGCCCTGGACATTCACGTCGTACGCTTGAAGCGGTCGCGGAGGCGGGCCCGAGATGTTGCGTCCGTTCAGGTCATAGTGGCCGTTATGGCACGCGCACCAGATGTGTTGAAGATCCTGACGATACTGGACGGTGCACGACAAATGCGTACACACCCCGGAGAACGCGCGCAGCTCTCCGCCCGCCAGTCGCACGACGATGGCCGGTTCGGCGCCGAAGGGCACGAGCCGGCCGCTGTTGGGTAACAAGGCAGAGGCCTTTCCCGCGCTGACCGTCAGAGTTGGGGATTCTGGAATCTCCGGAGGTGCTAGGAACCGCACGATCGGATAGAAGACTGCTCCGACCACGCCCGCTCCCCACGTTCCCAGCAGCCAATTGAGCGCGTCGCGCCGACGGGTCATCGGGCCTTGCCCCGTAGCGCCGTGGGTAGGATCGGCTGACATCGCGTTCGGGGGAGTTCGGTCCCCTGACGTGCGGTATCCTACTCAATCGGCGCGAAAACTTCACCACATCCATCCGCGTTGCTCCCACCGTCGAGCCCTGGCAATCGGCAGTAGACTTGCGTGCTGAATCCTCGACAGTTCCGATCATGTAATTGGTTATTGGTGTCATTAGAGGAAGGAGAAATCATGCGGAGGTTCCTGGGAGGCATTGTCGGCCTGCTGTTGCTTGGGGCCATGGCGGGGGCCCAGACCCCAGATCCGAAACAAGTCGCAGCGGGCAAGGCTCTGTACGACAAGTTGAAGTGCGGGACGTGTCACGAGGCTGAAGGCAAGGGGAACAAGAAGCAGCCGCTCGACGGCATCAATAAGAAGATGACGACCGCGCAAATCCGCATGTGGATCGCGTCGCCGGCGGAGATGGAAGCGAAGCTCGCGAAGAAACCGCCGGTCAAGATGTCGAGCATGATGAAGACGAAGCTGAGCGATGCCGACGTCGATGCCCTCGTCGCGTACGTGCAGAGTCTGAAGTAACGGCGACCACATTCAGAAGAAGAGGAGGAACGCGTCCATCATGGCGTGGTGAAGTGGACTTCGTCTGTTCGCACGCACGGCTGAAGCTCTCGGGCCGAGCCCGGTCGCCCCTGCAACCAGCGGGCGGCAAGCGATCGAGACGGCGGATTATTCCGTGATGATTGCTGAGGATTCAGCAGCGGGCGCAAAATCCCGCAGCCGGCCGTCCGGCAGCTAGGACCTGGCGCTGGCCGAGCCCGGCATGAGATGTGCGAGCCTCGGCGACCAGCGAGGCGTCCATGATCCCGAATGCCACTGCCCCGGGCATCCCGCGAGCGCTTCAAGTCGAGCACGAAGATCTGCGCGAGGCACTCGCGCGGCTGGCCAACGAACCCGGCCAGATCGGCGAGGCCGGGGCTGAGGTCCAAGCCCTCTTCGACAGCCACGCGGCCCGCGAGGAGCAGTTTGCGCTGCCCCTGCTTGGTCTGCTGGCGCCGCTGGCCGCCGGCGCCGTCATAACCGACGCGCCGGCTGTCATCGCGCTGTCGCGACGGCTCCGCTTCCAGCTGCCGGACATGCTCGATGACCATCTCGCGATCGTCGCGGCTCTGCAGATCCTATTGGACAAGGCGAACGAGCTCGGCCGTTCCGACGCGAGCGACGTCGCCCGCAGGCTGATCCTGCACGCCCAACTCGAGGAAGAGGTGCTCTATCCGGCCGCGATCCTCGTCGGCATGTACCTGGAAGCGCGGGGCGAGTGAACACCATGGGCCGCGGAACGCATCCCGTGAACCCGCCGCCGCGATCGCGGTTCGAGATCTTGCGCCGCGAGGATCTCTCCGACGTGACCTACCTGCTCGAGGTCCATCACCCGATGCTGGCGAAGGCCGCGCGGCCGGGCCAGTTCGTCATGGTGATGTCGCACGAGAAGGGCGAGCGCATCCCGCTGACCATCGCGGACTTCGATCGCGACGCCGGCTCCATCACGCTCGTGATTCAGGCGGTCGGCAAGACGACCCGCGAAATGCAGCAGACCTGTCAGGCGGGCGCGTCGCTCTACGGAGTCGCCGGGCCGATGGGCATCCCCAGCTCCATCGGCCGAGCGCGGAAAGTGCTCTGCGTCGGCGGCGGACTCGGTGTGGCGCCGGTCTTTCCCCAGGCGCGGGCCTTCAAGGAAAGCGGCGCGTTCGTCATCGGCATCGTCGGGTTCCGAACCAGGAGCCTGGTGTTCTGGGAGGACAAGTTCCGCGCCTGCTGCGATCAGTTGATCGTCTGCACGGACGACGGGTCGGCCGGCATCGAGGGCCTCGTGACCGCAGGCATCGCGCACGCGATCGCGCAGCATCCGGACATCGACGAGTGCGTGGCCATCGGTCCGCCCGTCATGATGAGAGGCTGCGCGGAAGCCACGCGCCCTCACAAGATCAAGACCGTCGTCAGCCTCAACCCGCTCATGGTCGACGGCACGGGGATGTGCGGGGGCTGCCGCGTGAAGGTCGGCGGACAGGTGAAGTTTGCCTGCGTCGACGGACCGGATTTCGACGGCCACCAGGTGGACTTCGACGATCTCATGTCCCGGCTGCGGCGCTTCGCCCAGGAGGAACGCGCGGCGCTCGAGCGGTGGTCGGAGACCTGCCGCATCCGAGAGCCGATGGCGGTCCAGTCGTCGCCAGCGATCGGTTTTGCGCGGTAGGCGGTCATGGCGAAGAAGCGCACTATCCGGACGATTCCTCAGCAGCGGACGCCCGTCCGCGAGCAGGATCCGCGCGAGCGCGTGAAGAACTTCGGCGAAGTATCACCCGGCTACCGCACGGAGGACGCGCTGGTCGAGGCGGAGCGATGTCTCCGGTGTCCCGACCAGCCGTGCATTGCCGGCTGTCCCGTGAACATCGACATTCCCGGTTTCATCGACAGAATCGGGCAGCACGATTTCCGCGGCGCCTACGACGTCATCGCCGCGACGAATCTCCTGCCAGCCGTGTGCGGCCGCGTCTGCCCGCAGGAATCGCAGTGCGAAGGGGTGTGCACGGTTGGCGACACGCTCGAGCCCGTCGCGATCGGCCGCCTGGAGCGGTGGGTCGGCGACCTCGCCATCCACGAGGGCTGGACGAACCTTCCCGACATTGATCCCGTGCCGTTCCGCGTCGGGATCATCGGATCGGGTCCGGCCGGCATGGCCTGCGCGGCCGACATGGCCAAGGCGGGATGCGACGTCACGGTCTATGAGGCCTTTCACCAGCCTGGCGGCGTGCTGCGGTACGGGATTCCTGACTTCCGTCTACCCAACGACGTCATCGATGCGGAGATCGGCAATCTCGCCAGACTCGGCGTGACGTTCGAGTGCAACACGCTGGTCGGGCGCCTGTTCACGATCGAGCAGATGATCGACGAGATGGGCTTCGACGCCGTGTTCGTCGGGACCGGCGCCGGCTATCCGTCGATGCCCGGCATTCCAGGGGAGTCCTTGAACGGTGTGCTCTCGGCCAACGAACTGCTGACGAGATGCAATCTGATGCGAGCAAAAGAGTTTCCTGCCTACGACACGCCGCTTCCGATCGGCCGGCGCGTTGCGGTCATCGGCGCGGGCAATACCGCCATGGACGCGATGCGCGTGTGTCTGAGGCTGGGTGCCGAGCGCGTGTCCTGCGTCTATCGGCGCAGCAAGACCGAGTGTCCGGCACGCGCCGAGGAAGTGCATCACGCCGAGGAGGAAGGCGTGGTGTTCCATTGGCTGACGGCTCCCGTCGCGATTCTGGACGACGGTCACGGCGGCGTGCGCGGGATGCAATGCCTCCGCATGGAGCTCGGGGCGCCGGACGAGTCGGGCCGCCGCCGGCCCGTTCCGATCGCGGGCAGTGAGCACGAGATCGAGACGGACCTCGTCGTGTTCGCCATCGGCACGAACGCCAATCCGATCATGGGCCAGACGTCGAACCTCCGGCTCAATTCGCGCGGCTACATCGAGACCGATGATGGGCTCGCCACATCGATGGCCGGCGTGTTCGCGGGCGGCGACATCGTCACCGGCGCCGCGACCGTGATCGAGGCCATGGGTGCGGGCCGCCGGGCCGCGCGGACCATGAAGGCGTATCTCGGCATCCGCGACATCAACGCGCCGTACCGACCGGAAGCCCGAATCGACGTGGACCACGTGTTCGGCATCGATCCGAGGGAGCGGAATTTCGCGCGGCTTCGGATGGGTGCGTCGGAGAGGACGGAATGAAGGACGTGACCGCCGGGCGATCCGTGGCCGAGCTTGCCGAGCCTACAACCCTGTCGGGGCGCGTCGCGGTGACGACGCTGGCCCAGCACGTCGTCGAAGTCATCAGCGACTCGGGCGAGGGCGCGCAGCGGTGCGGCCAGTCGTTCGGCGCCATTGCCGCGCGCATGGGCAACGGCGTCTGGACGGTCGAGATCATCCCGGCCGAGATCCGGCCGCCGGCCAGGAGTATCGCCGGTGCGAGCGGCAACCGCATCCGGATCGGATCGCGGCACGTCACCAATGGCGGCGACGAGACCGATCTGGTCGTCGCCTTCAACGAGCAGGTCCTGCTCGGCCGCGTGCAGGCCGGCGAGCTGAGGCCGGGCTGCACGATCCTTCTCGAGAACCTGTGGCGCGACCATGCGGATGCGGCGATTGCCGCGTCGTACATCCGGACGCACGACGAGCTCGCGGCCGCCGGGTACCGCGTCTACGAGGTGCCGATGGAGCGGGAATGCCGCGCTCGTGTCTCCGACGCCAGACGGGGCAAGAACATGTTCGCGCTGGGGATGCTCTGCAACATGTACAGCCTCGACTTGCAGCTCGCGCGCGATCAGGTCGCGCTCGCGTTCGGCAAGAAAGCCGCAAGCGTCGTCAAGACCAACATTACGCTCCTCGAAGCCGGCTACGCCTGGTCCGAGGCCAATCTCGATTTCAAGTTCCGAATTCCGGCCGTGCGCGCCACCGAGCCGCAAATCGTCGTCAACGGCAACACGGCGCTGGCACTCGGCGTCCTGGCGTCGGGCATGGAGATCTGCGCGATGTATCCGATTACGCCTGCCACGTCGGCGTCGCACTACCTCAGCGACGTGTTCGAGAAGGTGGGCGGTGTCGTGCATCAGGCCGAAGACGAGATCGCGGCGTGCGCGTTTGCCATCGGCGCGTCGTACGCCGGAAAGTGCACGGTCACCATCACGTCCGGTCCGGGCTACTCGCTCAAACAGGAAGCGCTCGGGCTGGCCGTCATGGCTGAGATTCCGCTGGTCGTCGTCAACGTGCAGCGCGGCGGGCCGAGCACGGGCCAGCCGACCAAGGCCGAGCAGGGGGATCTGCTGACGGCGATGTACGGCAGCCACGGCGACGCGCCGAAGGTCGTCATGGCGGCGAGCACGGTCGAGGACTGCTTCTATTCGGTCATCACCGCGCGACGCATCGCCGAGGCGTTCAACACCGTGGTCGTCGTGCTCTCGGACGGCAACCTGGCCACGTCGCAGACCCCGTTTCCGAGGCCACGGTTCAACGACGCGTGGCTGGCCGCGCCGGTCGATCAAACCCCGGTGGCCGCGGGTGCACGGCCGTACGACTGGGACGACGTCACGGGGCTGGCGCGCCGGTTCGTGCCGGGGCAGCGCGGCGGCATGCACACCGTCACCGGCCTCGCGCACGATCGCGACGGGCACGTGGCCTACGATCCGGATATCAACGAAGAGGGCCTGCGGGCCCGCAGCCTGAAACTCGCCGCGCTGCAGAAGACGCTGAAACCGCCGCCCGTATTCGGCGCCGACGAGGGCGATCTCCTCATCGTCGGCTGGGGCAGCACCAAAGGGACGATCGAGGAAGCGGTGGAACGCCTGCGCGCGGACGGCTGCCGCGTGTCATCCATGCACCTGCGCTTCCTGCAACCGATGCCGCCGGGTATCGCGGAAGTCATGGCGCGCTTCAAGCGGGTCATGACGGTCGAAGCGAACTGGTCCGACCGTCCGGAGGACGTCATCATCGACGAGACCAATCGCCGCTATTCCGCGCTGGCGATGCTGCTGCGATCGCGCTACCTCGTGGACGTCGACTGTTGGACGGAGGTCCGCGGACAGCCCATCAAGCCGATCACGCTCTACCGTGTGATTCGCCGGAAGCTGGAGACGATCTCATGACGATCGCCGCGACCGAGTGTCTGCTGCGGCTGTGCGACGAGCGCCGCGAGCTCGAGGACTATCAGGGCGGCGTGCCGCGCTGGTGCACGGGCTGCGGCGACAACGCCATTCTCGCGGCCGTGCAGCGATTGTGCCGCGACGAGCAGCTTCGTCCGGAGAAGACGGTGTTCGTCTCGGGCATCGGCTGCTCGAGCCGCCTGCCGCACTACGTGAAGACGTACGGGTTTCATGGCATCCATGGCCGCGCTCTGCCGATCGCTGAAGGCATCCGGATGGCGCGGCCGGACCTCGACATCTTCGTCAACACCGGCGACGGGGACTGCTGCAGCATCGGTGCGGCCCACTGGATTCACGCCATTCGCTACAACATGAACATGACGGTGTTCCTGCACGACAACCAGGTCTACGGTCTGACGAAAATGCAGGTGTCGCCCACCTCGCCGAAGGGACTCAAGAGCAACACGACGCCGCGCGGGGCCTGGCTGGAGGGGCTGAATCCGCTGACGGTGACGCTCGGCGTCCAGAACGTGTCGTTTGTCGCGCAGGCCGTGGACTGGATCCCCGAGGTGCTGTACGACATCGTGTCGGCCGCCTTTCACCACAAAGGCTTCTCGTTCGTGCGCATCATCCAGCGCTGCCCGGAATTCCTGCCCCAGCACCTGGATCCGTGGCTGCACGACCCGCAGCGCGTCCTGCTGCTCACGCACAAGGACGGCCTTTCGCCGAGCGCGGGACTGCTGAAGACCTACCGCAACCAGCTGCAGCACGATCCCGCCGATCTCGAGCGCGCGCGCGCGGTCGCTTCCGGAGTCGACCCGATACCCGTCGGCATCCTCTATCGCAACGAAAGCGTGCCGTGCTACGACGAGCTGAGGCGCCCGACGCAGCTGCGCACGCCGGCCTCGATCAAGGCCGGCCTGGACTCGGAGCTCGACAAGTTCACCATCTGGCCGGAGGGCGAAAGGGCGCGGCCCGCCGCGTGACGCCGCCGAAACCCGCACCGTCATGGAAGCCGATCTTCAGTCGCAAGTGGCGTTCTATCTGACCGGGAGGAAACCGGAAGGGTCGCAGCAGCTGGCCGCAATCGACGGGCTGGCGATGCGCCCGGCGCTGCTCGCGCGCTACCG
>JBLNGH010000204.1:0-9638 GCA_050264575.1 Acidobacteriota bacterium | reverse complement strand
ATCGTCGAAGAGGAGAAAAGGATCGAAATCGGTCGTGTCGCCGAATCCGAATGCGCGGCGAAGCCTGACGCCCGCGCCCTCGATCGTCGGCCGCGATTCGATCACGCGTTTGATTGGCCGGATGGACATGATCCCACCTTCGCGCAAAGCGGCCGGTGCGTCAAGTCGCGCGGCAGCCTCGAACCGGAGCACAATGGTGGTGTTGTGAAGACGCGGCTTGCGATCGTCCTTCTCGCCGCGTGGGTTGGTGCGGCCGCCTGCGGCAGCAAGAACAGCGACAGCGACGGCGGGAACACCCCACCAACGCCAACGCCGACGCCCACGCCCGGCGAGCCCATCAGCGACTCGGTCAGCGGAACCGTCGGACCGTTCGCGTACGTGCCACATCTTCTGAACGTGTCACGAGACGGCACCTTGACAGCGACCCTGACCTGGCAGGGCTCGACCGACCTCAACCTCTATCTCACGGCCGGCACGTGCGCGGACGTGTACGGCCCGAACGCCTGCGAGCGCCTGGCGGTGTCGGATCAGGTCAGCGGAAATTCCGAGATGGTGACGGTCACCGTCAAGTCCGGCGAGCAGTACAAAGTCTGGGTCGACAACTTCGCCCAGACGTCTCAGGCGTACGTCGTGCAGATGAATATTCGATAGCGGCCGGTCAGCTCTGGCCGACGAGGGACGATTGTGCGAGCAGGCGGTCCGCCGGCAGCTCGAGCTCCTTGTTGGCGAGCTTGTCGACGCCGTCGACGGTAATAGCAAGCATGCCCGTCGGAAGAATCTCGACGAGACCGCGCTGGCGCAGATACCAGAGCGGGAAATCCAGGTGCTGCTGCGCGCAGCCGAGCATCTTCTCGAGGTACACGACGCCGAGTCCGCCGTCTTCCGGCTGGCGGCGGCGCGCGATGTAGAGCAGGGACAAAATGCCGTGGAAGATCCGGCGGTCCTCTTCGCGTGCGTCCGCCGCCGAACCCTGATCGAAAATCTTCCACATCATGCTGCGGTTCTCGTCGTACCTCACGTCGTACTCGGCGCGGCTCGTGCCGTCGGACAGCACTTCGTAGGCCTGCCGGACCGCGGTGAACCTGTCGACGTCGCCGGTCTCGTGATTGTCCGGGTGGTACCGCTTCGCGAGCAGCCGGTACACACGTTCCACCGTGTCAGCGTTTGCCGTCTGGCTCAGCTGCAGGACTTCGTAGTAGTCGACAAACGGCTGATTCACGTCGCGGTCCTCCCCGATCTGTTAGTCGGTCGAAAAAGGCCCGTTCGAGATGGCCCACTGAAGTGGGGGTTGGAGCAATTGCTATGCCGCGAATGAGTTTAACTTAGGTGGGAATCCTGCACCACAGATATATGTGTCAAGTGCAGTTTAGTAATCGACTTACCGAATCTGAGGGCCATTCAGACGAGGCTTAGGTTCAATCCCCTACAATCCCGCCGAAAGGGGGTTGATTCGTATCGATAGAATCGCTCTTCTCGAGAAATCCGTGAAGTCGCCCCGGAAGGAGACAAAAAAGTCCTCCTGCGAGCACCATTTCTGGCGGACGGCTCCGTACGGGCACCGGCGCGGCGCAGCGAACGTCGATCGCTGCGACGCTCCAGACGTCAAGCCTCGAACTGGAAGGGCTTCCCCTTCTCAGTTCGAAGCTCCTGGTTCGACCCTCAGAACTTCGGCGAGCGCCGTCCGATGCGCACGCGACGACGCATGATGTAGAGCGTCAGCGCTGAGCCGGCAACCGCGAGAACAAGCAGGGCAAAGAATTCGCTGCTGATAATCATGTCCGGTACATCGGCGAGTGTGCCGGAGACTTTAAGTCTTCGCGCCACTCGAAACGTTTCAATTCTGCAATGCGTTGATCGTACGTGCGCCACATCGCGACGCGCCTTCGGTGTTGTCATTGGCGGAACGTCTCGCGCGCAAATTCGTCACGCGTGTGCGCAATTGTCAGTGCGTTCGCGGCCTGATCGGATCGCGCCAGCTGTGTAACGCCATTTCTGTCGCCCACTGCTTCACGGCCCGGCTGGTCCGCGTCGGGCCGATCAAAGTCCACCTCGCGTCAATGCGCTTCCGCTGGCGACGACCCTCCGCGACAGTCGCTCGCGGAGGGCACGATGGCCGTCGGACCAAAAATCAGAAGCGTCGCAGGCTGGCTGCTGCAGTTGTTGATGGCAGCGGCGTTCGTCTCAATCGGACTCGGCAAGTTCGGCAATCTGTTCTGGGAGCGCGCCTTCGCGCGCTGGGGATACCCGCCCGGTTCGCACCTGATCGTCGGCGCACTCGAATTCCTCGGCGGCGTGCTGATGCTGGTGCCACGGTTGACGAGCTACGCCGCCCTGTTCGTGGCGATGATCATGGTCGGCGCGATCGCGACGCACGCGCTCGCCGGTCAACCGTGGACGCGGCCGGTCCCGCACTTGTGCGTGTTGCTCCTGCTCGCCGCCGTTCGGTGGCGCGATCGCTGGCGTCCGTCGCCGACCGCATCCACGTCGGGCGACGTCGCGGCAAATTGATATCGTCCCCGTGTGGGCGCCCTGCCGGTCCTCGGAATCTTCAGCGCGATGGCCCTGCTCTTTACGGGGCAGGTGTGGCTGGACTACGCGTACGCGCGCGTGCCCGTCACCTGGGAACGCGCGCTGGCGATTTCCGCGATCGAGTGGTACCTCTGGGCTGCCCTCACCCCTCTCGTACTTCTGATCGCGCGCCGGCTGCCGCTCTCGCGCGACCGGCTTCTGCTTTCGGTCCCGGTCCACGTCGTGGCGTGTCTCGTGCTCACGGCGGTCAAGATTCCCGTCCAGGAGTTCCTGGGCGGCGTCGTCGCCGGCGTCACGCGCCAGCCGACGTCGTTCCTCAAGATCTACGTCAGCATCTTCACTTATTGGGCCATCGTCGCCGCGGAGATGGCGACGCGACAGCGCCGGATCGCCCGCGACCGCGAGCTGCGCGCCACCAAGCTCGAAGGCGACCTGGCCCGCGCGCAACTCGACGCGCTGCGGATGCGGCTCAACCCGCACTTCCTCTTCAACACGCTCAACGGCATTTCGGGACTCATGCGCGAGAATGTCGAGGCGGCGGATCTGATGCTCACGCGTCTCAGCGATCTGTTGCGGCTCACGCTCGAGCGCGCGGATCTGCAGGAAGTCCCGCTCCAGGAAGAACTGGATTTCGTCAGGCAGTACGTCGCGATCCAGCAGCTTCGGTTCGGCGATCGGCTCAGCGTCACGATTGACGCGGCGCCGGATACGCTGGCGCTCGCGGTGCCCAGCCTGTCTCTACAACCGCTGGTCGAGAACGCGGTCAAGCACGGCGCCGAGCAGACTCCCGGGCCGGCTGCGATCAACATTCTCGCCCGCCGCCTCGGAACCCTGCTCGAGATCGAGGTCGGCGACGACGGGCCCGGGCCGCGAACGGCCGTGAAACCCGGCACCGGAGTGGAGACGACGCGCCTGCGGCTGAGTCATTTGTACGGTGACGCGGGAACCCTGACCCTCGAGCCAGGCCGGCCGCATGGGGCGATCGCGCGGGTGCGTCTGCCGGCCCGGGAATCACCATGACCCTCCGCTCCCTGATCGTCGACGACGAGCCGCTCGCGCGAAAGCGATTGCGAAGTCTGTTGCGATCCGAGCCGCGCGTCGAAGTCGTGGGCGAAGCCGAGGACGGTCCGGGCGCGCTCGACGCGATTCGCCGGCTCGAGCCCGATCTCGTCTGGCTCGACGTGCAGATGCCCGGTCTCGACGGATTCGGCGTCCTCGACGAGATCGGGCCCGACGCGGCGCCCGCGATTATCTTCGTCACAGCGCACGACCGGTATGCGATGCGGGCCTTCGACGCGCATGCGGTCGACTATCTGCTGAAGCCGTTCGATCGCGCGCGGCTTCGGGAGGCCATCGACCGCGCGATCAAGCTCGCCGGGAGCGACGATCTCCAGCGCCGCCTCGCGGCCCTGCTCGCCGATATCACCCGGCAGCGTCCGCTGCGGCGGATCGTCGTGCGATCCGGCGGCCGCATCTACTTCGTCGGCGTCGCCGAAGTCGACTGGCTGGAGGCAACCGGGCATTACGTCACACTGCATACCGCATCGGGCACGCACCTGATCCGCGAGACCATCGCCAATCTCTCGACGCGGCTGGATGCCGAGCGCTTCGTCCGGATCGAACGCGGCGTCATCGTCAACGTCGATCGCATCCAGGAGATTCATCCTGCGTTCCACGGTGATCTTGATGTGGTGCTGAAGAACGGCACTCGCCTGCGCGCCACTCGCAGCTACGCAGTCCGTTTGCGCGAGTGGCTCGAGAGATAACGGGCACGGCATCGATCGCCGCGCGGCGGTGAGCTCATCGCACATGACGCCGAGATGTACGGCATCTCGACGGTCTATCTCCGCTCCAAAAACATCGTGCCATCGTCGACCGAGCGCTCGCGCGGCCGCGGCGGCCGTTGATCGCGTGGAGCCGGGTTTGAGGAGCGCGCGCGCAGGCCGTCGGCGTCGTACAATCGGCGGTCTGCATGGGGGACGCTCGCGATCCGGAAGTCACGCGGACGGTCCAGACCGAGCCGACGTCTGACGTTCCGCCCCTGACGCGCTCGGCGACGTGGGGCGACCTTCAGCTCCGCAGCGAGCTCGGTCACGGCGCCTACGGCCGCGTGTATCGCGCGTGGGACGACTCGCTCGCGCGCGAGGTCGCGCTCAAAATCATCAAGCCTCGCGATGCCGCTCAGCGGGCCTCCATGCTCCTCGAAGGGCAAATGCTGGCGCGCGTGAGCCATCGCAACGTGGTCACCGTGTATCGCGCGCAACAAATCGGCGATGAAGTGGGGCTGACGATGGAGCTCATCAAGGGCCGCCATCTGGCCAGCATCGTCGAACATGACGGCGCGATGGGCGCCGAAGAAGCGTCGGTGATCGGGCTCAGCCTCTGTCAGGCGCTGGCGGCGGTGCACGGCGCGGGACTCCTCCACCGCGACGTGAAAGCGCACAACGTCATGCGCGAGGCCGGCGGCCGGATCGTCTTGATGGACTTCGGCGCCGGACGGCAGGTGAGCGAAACGCAGATCTCGGACCTGTCCGGCACGCCGCTGTATCTCGCGCCCGAGCTGTTCGCCGGTCAGGCGGCCTCGCCCGCGTCCGATCTCTACAGCCTGGGCGTGCTCCTCTTCTATCTCGTCGCGCGCAAGTATCCGATCGAGGGTCGGTCGCTGACGGAGATCATGCTGCGGCACAAGCAGGGACCGCGAAACGTCTTGTCGGATCTGCGCCCCGACCTGCCGCCGCGGTTCGTCCAGGTGATCAACCGCGCTCTCTCGCCGGCACCCGAACTCCGGAGCCGCAGCGCGGGAGCGATGCTGGCGGAGCTCATCGACGCGATGCCGGGCGCGGCGCGCTCGCGCGGCGAGACTGCGACGCTCACGATCTCCCCGGCAGAACGGCTGCCGGGATTGGCGGCGGACCGTGCCGCGCCGTCGCGCGGCGCGACCGCCTTCGAGGCCTGGCACCGGCTGCCGCTGGTCGTCCGCGGCCTTCTGGTTGTCGCGGCGGTGTTCACACTCGTTCTCGCGGTCGGCTTTTTCACAACGGTGCACTACGACCAAGCCATAGGCAGAACCCGCGACTTCACGACGGAAGGGCTCACGACCTGGCTCACATTCGGCTTCCGTGCGCTCTTGCCGGTCACCATTTACATCACCGGCTTGGTGGTGATCATCTACATCGTCCGCGCGGTGTGGCATTTTGTACAGCGGCTCGCGCCTCCAGCGCGTCGCCTGAGCGATCGGGCGCGAACCAGCCTTTCAGGGTCGTTCGGGCGAATTGCCGGCACGGACGGCGCGTCGGTCGCGCAATTCCTCCTCCTCGCCCAAGTGCTGTCATTCGGCGTCGTACTGTGGGTCTACCGGAAGTTGTTCGCGCTGCTTCCGTTCACGGTGAACGAACTTGACGCGGCGAAACTGGACGTCCTCGCCCCGCTGGACAGCAATGGAATCCTGTATTCCTACGTGTTTGTCGTGTCGGTGATTCTCGGGGCCGGGACGCTGTGCTGGATATTGCTGCGGCGCAGCCCGCTCCTTTGGGCGACGGTCCCAACGAGCACGGTCGTAGCCGCGGTCGCGTTGATGGCTCTCATGTTCTTCTTCGGCACGGTGCCTGACCGGCTGTTCTTCATGAGCGAGGCACCGGAGGTGTCCTATCAGGGCCAGCGATGTTTCAAAACGGGAGAGGCGGCCGACGGGCGGGTCCTTCTCTATTGTCCCGACCGGCCGGCATTCGATCGCATTCCCATCGTCGAATCGAATACCGTCGCGGCAGGAATCAGCACGTCCGGGCGGATTTTCAGCCGGCCATCTGCGGGGGTAGAGAAGTAGTCGAGAGAGGTATCCATGAATCCCTTTCGAAAGGATTTCGACATGCGACGAGCACTCGCCATTGGACTGATCGGCTTTGCGTTGACACTGCTGTCCGCACGGCCTGCGTCGGCGCAATGGGCCTATTTCAGGTGGCTTCAGCAGTTGAGCGGACCGGGCAACTTCAATCTGAACGGCTTCGTCGTGACCTTTGGGTGTGTGGAGGACCGGTCGACCGCGCAGCAGGCCAATCGGGAGAACTCGAGCCCGGCGCCCGTCCGCTACGTGTTCTGCGACAAGTCGTCTCGATGGAAGCACGTCAAACGATTCATGGGCGCGACGTTCGCAACGGGTGATGGCACGAACAACCTCGAGTATCCCTTAGGGGTCGAGAAGCTCGAGCGCGTCAAGGCGTCGATCTACACGGTCACCGGCGCTTTTCGCGTCAACCCGTATGTCGATGCCGGCGGATCGGGAGGCTTCATGCGTTTCGAGGGCACTCCGGATGTCGTCGTGACGAGATACCTCCTCGAGCCGTTCCTCACGGTCCGGCCGCTGGCATTTCTCGCCGAGGACAGGGACTCCGTGGGCGATCGCATCGCAAGGGCCGTCGAGTTCAATGGCGCGCTGGTGATCTTCCCGCAGGGTTTCCGGCTGAGCGACTTCGGCGCGATCGCCGGGCCGGACTGGAGCGGCAAACCGGAAGCCGTGTTTCGCGTCGGCTTCAGAGCGCAGTTCGTGTTTTGACGCGACGTTCGGCTGTGCTGGCGAATCATGAGAGAACCAGAGACGGGTGTCGCGGCGCAGCCGACGATGCTTGCCGGCACCCCGCCGGACGAGATCCGGCGCGCTCACCTCACCGGCTTTCCACCAGACCTCCTCGCGCAGTCGGCGCGGCGGCTTCGCGTCGGCGCGCTCCTCTTCGCATTCGTGTTCTTCGTCAGCAATCCGCTGCAGGCCCTGCTGTTTCGAGATGAATGGATTCGCTACACGGCGGGCTTCTCACGGTGGGCCCCTGGCGTCTTCTCCATCGCGGCGGCGCTCGCCATCGCCGCGCTGACCTTCAACCGGCGCATTGCCGTCGAACGCATTCTGATCGGCGGGCTCGTGTTCGAGGTCGTCGGCAGCTTCGGCATCGCGGCCGCGCAGTACCTGGACGTGACGCGCTACGCGACGGATCCGCCCTGGGCCGGATTGTCCTGGGTCGCCGTCTGGATCCTCGGCTCCACCGTCATGATGCCCAGTCCGCCTCGCTGGGCGCTCCCCGCCGCGCTGGCATCCGCGATGTCGGTTCCGGCTGTCGTCGGATACGTCTTCGCGACCGAAACCGTCCAGTTCGACGTGACGCCGCTCCGCTTCTTTTTTCGCATCGTCCTCCCCTATCTCCTGGTCGTGCTCGTCGCCTACGTCAGCGCGCATCTCGTCTACCGCCTTGGGACCGAATTGAAGCGGGCGCGGGAGCTCGGCAGCTATCGGCTGGTCGAGCGCCTCGGATCCGGCGGAATGGGCGAGGTGTGGCGCGCCGAGCACCGGCTGCTCGCGCGCCCGGCGGCGATCAAGCTGATTCGGCCTGAAGCTGGAGCCGGCACGGCGGCACGGCATTCGGAGTTGATCAAGCGATTCGAGCGCGAGGCTCAGGCCACGTCCCTGCTCCGTTCACCGCACACCATCGAGGTGTACGACTTTGGCGTCGCCGACGATGGCGCCTTCTACTACGTGATGGAGCTGCTCGACGGTCTCGATCTCGAAGTGCTGGTCACGAGGTTCGGTCCCGTTCCTGCCGAGCGCACGATCTATCTCTTGAAGCAGGTCTGCCACTCACTCGGCGAGGCTCACGCGGAAGGGTTGATCCATCGGGACGTCAAGCCGGCCAACATCTACGTCTGCCGGTACGGCCGCGACGTGGACTTCGTCAAGGTGCTCGACTTCGGGCTGGTCAAGTCGCAGGACGATGGGCGGACGCTCGTCGGCGACACGTCGAGCCACGTTGTCCGCGGCACACCGGCGTTCATGTCGCCGGAACAGATTCTGGCCAGCCGGCCTCTCGACGGCCGATCCGACATCTACGCCATCGGCTGTCTGGGCTATTGGCTTCTCACGAGCGAGCTCGTGTTCACCGGACGCACGGCGATGGAAACGCTCATGCGGCACACGAAGGATCAGCCGCAATCGCCGTCCACACGGACGGCGCTGCCTGTTCCCAGCGCTCTGGATCAGCTGATCCTCGCGTGCCTGGCGAAAGATCCCGACGATCGACCGGCAACGGCCGACGCCGTTGCTGCGCAGCTCGACGAGATTGACTCATCCAGCCTATGGACGCAGGCGCGTGCGCAGCAGTGGTGGGAGGTCAATCACCCAACGCGGCCGGGCGCTTAGCGCGTTGGATCGATCGGCAGCGTCGGGAGATTTCGGCAGAAATTCAATCGCGATGGCGATCCTCGCGCTCGATCCGCCACCCGCCGGCCGCCACGTCACGTACACAGGCATTGCTTGTTTGAACGGGCCGCAGCCGACGGAGCCCTTGAGATCGTCGCGATACGCGATGAGATCGACGGCAGCCAGCTCGGAGGCCACAAACGTCACGACGCCGGTCGCGGTCTTGAGATTGAACACAGGCCTTCCGTCGCTGGTGCAGTCGATGCGGTCCAGCGTTCCTTCCATCCGCTGTTCACCCGCTCTCACTTGGCGGTAAACCCACTTCCTGGTCTCGGTGGTCATTGAATCGTCAGGCTTGCCGCCGGGAATCGGTGGCGGCGGCTCATCAGGTTTGGCGGTCACGACCGGCGGCAGCGGCACTGGTGGCGCCGTCCCGGCATTTTTTCGCGATTCGGCGGCAGCCCGATAGCTTTCCAGATCGACGACGTAGCTCATGACGCGGCGGGCGGCCTCGCGCATCTGGTCCGGATACTGCGGCGTCAGCAAGGGGCCCAGCACGGCGCGGGCAGCGGCAAAATCCGACTGGCGCGCCAATACCTGCGCATGGATCAAGGCGTACTCGTGGCGGCCAGGCGCCAGGCTCCGCGCGCGCTCGATCGCCGCGCGAGTCTCCACCGACGGCACGCCGCCGCTCCCCATTTCCAGGAACACCAGACGGGCAAGCGCGTTGGCAAATACCGATCGACCGGCGGCGGCGGCGTCGAACAGGCGGCGGACGGCGTCGACGTCTTGCGGTTCAGCCCGGCCAGGCTTCTCGTCGCTCGAATCCGCGACCGCGATTCCCGCGAGATACGCGGCAAGCCAGTCGGCAGGCGGGCCGAGCGCCCGGAGCCGCTTGTCCGCCGATTCGAAGTCGCGCTTTTCGATATCG
>JBLNGH010000203.1:0-5606 GCA_050264575.1 Acidobacteriota bacterium | reverse complement strand
CACGGCGACCACTACCTCCGAGGCGAAACCGCAACGCCGTTTTCGTCTGGCAACATGGAAACGAACACGGCTCTAGAATCAACGCCTCGCGACAGGTGTCCGGTCCGTCAGGACCGGTGTGAACCGGGAGAAGCGCCCATGAGTGCACGTCATTGCGCCGGATCGATCGTCCTCGTCGTGCTTCTGACGTCTGGCGCTGCCGCGCAGCAGCGCGCGGCCGACGGCGTGCCCGTGAACGACGAAGGCAATCCGCAGTACTCCACGTTTTCGATTTGCGCGATCGACCCGGCCACCAATCAGTCGGGCGCCGCGGTGACGACCCGCGTGCCGTTCGTCGGGCGCGCCGTGCCGCACGTCCGCGCCGGCGTCGGCGCCGTGTGCACGCAGGCGTCGACGGTCGTCGAGTACGGTCCGCGCGGTCTCGACCTGCTCGCCAAAGGCGTCGAACCGCAGGAGGTGCTGAAGCAGCTTCTCGAGAACGACGCGCAGCGCGAGTCGCGGCAAGTTGGGGTCATCGACATGAAAGGCCGATCGGCCGCGCACACGGGCAAGCAGAACAACGCCTGGGCCGGGAGCCGGCAGGGGAAGAATTACACCGTGCAGGCGAACATCATGGTCGGGCCTGAAGTCGTCGACGCCGTCGCCGCGAGCTTCGAGGCAACCGAAGGCTCCGGATGGCCGCTGGCCGAGCGGATGATTCTCGCGCTCGAAGCCGGTCAGGCGAAAGGCGGCGATCGCCGCTGGGGCAACCTGCAGTCGGCGGCGATCAAGATCGCGGATCCGAGCACCCCGGGCCGCGGCGGCGACTACATCTCCCTGGCGATAGAAGTCGGAGAGAATCCCGAACCGGTCGCCGAAATGAAGCGCATCTACTACACGACGGCCAGGCGTCTGGGCTCTCGCAGTTTTTCACGCATCGACGGTCCCGACGTGCTCGAGCTCAAACGGATGTTGCACGCGCTCGGCTACTGGCGGCCGAACGTGACCGCTTTTCCGGAGCCGCCCGCGATGAACACGGACAAGATGCGCGAACTGCAAAAGACGGACCGCGCGCAGTACGACAAGCTCGCCGCAGAGGCGCAGCAGGCGACGCGGTATGACGAGGAAACCATTGCGGCCGTGGACAAGTTCCGTGCCGATCGCAACTTGAACTATGCGGGGAACGCGGCGGGCCTCGTTGATGAGCGGTTCATCGACGCGCTTCGAGCCGCGTACCTCCAAAAGAAAAGAGGAGGCGCCAACCCGCCTGAAGTATGATGCGGTTCTGCCGCAATTAGGAGCACGACTATGGCAAGCCTGGAAGAACTGAAGACCAAGTACGCGCCCGCGCTCAAGAAGATCGAAGAGCAGGGTGTCAGGCTGCAGAACCTGCACATTCAGGACAACAAGCTGTTCATCAAGGGCGCCGCGCCGACGGATGCGGCCAAGAACGAAGTGTGGACCGCGATCAAGTCGGTCGACAGGACGTACGGCGATCTGACGGCCGACATCACGATCGATCCGAGCCTCCCGCCGCCCAAGCCCAAAGAGCAGGCGTACACAGTCCAGTCGGGCGATACGCTGTCGAAGATCAGCAAGCAGTTCTACGGCGACGCGAACCGCTACATGAAGATCTTCGACGCCAACAAGGATCAGCTGAAAGATCCCAACACGATCAAGCCGGGTCAGACCCTGCGGATTCCGGCCGCGTGAGGAGGACCGTATGGACCTCCTGCAGACCGTGCTCAGCGCTCAGAACGGCGGCGCCGTCGATCAGATAGGCCGGAGTTTCGGGCTCGATCAGGAGCAGACGGCTTCCGCCATCGGACAACTGCTGCCCGCGCTCGCCGCAGGCCTGTCGCGTAACGCCGCCCAGCCGGGCGGCGTCGACGGGCTCATGGCGGCACTCACGGGCGGGTCGCATCAGCGATACTTCGACGATCCGGCCTCGCTCACCGAGGCCGCGGCGATCGACGACGGGAACAGCATCCTCGGCCACATTCTCGGGAGCAAGGACGTCAGCCGGCAGGTCGCCGCGCAGGCGTCGTCGCGCACGGGAATTGGCGCGGACGTGCTGAAACAGATGCTGCCGATGGTCGCGACGCTCGCGATGGGCGCGCTCGCGAAGCAATCGGCCGCTCCACAGGCCGGGGCCGTGCAGGCGGGGCAGTCCGACCTGCTGAGCATGCTGACGCCCTTGCTGGACGCGAACAAGGACGGCTCGGTGACGGACGATGTGATGGGAATGCTGGGGAAGTTCCTCCGGTAGAAAGGAGCGAACCATGTTCGCAGTCCTGGGGTGGATCGTCTTCGGGTTGATCGTCGGCGTGTTGGCGAAGCTCGTGATGCCTGGCAAGGATCCTGGCGGGTTCATCATGACGACCCTGCTCGGAATCGTCGGTGCCGTCCTGGGCGGCTTCATCGGGCGGGCGCTCGGATTCTACGGCCCGAACCAGGCGGCCGGGTGGTTGATGTCGATCGTCGGCGCGATTCTCGTGCTAGCGCTCTATCGGGTGATCGCCCGCCGCAGTGTGCCGTGATTTGAGGACCGGAGGCTCGGAGGCTCGGAGCTCAAGATCTTTCTTGTCTCTCGGCTTCCAAGCTTCCGGCTTCCAAGCTTTCGGGCTCTCAGGCTTTCCGGCTTTCAAGCTTGTTCATCGGATCCGTCCGTACTGCTGAAGCAATCCGGGTTCGGCGATCACTTTCTCCACCGCGGCGATGCTGCGCGGCACGAACTCCGACAGAATCGTCGCGCCCGACTCGGTGATGACGATCATGTCCTCGAGGCGGATGAAGATCTGCTCTTCGGGGATGCGGAATTCCGGCTCGATGGTGAAGACGAGTCCCGGCCGCATGACGCCCGAACCGCCGCCGAAATCGTGCGTCGCCATGCCAACGGCGTGTCCGAGATTCGCGCCGCGCGCCGCCGAGCTGCGGTACCGTTCGACGAACTGCTTCGCGGCGGCCTCGTAGATCGGCTTCGAGAATTTCGTCGCGGCGAGAATCGCGTCCATCTTCGGCAACGCGGCCTGCAGGATCTGCTGCGCCGTCAGCTGCGGTTTGATCGCATAGAGCACGGCTTCGTACACGCCGAGGTAGAACCCGTACAGCTCGCGCTGCGCGGGACTGAACTTGCCGTTGACCGGCCACTGACGCGTGACGTCGCAGCGGTAGTACCCGAGATCGGGGCAGTAATCCATCAGCACGAGCTCGCCGTCGGTCATGATCTTGTCGCCGGCGCGATGATGCGCGTTCATCGCGGCGGGGCCGCTGGCGACGATGTCCCGGTAGGCTTCGCCCTGCGCGCCGTGCCGCACGAACATGAATTGCGCGACGGCGTCGAGCTCGTACTCCGCAAGACCCGGCGCGGTGCTGCGCATCGCTTCGAGAATCGCTTCGCCGCCGACCTTCGTCGCCCGCCTGATGAGCGCGATCTCCGCGGGACTCTTGATCGCGCGCATCTCGTTCAGAATCGGCGAGAGGTCCTTCTGCTCGAGCGCCGGGACGCGCGTCTTCAGCAGATCGCGGAGGTGCGCCTCGCGGCTGATGCGGCCGTCCCACGGATCGGCGGCGGCGTCGGCCGTGCGCCGACGCGCGCCGTCGGGGCTTTCGCTGCTTCCCTCTGACGGCGCGTAGGGGACGTAGATGGTCTTCGCGGCCGTGCGCGCCTGAAGATCCGCCAAAAGCTGTTCGGGCGCCCTGACCTCGTCGACGCCCGTCATCGCCGCGGTCTTGACCGGATCGTCCGACGACAGCAGCTCGCCTTCGGTCGCGGCGCGGCTCGCGTTCTGTTTCGGCAGGTAGAGCGTGCTGCGCTTCGAGGCGCCGTCCATGAGCAGCAGCGCCTGCGGGGCGACGACGCCCGACAGATAGAAGAACTCGTTCGACTGACGGAAGACAGCCGACGAATGCACGGTCGGCGCGCCCTGGATCAAGGCCACGGCCTGCGGGCCGATGGTCTCGTACACCCGCGCCCGGCGCGCCGCGAACTCCTGAAGCGTGAAGTTCGTCGTGAACGCGCGACCAGCCTGGGCGTGGTCCCGGCCGTCAGCGGAGAGCAGAACGCCGGCAACGACCGCGAGCGCGAGCGCCGTTCTCACGGTCCCCGAACGGGCGACAGGTGTGATCGTCATTTGCGTACGCCTTTGAAGACGTTCGGCGCCTCCGGAATGGCCGCGCCGTCATGACGCGGCTCCGATCCCGCGAAGTGCACCCCTGCCCCATCGCTCATCACCGCCTGCCCGTAGCCAAACGTGCCGGAGCGCGGCGGAACGCTCCGCACCTGGTGGCCCAGACCGGCAAGTTCCTTCCGTGTCGCCTCCGGAATGAGCTCCTCCACCTGAACGTCGCAACCGGTGAACGAACCTTTCGTGAAGCGGCCCACCTCGAGCGCCTGCTGCACGTCGAGGCCGAAGTCGGCGACGTCGGACACGAACTGCGCGTGCGCCTGAGCCTGGTTGAACCCACCCATGATGCCGAACCCGATCTTCACGTCGCCTTTCGACATGAAGGCCGGAATGATCGTGTGGAGCGGCCGCTTTCGCGGCGCCACCTGATTGGGATGCCCGTCCTCGAGCGTGAACAGCGCGCCGCGGTTGTGGAGCATGACGCCCGTGCCCGGCGCGACGACGCCGCTGCCGAACGACGAGTACAGGCTTTGAATCAGCGACACGATGTTGCCGTCCCTGTCGATGACCGAGAGATAAATCGTGTCGCCGCCGTCGCCGTCGGTGAGGCCGCTGAACTTCGAAGGCTCAACCGCGCACGCGGCCTTGGCCGGATCGATGAGCTTCGCGCGCGCTTCCGCGTGCGCCTTGTCCAGCAGCGAAGCCACCGGCACCTTGGAGAATTTCGGGTCGGCGACGTACCGGAGCATGTCGGCGTAC
Source organism: Acidobacteriota bacterium (assembly GCA_050264575.1). Taxonomy (GTDB): domain Bacteria; phylum Acidobacteriota; class Vicinamibacteria; order Vicinamibacterales; family SCN-69-37; genus DASQFI01. The sequence goes on along the minus strand of JBLNGH010000203.1, from coordinate 741 downwards.
GCCAGCTTCTTGGCTTCAATCATCACGTGCAGCGCCTTGGTGCTCGTGAGGCCGGACTCGCGGAGCGGAAAGCGCTCCATCATGTCCAGCATCATCAGCGCCGCGATCCCCTGGGTGTTCGGCGGCAGCTCCGAAACCGTCCAGCCGCGATACGTCGTCGAGATCGGCTCGACCCACTCCGGCTGGTATTCTTTGAGGTCCTCGGCCGTCATCGTGCCGCCGAGCTCCTTCTCGACGGCGAGAATCGCCGCGGCGGTCTTGCCCTCGTAAAATCCCGCGACGCCTTTGTCGGCGATCAAACGCATCGTCGCGCCGAGCTGCGGGTTTTTGAAGACCTCGCCCGATTTGGGCGCGCGGCCATTGACGAGGAAGACTTCGGCTGCGTGCGGTCCCGACGTCAGCTTGCGCGTCGAGCCGTTCCACGCGTCGGCGATGACGTCGCTCACCGGGAAACCGTCTTCGGCGTAGAAGATCGCCGGCGCGAGCAAGTCCGCCATCGGCAGCGTGCCGAAGCGCGATCGCATCAGTTCCCAGCCTTTGACCGCGCCCGGCACCGTCACCGTGTAGATCCCGCTGCCGGGCATCCGGGTTTGACCCTTGGAGCGGAGGAACTCCGGTGTGAGGCCTGACGGCGCCCATCCGCCGGCGTTCAATCCGTACAACTTGCCCGTCTTCGCCTCGTAATAGATGGCGAAGACGTCACCGCCGATGCCGTTGTAGTGCGGCTCGACAAGTCCCATG
>JBLNGH010000202.1:0-13425 GCA_050264575.1 Acidobacteriota bacterium | reverse complement strand
GATCTGGAGCCGCGCGGTCTCGAGAAGCGCCGGTGAGCCGGCGGAGCACATGATGTCCTGAAACCACCGGTTGCCGGAGATTCGTCGCTGGGCTGTGGTGTACGGCATCAGCAGCGTGTCGTCCTGGTTCATCGTTCCGGACTGACCCTTGGTCTTGAGAACACCGATGACTTTGAAGGGCACGTCACGGATACGAATCATCTGACCGATGGGATCGTCGTCCCCGAACAACTGATCGACCACGACCTGACCGAGGACGCACACAGTCGCGTTGGTCGCGACATCGACCTCGGTGAAGGGCACTCCAGCGACCACCGGCCACCGGCGAATATCCAGGTATTCCGGCGCCACGCCTCGGTACATCGCATTCCAGTTCTGGTTGCCGCGAATGATCTGGACACGGCTGTCGACCTGTGGCGAGCATCCCGTCACGACAGGAACTTCCGCGAGGATGGCATGCAGGTCATCGACGGTGAGGCGCGAGCTTCCCGCTCCGGCTCTCGCGCCGCCCAAGCTTCGATTGCCCGCTTCAATCCAGACCCAGTTGTCTCCGAGTTCGGCGAGCTGCTCCTGGATTTGAATGGAAGCAGCCTGGCCCAGCCCGACCGTACAGATCACGGCCGCGACACCAATGAGAATGCCGAGCATGGTGAGGGCCGACCGGACGCGGTTGCGGAGGAGCGCCGCAAAGGCCAGGCGGAGAATTGCGAGCCCCAGCATAGGGTTGAGCCGAGGGGAGTATCACATATCATGTAAGTCGGCGGCGGCGAGGTGCGATGACCGACACGACGATGAACGGCGACGGCAAGCTGATCGTCATCACCGCCCCTCTCACCGAAGCCATCGACCACGCCGGGTACTTCATCCAGATGGCGCTCGCGTCCCTGCCGATCTGGATGGAGTGGGTGCTGGACAAGAAGTACCCGCGCTGGCGCGAAGTCGAACACGAGACGAACGGGTCGGCGGCCGTCATGCCTGCGGGCGTCCGGGCGCTCGAGGAATCGCTGCGCCGCGAGTTCCCCGCCGACGACATCGTCGCCTGCTACCCCGACGACATCGATCGGTTCATCGGACCGCGCACACGCGTGGTTGCCATCTCGACGCACAACCCGCTGGGCGTGACGTTCGCCGCCGGGGTGTACACGTCGATGTTCGGCTCGTCGCGCCAGCCGATCAACTCCCACTACGCCCGCGCGATGTTCGAACGCGTCAAGCACAATCCCTATCGCGATCGGTTTTCGGTCATCGTCGGCGGGTCCGGAGGATGGCAGATCACGCAGACCGCGAGCCACGACGAGCTCGGCGTCGACTGCGTCGTCGACGGCCGGAGCGAGTCGAAGGAGGCGGTCGAGCTGTTCGGCCGAGCCGTCCGCGGCGAAGCGCTGCCGAAGGACGTGCACGTGTCGCACCCGGTCGATCGATCGTCGATCCTGTTCTCGGATCGACGGACGACGTTCGGCGTGGTCGAGATGACGACCGGCTGCGGCCGCCGGTGCAACTTCTGCGTGCCCGACCTCAATCCGCAGATCGATCTGCCGAAGGAACGCATTCTCGAAGCGGTTCGCGCGAACGTGCGGCACGGCAACCGCCAGATCTCGCTCGCCACCGAGGACATGTTCATCTGGGGCCAGGTCCGGACGAACACGCCGTTCTTCTTCCCGAACCGTGAAGCGCTGCTGGATCTCTATGAAGGGGTGGCGCGGACGCCGGGCGTCGAGCAAGTGGTCCTCAGCCATTGCACCATGGCGCCGGCCGTCGTCGACCCGGTTCTGATCCGTGAGCTGTCGCGGATCCTGCTCGACAAGAGTCCGATCCACCTGCCCTCGCTCAGCACGCATCCCCGGAAAAAGGCGCTGGTCCCGCTCATCGGTCTCGAAACCGGATCGGTGCGCATGGCCAAACAGGTGATGCCGGGCAAGGCGGTGCCGTTCTCGATCGACGAATGGCCGAGCGTCGTGCTCGAAGGGCTCCGCGTGCTCAACGAGAACAACTGGTTCCCGATGATGACGCTGATGGTCGGCAATCCGGGCGAGACCGACGAGGACGTGAAGGCCACGCTCGATCTCGTGCACGAGATGGAGCGCCGCCGGTTGTTCGCATTCCTCGTGCCGTCGATCTTCACGCCGCTGCACGACACGAGGATGGCGCGGGAGCAGGGCGTGACGGAGACGCGCAATCTGTCGCGGTTCCAGTGGCAGCTCATCATGAAGTGCTGGAAGCACAACCTCCGGCCGGGCACGTACAGCTGGTGGGGACCGTGGGCGTACCGGATCGGCGGGCTCGGGTTGTGGGCGCTGCGGCTGCGCCGCACGAACGGACCGAAATTCTTCTGGCCGCTCCTCATGTTCACCAGCGCGCTGCCGGAGCCCACCATCATGCGATTCGGCAAGCTCCACAAGGGAGAGCCGCTGCGGCCGAAGTCGCGTCACGAGCTATTGACGTCGATTCGCCGGAATCACTGGAAGTATCTGCGCGCCGACTGCGGCGATCTGCCGGATGGGTGGGACGCTGTCGTCGGCGGCAATGGCTCAACGCCGGATCAGCCGGTCGAGATCCACGCGCAGATGTAACTCACTGCGGCAGTCCCATTTTTCGATAGATTCCAAAACTTGCGTCGCTGCGCCATCGACCCCGGGCGTAGCATGACGGCCGGGAGGTCTCCCATGATGCGAATCCCGGCTGTACACGTGTCTGTGCTCGTTTCACTCGTGACTCTCAATTCAGCCTGCGGATCGGCTTCCAAGCTCAACGCTGAGCGAGACGCGCTGCAGCGGGAAGCGGAGGCCATCTCGGCCCGACATCAGGCGCTCGATGACCAGATCGCCACCTGGAGCGAGTCGGTCGGCGCGTGGGCGAAGCAGAATGCGCCCGACGTCGACGCGGCCCGGCTGGTCCTGTCCCTCACCTCCCGCTCGTACTTTCTTCATACGGCGCATCAACCTGCGACAGGAGACACGGACGCGGCATACATCCGCCTGGAAACCGAGATGAAAGACATCCAGGACAAACGCAGTCGCATCGAAACGGAGTGGAAAGATCTCATCCGCAGGGATCGCGCCTGGTTCGACCGGGCTGGACAGAAACCCAGAGAGCAGCAGGTTTCGTTTACGTACGGCGTCGGGGATCCCACCGTCCCGATTCCAGGCGTCGCCGCCCGACAGCGGTGCTGTTCGCTGACCGCGAAAATCCCCGGAGAAACCAACTGCAAGCTCATCGACGAGTTTTGCGCGAAGGATGCGAAAGGGACCTGGAAACGCGTATGCGTCTACATCTGCTCGGTCGTGGCGATTGACACGGCCTCGGCCAGGCCGCGGCCTGAAATTACCGCGCCTGTTTTCGCAGCACCTCTGACGCCGCTCGACTGGCGACAATCTCCTCGCCATTCGCCAGGACGATGACGAGCCGCCGTTCGTCGTGAGGCCGCAGCAGCTTCATCGCCTCCAGGTTGACGATGTGCGATCGGTGAACCTGGACGAAGCGCTCGGGATCGAGCCGGCCGGCCAGCTCGCTCAGACTGACGTGCAGGAGGAACGGGCCGCCGGGCGCGTGCACCTCGGCGTAGTCGCCTCGCGCCTGAATGCGGACGATCTCTCCAGCCGGAATCGGCACGATCTTGTCCCCGCGTCTCGCGAACAGACGGCGGAGCGGCGACTGGCCGAGCGCGGTCCGCGCGCGCTCAGGCGACGAGAGCCCGTCAGGATCGGCGGAGAGCCGCCGCCGCACGCGTTCGAGCATCCGGCGAAATCGCTGGCGGCCGAACGGCTTGACGAGGTAGTCGAGCGCGCCAAGCTCGAACGCCGCGACGGCGTACTGGTCGTACGCCGTCGCGAACACGACCTCGGGCTGGTGATGAATCTTCTCCAGCACGTCGAGGCCGGACATCTCGGGAAGGCGCACATCGAGAATGACCAGCGCCGGCTGCAGGCGATCGATCGACGCGACGGCGTCACGGCCGTCGGCAGACTGTCCCACCAGCTCCACCCACGGCGCCTCCGCGAGAAAGTCGCAGAGCATCCGGCGCGCCTCCGGCTCGTCTTCGACGACGAGCGTGCGGACACGCTCCTGCGTCATTCGTTGACCTCGGTGTCACGCGCGACGACAGGCAGGGTCAGGACCACACTGTAGCCGCCGCCTGGAGTGGAGCCGGCCGTCATGCTCGCCGTTCCACGGTACAACGCGTCCAATCGTTCCCGGAGCACACGCAGCCCGAGTCCTCCCTCGTCGGAATCGGTCGACGCTCGTCCGGCGCCGTCGTTGCAAACCTCCAGCCGGAGACGGTTTCCGTCCGGCTGAAGGCGCGCGCCGATGACAATCTGTCCGCCTTCAGCACGAGGCGCAATGCCGTGCCGGACGGCGTTCTCGACGAGCGGCTGCAGCGAGAACGTCGGAACCTGGCACTCCAACGCCGACTCGTCGAGATTGCGCACGACACGCAGGCGATCGCCGAGCCGGATGGCTTCGAGATCGAGGTACGTGTCCACGAAGTCGCATTCATGACGCAGCGCGATCCAATCGACGCCGTTCCGATGGACCCGCGTCGCGTAATGAAGGAGATCGCCGAGCTTCTCCAGCGCCGCTTCGGCAAGCGCCGGATCGCGGCGCACGAGCCCGAGGACGGAATGGAGTGTATTGAAGAGGAAGTGCGGGTTGAGCTGGGCCCGCAGAGCGGCGATCTCCGCCCGGGCGCGAAGCGCTTCCGCGCGAACGGCGTTGGCTTCTTCCTCCCGCAGACGCTTGCCAATCAGCCAGGCGTGCGTGGCTGCAGCCACGGTCACGTAGACGAGCGCGCTCAGGAACGTGTGCCAGAAGACCAAGGCTGGGCTGAACTGGTAGGGAGTTCGGGCCACGATCACGTAGTCGATCCAGATCAGCAGCCCCTTGCTCGCGGCGGCGAGCGCGACCAGAGGAATGGCTCCCGGCGCATGTCGCGCGACCAGTCCGGGCGCCGCCGAATGAGCGCGGTCGATCGCCAGCGAGATTCTGATGGCGGCGATGGCGAGCAGCGCGTCGGGGATCGAGTTGGCGAGCGCAGCCCGGACAGCCGTCCAGATCGGCAACCCGGTGAGCGCGAAGGTGATCGCGTAACTGCTCGCGTACGCGATCCAGACCGCGACAGCGGTCAGCTCAACGAATCGTTGCCGCGCCCTGTCCCGGGACATCGTCGGCGTAGAGTAATGCCGACCCGACCGCAGCGACCAGCCGGATCTCTTTGCCCTGGAGCGTCAGCAGCGCGCGCGGCACGCCCACGACGAACGCGCGCCGCTCGCGGTCGATCGCAAAGCGCAACTGCGCTCCTCCCCCGGCCACCATGGTGCGCGCAGCGACCTGATCAGCATCGGCGAGACCGATGTATCCCTGGCAGCCATCGGCGACGCGGACGCACCAGACGGTCACAAGACGATCGAACTTGAACGCGCTGTTGCTGCCCCACCACGCGGCACCGTTCGAGGGATCGCCGTCGACGTCGAACGCCAGGTTCACGCCCATCCACCTCTCGTGCGGCGTTTCCCGGAGCGTGATCCTCGTCCACAGCATGTCCCCGGGCGCCGACGGAATCGCTTCGAGCCGGATGGCGTCGGGCAGCGAGGGCATCTTCCCGTCGCGTTCGGGATCGGTGCCGAGCTCGACCCACCCCGTGGAAGGGATCGCCGAAAGGGTCGTGAACGGCACGACGCCGTAGCCGGTCGGCGGGCCGGATGCGACAGGCACGAGCCGGTCAGTGCCCTGACCGTAGAACTCCACGTCGTCAATCTCGAATGCGAACTCCCCGGTTGCTTGGTTGTCGCCCGTGGATGTCTGCGGAGTCGTGACGCCGAAAATCTGCACGGCGCGCGGGTTCCATCGTGTCCCTTCCGGGGCCGGACCCGTAGCCGCCAGTTGCGTGAACGGGATCTCGATGAGGTTCCAGTCAGGACCCGCATCGACCCGGGTCATGAAGTTCACGACGCCGCTTCTGAATCCGACGTCGAGTCGCGCGGGCCCCTTCACACGGAGCCGCACTCCCTCGAAGGCGCTGAGATCGAGGTTGCGGCCCGTGCGCTCGAGCGGCGCCCAGGCGCCGGCAAACGACACAGGTCCGCCGCCGAGCCGGCCGGCAAGCCGCAACGCCTGTCTCGACGGCGACCGTCCGCCCGGTGTGAGCTCGAGCCGGGCTTCCGTCGCACCTCCGCCGAGGTCATCCGCGATGACGATCCACGACAGGCCGGACGCAGACTTGAGATTACCGTCCTCGAAGTCGTCGAGCGTCCAGGTCTGCGGCTGAGACTGCAGGATGCTGACCAGCGCGTACGCAACGAGGAGCACGATGTACTTGAGAAACTTCACAACGGTGGCCATATCGAAAAGCCTCCGTTCGTATCCTGTGCGACGATAACGGCGGTGGTACACGCCGTTCGTCGAGATGGCGGTTGGGCCGGTTCAGGGGGCAGATTCATCGCCGGATCTGAATGCTCTTCTTCATGCCCTTCGGACCCTTCATGACCTTCATGTCCTGAGATGGCGCCGTTCTCCCCCATCCGCCAGCGTCATCCGATACGCGTCATCCTCTCGTCAACGGCGCTCCTGCGATTCATGTCGGTCCGGAGTGCCGCCGCGCTGGTCGTCGCGCAGCTTGGGGTCGCGGCGTTTTTCATCGCGGGGGTGACGCGAAGCACGCTTGGGGACTCCGCCGGCTGGTTCGTCCTCGCGGCAACAGGACTCGCCGCGCTCGTCCGCGCGATCGATCTGGAAAGCTGGGCCCTGCTCGTGCCGGGCGGATTCGTGGGCCGGATCACCGCCGCTCTCGGTCCGCGCTTCACGGGAGTGGCTGCCGCGTCAGCGTTCACGGAGCGCCTGCTGCTGGCCGCGCTGACGACGGTCGTCATCGGTCACTACGTGGCCGGCGTGGCCGGCACGGCGATCGCGGGATGGCGATTCACGGGTCACGTTCGCCCCGAGGATCTCGCGACCGTGCTGGCGATCGCCGCCGTCGGGCTGCTCTGGCTGCCGACGCGCATCGGGCGCGGCGTGTCGCGCGAAACCGTCGCGCGGGGCGTGTGGATCGGTGTCGTGATCCTCGCGGTAACGATGGTGTGGGGCGTCGCGAGCGTGGCGCGTGGTCACGCGAGTCCGTTGCGCATCCTCGCGTCGCTGCCGCCGCCGACGCCGGGCACGAACTGGACGGCGATCAACCTCGCGGTCACACTCGTGGTTGGCCTCGGGATGACGCTCGCCGTCGCCGGCAGCGGCGAGGCACTGGCGCGCGTCGCCCACGAGTTTCCACCGCCGCGTCTGCAGGCGTTGCGGCGGACCAGCCGGTTCACGCTCCTGTTAGCGCTCGAGCTCACGACGGTCGGAACTTTTCTGGTGACCCTGATGGTGCCGGCCACCGAGCAGACGCTGTGGGTGAACGCGCCGCTGGCCGGTCTCGCCCAGCATCTCGCCGGCCCGATGTGGACCAAGGACATCCTGGCGCTGGCTCTCGCGGCCGCCGCGGTTCTCTTCCTCCTGCCTGCGGCTCACACGGCGGTCGGGGACGCGGAGCAAATGGCTCACCGCGCCTCGACTGACGGGACGTTCCCTCGGGGACTCGCGTCGCTTCAGACGCGGTTCGGGACCCCGGTGCGCGCGGCGGAAATGACGGTTCTCGCGGTGATCCTCGTCATCATCACGAGCGGCGCGCGGGTCCCGTGGCTGGCGCGCGCGTACGCGATTGCCGTCGCCGTCATGATCGTGCTCGCGGTCGCCGCGCTGATCCGGCTGCGGCCGACGCGGCCGCCGCTTCCGCATCGAGTACCGCTCAACCTGCGCGCCAAAGGCCGGGACATCCCGGTTGGTCTGGCAGGCACCGGGATTGTCGTCGCCGCATCGGCGTTGGCGATGATGGTGACCGGCGATGTCGCGGCGATCGCGACAGCCGGACTGATTGTCGCGCTGACGTTGTGGCAGACCGCATTCAAAGACACCAGCGTGACGCCGGCAGTCGAGGCGGATCAGGACACGTTCGATCTGCTTCTCGCCGCGGAGTTGTCGCCGGGTCAAGTGGAGGCTCGACCGGGCAACGTGCTCGTCCCGGTCCGCAACCCGCATCTGCTTTCCCATGTGGCGGGGGCCCTTCGAGCGCCAGGCGATCGCGACATCGTCGTGATGACGGTGCGGCTGATTGACGTGGACGTCGCCGAGGCGGCGGCTGGCGAGCACACGCCGACGCCGTACGAGCGGCACTTGCTCTCGGAAATCATCACGCTCGCCGAACGGCTCGGGCGGCCGGTGCGGCTGCTCATCGTGCCCGCGCGCAGCGTCGTCGACGCGATCGTCGGCACGGCGATTCGTCTTCGTTCATCGGACGTCTACGTTGGCGAGTCGATGACGCTCTCGGCGGACGATCAGGCCCGGTTGCTGGGCGAAGCCTGGGAGCGCGCCGACAAGCCCGACGCCGCGGACGTTCAACTCGTCATCTATCACCGGAGCGGGCGGGCCGACACGTTTCACCTCGGCGCCCACCCGCCGTCCCTCACCTCCCGCGATCTCGATCTGATTCATCGCGTCTGGCTCGACGCCGTCAAGGCCGTCGGTCCTCACGTCCATCATCACGACGTCGTCAGAGCCGCCCTCACGACCATGGAACAACAACTCAGCGGTCCCGAACGGGAGGAGGTCCTCGCCGCGATTCGCGACGTGGCCCGTCCTGCCGAAGAGCTCGCCACGGTCCTCCGGGCCGGCGACTACGCCCGCCTGCGCGACATGCTGCGCAATCGCCACGCGGGCGACGTCGCCGCGCTCCTGACCGCCCTCAGCGTCGAAGATCAGGTCGTTGTCTTTCGCGTGCTGCCGCGCGAAGCCGCCGCCGACGTCTTCGAGTACCTGTCGCACGACGCCAAGGCGACGCTGCTGCGGGCCATGGCGCAGGAAGACGTGGCGGCGCTCCTCAACAGCATGGCCCCGGACGATCGGACGATGTTCCTCGAGGAGCTGCCGGCGACGGCCACTCGAGAGCTGCTCGCGCTCCTGACGCCCGAAGAGCGGGCGGTCGCGCTCACGCTGCTCGGATACCCGGAGGAGTCGGTCGGCCGGTTGATGACGCCGCATTACGTCGCGGCGAGCGAGCACTGGACGGTGCGCGAAACGCTGGACTACGTCCGCGCCCACGGCCAGGACAGCGAAACCCTCAACCATATTTATGTCGTCGACGAAAAAGGAGTGCTGATCGACGACATCCGCATTCGCGAGTTCCTGCTCGCTCCGCTCGAGAAGCGCGTCTCGGAGCTCATGGATCGCCGGTTCGTCGCCTTGAAGGCGACCGACGCGCAGGAGGCCGCGGTCGCCGTGTTCCGGCAGTACGACCGGACGGCCTTGCCGGTAACCGACACGGCGGGCGTGCTCATCGGCATCGTCACCATCGACGACATGCTGGATGTCGCCGAGGCGACCGCGACCAAGGACATTCAGCGGATCGGCGGATCGGAGGCGCTCGACGAGCCGTACATGAGCATTCCGCTCGTGAAGATGATCCAGAAGCGCGCCGGATGGCTCACGGCACTCTTCCTCGGCGAGATGCTGACGGCGACGGCGATGGGCGCCTTCGAAGCGGAGATCTCGCGCGCGGTCGTGCTCGCGCTGTTCGTACCGCTCATCATCTCGAGCGGCGGCAACTCGGGCTCGCAGGCCTCGACGCTCGTCATTCGCGCGCTGGCGCTTGGCGAAGTCGGCATTCGCGACTGGTGGCGCGTCATGCAGCGCGAAGTGTTCGCCGGCCTGGCCCTCGGCGGCATCCTCGGCGGTATTGGCTTTCTGCGCATCACGCTCTGGTCCGCGTTTTCGGACATCTACGGTCCGCACTGGCTGCTGGTCGCCCTGACCGTCGCGATTGCGCTGGTCGGCGTCGTGCTGTGGGGCACGCTCAGCGGGTCGCTCCTGCCGTTCGTTCTGAAGCGTCTAGGATTCGATCCGGCCGCCTCGTCGGCGCCGTTCGTCGCGACGCTCGTCGACGTCACCGGCCTCGTGATCTATTTTTCGGTGGCGGTGGTGGTGTTGCGCGGTACCCTGCTTTAGCGCTTGTTTCAATCCGCCGAGGCGCGTATTTTTTGTGTGAGGGCAATCAGCAAGAAATGAGAAATCAATGACCATGCAAGACTTGTTCAGCCAGGATCTGCGGAGCGAACGCGAGCGGCGCGGCGTGACGCTCGAGGAGATTGCGCTCGCGACGAAGTTCAGGCGTCCTCTGCTCGCCGCGCTCGAGGCAGGAGACGTCTCGAAGCTCCCCAGCGGCCTGTACGCGCGCGGGATGCTGCGGGGGTACGCGGCAGCCGTCGGCCTGCCGGCCGAGCCGCTGCTGGCGCAGTTCTCGCAGCTTTGTTCCGAACGCGATCGCCCCGCCGCCGCGCGGGATCCATCGTCCTCCGGCATGAGGTTGACCCTGGAGCCCGAGCCCCGGTGGAATCCGCGGTCGGTCTGCAACATGCTGGCGGCCGTCTCCGACACGTGCGCCGTTCTGCTCGTCGCCGGCGTCATCGCGCAGTTCACCGGCGCGAATCAATGGCTCATCGGCGGGCCTGTCGCGCTGGCGTATTACGCGGCGGCGACCGCGCTCATCGGGCGAAGCCCGGCGTCGTGGTACGTCTCCCGGATGGAGCCGACGCTCCAGCGCAAGCTGTCGTCGTACGAGACCGTCAGCGTCGAATCATGACGGGATCGCCGAGCTCCTCATGGGCCTGAGGTCCTCATCGCCTGAGGTCCTCAAGGTCCTGAGGGTCCTCGTGGTCCCGATCGTCTCAGCGGCGTCCGTCGTGATCGGTTCCTCCTTCGAGGCGCCGCAGGAGCCGTCGCTCGAGTTCGGCAAGGTCGCAGTCGTTCACTCCGGGGTCCTCAACGAAGATCGCCGGCTGAACGTCTTTCTGCCCGCCGGCTACGATGCCGGAACGCAGAAGTACCCGGTCATCTACCTGCTGGACGGTTCGGCGCACGAGGATTACCTGCACGCAACCGGGTTGTTCGATTTCCTCGCAACCTACGGGGTCATGCCGGCTGCGATCGTCGTCGGGATTTCGAACGTCGATCGCCGGCGCGATTTCACGATGCCGTCATCCGACCCGGCCGATCTGAAAGCCACGCCGACGAGCGGCGGCGCCGCAAAGTTCGTGGCGTTTCTCGAACAGGAGCTCATTCCCTACGTCGAGGCTCACTATCGCGTGAGCGACACACGGACGTTGATTGGACAGTCTCTGGCGGGCTTGCTGGCGACGCAGATTCTCCTCGAGAAGCCGCAGCTCTTCAACGACTACGTCATCGTCAGCGCAAGCCTGTGGTGGAACAAGCAGGCGCTGGTGCAGAGAGCCGCCGAGTCCTTGAAGAAGAACCGCGCGCCCGGCCGCCGGGTCTACATCTCGGTCGCCGATGAGCCGACGGAGATGAAAACGGCGGCGGAGCGGCTCGTCACGCTGATGAAGGATCTCCGGCCGGACATCACCTGCTTCTACGAGTACCTGCCGGCGGAAACGCACGCGACGTCGCTGCACATCAGCCTGTACAACGCGATGCATTTCCTGAACCGGAAGCCAGATCGCTAAGAGCGTCTGGGCTCTGCGCTTCTAACGAAGCGGATTCGTCCCCAAAAGTCCCTGCCAGCCCATCACGAAGCCAATCTCGCGCGGCGTCGGCTCGAGCGCCCGATCGAGGAAGTAGATGCGCTGGCCATCGGGTGAGACGTCGTACTGCGTGCCGAAGTGACCAAACCCGATCGCTGGAACCTCGAGCACGACCGGCGTGCCGAATGACACAGCTCCGCGCGCGGAAGTGACGACCGGTACGGCTCGAAGCTGACCCTGCGGATCGACGAAAAACAGCTCCTTTCCGTCGCGGCGCCAGACCGGTTGATCGCCACCGCCGGCCGACATGATCGCGCGTTGTGGCGGACCCTGCAGGCTGCGGACAGAGACCTGCGGCCGTCCCGATTCTTTGGAGACGTACGCGATCCACTTGCCATCGGCCGAGATGCGCGCGTCGCGCTCGTCAAACGCGGCGTCGAGCAACGGGCGCGGCGCACCTTCCGGCGTCGCAGGCAGCATCCACACGTCATTGTCGTCCTTGCGGCGGACGTTGACGATCAGAAACTTTCCGTCCGGCGACCAGTCCGTCGGCGTGCAGGACGCCTCGGGGCACGCCACCTCACGGATCTGACCGGTCCCGTCAGCATTGGCAATGGTCAGACGGGGCCTGGCTGTTCTCTGCCCGACGACGTACGCCATCCGTTTTCCGTCCGGCGACCACACCTCCACGGCGTCGTCATCAGGAGCGGTCGTCAGCGGCACGCGCGTGCCTCGTTCGAGATTCTCGATCCAGATGTCGGGATTGCCTCGGATCGGATCGATCCGCTGCCACGCGAGCCATCGGCCGTCGTGTGAGAGTCGCGGCCAGTTCTGCGATTCGCGTTCGTCCCAGAGTCGCACCGCTCCGCCGTTCCGTCCGATCGACGCGAGCCGCGCGCCGTACGGAAGCCGCGACGACACGGTCGCGACCAGGTCGCGCGACGCGCCGACCATCGCCGTCTGATACGGCGTCGGTCCGCCGGCAGGCACGTCGATCGCATGCGGATCGCCTTGAATAGCGGCTCGCTCGAGGTCGATCGCGCGGACTTCCATTCGGCCGTCTACGGCCGAGAGCAGGAATCCGCGGCCGGGATCGTCTGACGGCGCAAAGACGGCGGGCGATTCCGATCGGAACAGCAGCGAGCCGGCTCGTGCCGGTTGATCGACCCGGCCTAGATACACGCCACGGTGCTCGTCCATCGACGAGCGGACGAAGTACACGAAATGTACGCCGTCGGGCAGAAAGGCCGGCCATCGATGCGAGTTCTCGCCGCGCGCCGGATCGATCTTCGTGGCTGGCTCAGGCTGTCCGCCGTCCGCAGAGACCTTCATCAGCGGCGCGTCGATCAGCATCGGGCTGAACACGATCGTGCCGGAGGCGCCCCACGCGGCGCCGCGACCGTCAGGGGCGTCGGCAATCTGCACCGGTGCCCCACCCAACGCGACCTTCATCAGCTTTCCGCGCGCGAAGTAGCCGATCGACCGGCTGTCTGGAGACCAGAACGGCTGCATCGCACGCTCCGTCCCAACGACGGGCGTCGCCTTCAGGGAATTCATCGCGCGCAGGTGGAGACTCGGACCAGGCCCGGTGCTCGTGAACGCGAGGAATCGACTGTCTGGTGAGACCACCGGCGCCGAATCGAGGCTGATCTCCGCAGGTAGCGGCCAGACGAATTGCGCGGCCGTGGTCGATGTCGCGTTGACACCGCGATCGCGAAGCCACCAACCGGCCGCAATGGCCAGGGCCGCGGCCGCCGCTGCCACGGCCCACGTCGCCCAGGCCAGGCGACGTCGTGGCAGGCCCCAACGCCACGCGTCGGCACGAACCTGCCGCCGCGCCGTGCCGTGCCCAAACCGTTCGAGG
>JBLNGH010000201.1:0-2821 GCA_050264575.1 Acidobacteriota bacterium | reverse complement strand
AGCGCCCTGGAATTGATGACCCCGCGCACCATGGCGTCGTCATCCTCGGACATGACCTTCTTGTTCTGCGCCAGCCGCTCGAGCGCGGCTTTCTGGTCGGCGCGTTTGATCTTGTCCAGTTCCTTCTGGAGCGTCGCGACCTCGGCGTCCGTGAGGTGATTATTGATCGCCTTTCCGGTGCGGTCCTTCTTCGTCAGCGCCTTCTCGCTGTTGTCGAAGTAGGAGCCCTGGTAGTGGCGCGCCGGGGCGAAGATGCCGGTCGAGGAGAGCAGGAACATGAGGATGAAGCCGAGCACGAAGATCGGGAACTTGCTGATGACGACCTGCATGGCGTCGACCTGCTGCACCGTGCGCTGCGCGGCCTGCTCGCGCCGGACGTACCAAACCGCCAGCCACAGCACGATGATCGGCAGGAAGAGGACGCGGGTGATATTGAAGATCTCGGCCACCTTCAGCGTCTCGATGCCGCCGGGCTGGAACGCGAGCGCCGCGCCGGCCACTTGGGCGGAATTGAGAATGCCCGTGCCGGCCCACGCCCCGAACTGGATATAGCCCATGCCGAGGCTCTTGCCGACAATCGGGAACAGGAACATGCAGAGCACGCCGAACAGGAGGATGGTCCCGATCGTGTATGCGATTTCGAGGGACTTGGCCTGCACGACGGGAGCAGCCGCCACGGCAGCGGAAACACCGCACACGCCGACGCCCGAGGACAGCACGCCCGTCATCGAGTTGGGCAGGCCGCGCCGGACGCCGATGATCAGCACCAGCCATACCGAGCCCAGGACGAACACGCCGATCATGAGGACCGAGAGCTTCCCGAGCTGCGCCAGCTCAGCGAAGCTGTAGAGCGCGCCCAGGAGAATGACGCCGGTCTTCAATCCGAGCCGCGACAGCCGCACGCCGTTCTCGGCCCAATGCGGGACCCGGAAGACGTTGACCACGATGATGCCGGCGAGTATCCCCATCACCACGTAATTGAGGTTCAGGACACTCGCGAAGTTGAAGCCCAGTGTCGGCCGCGCCTGGCTTCCCCACAGCGCCATCAGCGGGTCAAGCCCCCACTTGACGACGAACGCGACCAGCATGATGAACATGACGCCGGCGACGGTGGACAGGTAATAGTCTCCGTGGCCTTCCTTCGGGGTTACGACCAATTGCCACAGGCCGACCAGGACGGCGACGCCCCCGAAGGCGTAGCCGAGGGTCACCATTTCCCCCACGTAGCGCCCGGTATTGAGGAACTTGATGAGCCCCGCCATGTTGCCGCTTTGCACGAGATAAGCGTACGCCACCATGATGATGCCGATGACGAGCGGCCAGACGGTGCGACGGGTGTAGACCATGTGCCCCTCCCTTTGTTTGTTCTCGTCCACGCGATGGTGTCCCGCGTGGCTCATTCTTCGCGCGTCCCCTCCCTGGGCCGCACGTTTCAAGCTCTAAGAGCAACAGTCAAGCAGCGATAGTGTTAGTCGCGCACTTCTGGAAGTCAAGCATTGGCCGGATTCAGAAGTAGCGGGTCGGCGGCCGCAGCCCCGGTGCGGTCACATAAGAATATTCAATGGCCCCCTTCGAATTTCTGATGCCACATATTCCATTCGAACGTCCGCGACGCCGCGCGCTAGCGGCTGCGATCCTGGAACCGCCGCTTCGTTTCTTTTTCGTCCAGGTCGCCGAAACCGTAGTTGGATTCGAGCCACATCACGTTGATGATGCCGAAAGCCAGTGCCACACCGATGCCGAGTATCCAGGTGAAATACCACATGACGAACTCCTTTCAATACAGGCTGCGCGGTTTCGCCCGCACCTGCTCGACGGTGATCTTGCCGCGCAGCACGCGGTAGACCCAGGCGGTGTAGGCAAGCACGATGGGGAGAAACACCACCACCACCCAGAACATGATCTGCAGTGTGCGGTGGCTCGACACGGCGTCCCACGCGGTGAGACTGCTCGCGGGGTTGGTGCTCGACGGCATCACGAATGGGAACATCGAGAGGCCTGCGGTCAGGATAATGGCGGCCACTGACACGGAGGTTGCGATAAACGTCGCGACCGGCCGCCCGGCGCGGCTCCACAGAATCGCCAGCAGTGCTCCCGCGAAGCCCAGCACTGGCGCAGTCAGTGCCCACGGGTGCGCGCTGTAGTTGGCGAGCCACGCACCGGGCGCCCGCTCCACGGTCTTGGCGAGGGGTGTGAAGGCGCTGTCGGCGGGCGGCATGGAGGCGATGCGGTAGCCATCGATCCCGGCCACGATCCAGATGCCGGCGAGTGCAAACGCCGCGATCACCACCACCGCCGCGATCCGCAACGCGCGCCCGGCCCGGCCATGGATCACGCCCTCGGTACGCAATTGCAGGTAAGACGCGCCGTGCATGGTCAGCATGGCGAGGCTCACCACCCCGGCGAGCAGCCCGAATGGATTGAGCAGCGCAATGAATGACCCGGTGTAATACACCTGCAGGTCGCGGTCGAAGTGAAACGGCAGGCCGAGCAGGAGGTTGCCGAAGGCGATGCCGAACACCAGCGCCGGCACCGCGCCGCCGATGAAGAGCCCCCAGTCCCAGGCGTTGCGCCAGCGCGGATCGTCCACCTTGCTGCGGAAGTCGAAGCCGACCGGCCGAAAGAAGAGCGCAAACAGGACGAGCAGCAGCGCCCAGTACAATCCGGAGAATGCCGCCGCATAGACCAGCGGCCAAGCCGCGAAGGTCGCGCCGCCGGCGGTGATGAACCAGACTTGGTTGCCTTCCCACGTCGCGCCAACCGAATTGATGATGACGCGTCGTTCCTCGTCGTTTTTGCCGAGAAAGGGCAGAAGCGTGCC